>NZ_CP007264.1:1317570-1646963 GCF_000585495.1 Thermococcus nautili
AGTATCTAACAAAACAATGTCGGCAAGTTCGCATGAAGATTTGTCCAACAGATAACTTGATTTCCCAAATAGGGAATTGGGCTTGATAATCTGCCTATCAAAGCATAAAGTGTCATATACTGAGATAAATGCATCAAAAATTATTGGCTTTCCTGGTAACACTGACTTAACTATTGGAACTATAGGCTGGCCCAAAAAACCAACAAAAATGATGTCGACTTCTTTCTCTTTTTTTATAAGAACTTTCCTTAGAACCTCATAATATCGCTTAGAATAAGAATTTAGTTGGCTGGTGTACTCAACAACGTTAATTCCATTTTCCTTTAAACCCCTTAATATTAAGGAATTCCTCACATAACTTGGTTCTCTCCCTGAGATGAAGAGAACCTTCATTCCCTTACCACCGTTACTCCTTTTTCTCATACTCCAACTTCTTCAATCTGTAAAGTACATCATCCAATAGCATCCTCTGGGACTTAAGCATATCTGCCAACAATCCCAAAACTACCGTTTGAACCCCTATTATAAGCAACAAAGTTGCAAGTATCGCGGAAGGTAACCTGCTACCAACGCTTCCAGTGGTGTAGTAATATGAAAGGACCCTCCACCCAAAGTACAATCCGACGATTATAAAAATGGCCCCTACAATTCCAAAAACCTTCAATGGATTGTAATCCCTGTATGACCTCAGTATTATCATACCTGCTCTTTTGGCATATCCAAAGATGTTTGAAATCAACCTGGATTTTCCGTCTCCCTGTCTCTTTCTAAACTGCACAGGTACTTCAACAATCTTTAATCCGTAGTGATTTGCCTGGATAATAGTCTCCTGGACATAAGTATAATCCGCCAAAACATGTAATCTCATCGCAGCATCCCTTGAAAAAGCTCTAAATCCAGTTTGCGCATCAGATGTCGGAAATCCTGAAGCAATCCTTGTTACCCACGTTGCTATTTTATTTCCAATGCGCTTCTGCATTGGCATGTACTCAATCCATCCTTTAAACCTTGAGCCTAAGACTATGTCGGCCTTGCCATCAAGTATTGGTTTCACTAATTTTGGAATCTCTTTGGCGTTGTACTGGCCATCGGCATCGATGTTAACAATTATATCCGCGCCGATTTCAAGGGCGGTTTCTATTCCCTGCCTGAATGCCCTCGCTAGCCCTCTGTTCCTCCTGAAGCTAACCACTATATCTGCTCCAGCTTCTTTGGCGACTCTTGCGGTGTTATCTTTGGAGCCATCATTAACAACGATTATTTTGATATCATCTATTTTCCCTTCAAAATCATCAGGCTTAAGCTCCCGTATTTCTCTGATGACATTGGGAATTGTTTTCTCTTCATTGTATGCGGGAATCGTGACTGCAAGCTTCATGAGATTACACCTCTCTAACTTAAGATGTCACGATCTCATTATTACTAGCGCTACGTTAATACAGTCTAATTTTTAAGGGTTTTCCTTAGTGTCTGGGTACATTTTTGAGAGTATGAATTGGGGCCCTGCTTATGTGCATAACCGAAAACTTTTTAAACCCTCCCTCGCCCTTAATCTCGGACACGCCCCGGTGGTGTAGCCCGGTCAATCATGCGGGACTCTCGATCCCGCGACCCGGGTTCAAATCCCGGCCGGGGCACCAGAATTCTTATGGGCCCGTGGCTCAGCCTGGTCAGAGCGCCCGCCTGATAAGCGGGAGGTCCGGGGTTCGAAGCCCCGCGGGCCCACCATTACAGCCCTTTCTGACGAAAGCGCTGGCGGAAAGTTAAGTGCTTTTCTAAGGATTGGCAAGTTCTGAGATGGGTTCTACTCAACTTGCCCTTTGATTAGTGTTTCACTCTAGACTAAGAAGGCGTCCTTCGGACGCCGATGATAAGTTGAAACTATCTCAAGAGGGTTTTATTGTAGTGTTAACCCCTATTAACTTGCCTCTTTTGTTAGTGCACGACTGACTTTTTGCTCGTTAGTGATAAGGGCAATCCTTTGGTCAAGCTTTCCTAAAGCTTGCTCGCCTGCGCGAAGTTTGACCAGGGTTTGTGATTCTTCTCCAAAAATGCGATTTCTAAGAAGTTTGCACTCTTAAAAGACAGTGTTATCAGGAGAATTCTCTTCAAAGGGGCCATTTAGGAGGGGTTCCTCTAAGAAGCGCTCCTCCGGAGCGCGAGAAAAGGTAAACCCACGTGAGAAAGCTTCCAGAAGTGAGAATTCCAAAACATCTCCTAGATGTTGAAAGTGCAAACGCTCTTGAAGAAGCCCTTGTCAAATGAATCACAAACTTTGATGAAACTTTTGCTTGGCAAAAGTTTCTAGGGAGTAAAATTTATAAATCCTCCCCTTTAGCTATTCAACGGGCACAGCCCCGTGGTGTAGCGGCCAAGCATGCGGGACTCTGGATCCCGCGACCGGGGTTCGAATCCCCGCGGGGCTACCATCGTCTAAGGGCTCCAGAACCCCGAACCCCCTCTCTTAAATTCCCTTCTCGAACCTCATGTTATACCCCAAAACGTATTTTTGTCGTTGATGTTTATCCTAACACGTCGCGATTTTCCTGGTCTTTCCCATGAATTCGCCTTCAAAGATGAGCTGGATGCACGGTTCTACCTGTTTATTTTGGAAAATCCGTGAAATTCCGTTTGATGTTCCGACTATTTCTGCCTTTGTTTTTGAACATAGGCCTTTTGTTGAGCGTTTTTACCAGAATTCAGCCTGATTCACTTTCTCTTCTTCTCTAACTTCCCTTCTCGAACTTTTGAGGCAGGTTTAAATACTACCTTTCCCTATTCTTCCCAAGGCCGGGTCTTACTCCGGCCGGGAGGTCGTAGTCATGAAGAGGGATTTTGAGAGTGAAATGGTTGAGATGCTCCGCGAGAGGGAGCTGACCGTTGCATTCATCACCCGTTTTCTTATGGAAAGGGGCTTTGACGTCACGAGGCAGGGGGTCGAGCGGGCCCTCAGACGGTTGGCCAAGGCCGGTCTCGTCGAGACGAGGGTCGGCAACAACGGTAGAAAACACTACAGGTTAGCACGGTGATTGCCATGGGAACCTCCTCGGTCATACTCGGAAACAGCAGGAGGATGCTCATGATTGAGTACCTCCAGAAGTCCGACGGGAGGGCCGAGCTGAGGGATATGGTTGAGTACATAGCCGAGAACGAGGGGAACACTGACCGGAAGCACAGAAAGAGCGTTTACGTGAGCCTGGTTCAGACGCATATTCCGAAGCTCGAGCGCGAGGGGGTTATAACCTTCAAGCACGGCGTCATAACCCTCGTGAAGGTGCCCGACGATGTCACAGTTTACATGGAGACCGTCAAGAAGAACGACATAAGCTGGAGCTCCTTCTACATTGGGCTCTCGCTGATGTTCTTCATAACGGCCCTCTACCTGAACAACCTTCACCTCGCCCTCGCATCGCTGGTTTACGCCGGTGTTGGGGTTATCCACCACAGGAAAATGAAGCGCATTTAGGCCTTCTTTTCTTGGGTAATCTCCCATTACCGGCCGTTAATCCGACATTTCATATATACCCCAATGGGTCAAGGAATTAGTGAGCAACCCGATGGGGTTGCAGAGGCACTGCGTTGATTTCACCGTTGCAGTGGTCGTGAGTGTGTCTTGGTTTAGGGATGAACCTTCACTCTCACCGCTGGCTTCTCTGCCACAGTGCCTCCAATCTGGAGGCGAAAAAAATGAGAAAGAATATTGCCCTTGGAATTTTTGGCCTGTTGGTGGCCTTTGGTCTCGTGTTAGGGGCTGGAGCCAACTTCAGGGACTACAACGCTGACAGGAGTGTCCACTGGGACATCGTCAGCGATGATAACGAGCTCATTGATTTAACGCCCATTCAGCCCTACGCGTACATAAACGACGGTGGCGTTCTCGTCGTTGATATAAGCCCGGACAACCCGAACTACCCAGGCTACGGCCAGGGCCTCAGCCCGAACTCGGAGTACAACTTCGATGAGGTCTTTGAGGTAAGCAACGACCTTTGGGAGGACAACATGACCATCGTCGTCAGGATTACCAACGCCAACACCGCAATACAGTTCTACGGCGCCGACCACGACGTTCATGATGCTAACACTAGTGCAATCGTTTACGCCAGCGACATGGCCAAGAACGACGTCTGCTTTACACTAGGTCCTGGAGAGGCCGTTAAGGTTGGTATGGACTTCACCGTTGGGAACTCGCTCCCCGGAGACAGCGAGAGCAGCACCATACACATCCAGGCATGGAGACTCGGCACCGAACCGGCAGACTTAGTTGGAAAGTGCGGGCAGTGAAGGGGGTATGAAAGATGAATAAACTATTTGGATTGGCTTTACTGATGGTTGGAATGCTCCTGGCGGTTGGAGCCGGGGCAAACTTCAGGTATTACTCTGCCGACAGGCAGGCGAGCTTTGATGTCGTCTCCGACGACAACGAGCTGATTGATTTGACGGCCCTTCAGCCCTACGTGACCTACGATGCCGGAAAGCTTTACGTCGACATCAGCCAGTACAACCTGAACCACCCAACAGGTGGTGGAAACGGCATGAGCCCGAACACGACCTACGTCTTTGAGGAGATGTTCCAGGTAAGCAACGAGCTCTGGGAAAACAACAACACGGAGTATCCTATATGCGTCACCATCAAGACCCAGCACGATGACGTCTTAATCTTCGCGGGAACCTACGACAGCCCCATAGCGGGACCTGCCCACAACATAAACTTCACCGTGACCCACGGAAACCCCATTCCCATTGGAATGATATTCGACAACACGAACTCGACAACTGGAAGCTACCAGTTCCAGATGAGCATTGAAGCCGTTGCCGGCGAATGCACCGGTGGACCCCAGTGATTTCTTTTCGGGGCCTTTGCCCCAACCCCTTTGAGGGGGAGTTGCTATGAAAAAAATACTTGAGTTCACCTTTGCTTTCATTGTGATTGCCTTTCTCCTTGGCTCGTTAGCGGGCTTTTTCTTGGACCGCCCCGTGTTTCTCTCGTACGTTTACTCCGATAGCATGACGCCCACCATAAACAGGGGCGACCTCTTCTTGATGAATCCCTTTGCGAAGAACTTTGAGGTTGGCGATATCATAGTTTTCCACAGGCGCGACGGCTGGACGGTTCACAGAGTCTTCGCGGTTACCGAGGAGGGCATTATAACAAAGGGCGACAACAACGTTGCCACCGACCAGCAGGACGGCCTTTATCCGCCCGTAAACAACTCTGACGTGGCAGGAAAGGTGGTCGTTCTCTTCGGCAAACCCCTTGTCCTGAGGGGAGGGGGGAACTTAATCCAGTCCCTGAGGGCAAGGCTCAGCAACGTCTACGCGATAGCGGTCCTCCTTATCGTCGGGGCGTTCCTTACGTTTTCGGGGGACTCCAAAAGGAAGAAGCGAGTTAAGTACTACCGCGTGAGCATTAGAACCCTATACGCGGTTGCATCGGCCCTGATAGTGGCAGGTTTTCTCTTCGTGACGGTAGCCTCGTGGGGAACGCTGGCATTCACTTACTCCTCAACGCTCGCCGGCGGCCAGAGGGAGGGATGGTACCTTCCGGGTTCAACCTTCGATAAGAACCTGAGCGTCGAGAACAAGGCCCTGTACCCGTTCTACTACTTCATCAGCGGCGACGGCGAACGGGCCCAGCTGCTGGGGCCGACTTTTTTCCGCATTGGTGGAGGTTCAAGCGTTGAAGTTCCCGTCCACGTCACCGTTCCAGAGGACACAAAGATTTACAGGGAGGAGTTCCAGGTCAGGTCTTATCCGGCAATCCTTCCCGCTTCACTCGTGATTTTCCTGTACTCCTTCAGCCCGTATCTCCCGCTCGTAGCCTACGCCCTGCTAATCTCGGCAGTGCTCCTGGCCTTCTACCATCTCGCGGGGATTTCGGAGGGGGACGTTCTTAGAATCAGGAAACGGAGGGGAAGTATCCTCTCCAAGGTACTCGGAGATGGTTAGCATGAGAAAATTCATACTTATTACGACTTTCCTCCTCGGGCTGCTCCTGATAGTGGGTTCGAGCGGGAATTTTCGGGCTTACACTGCAAGTAGGAGTGCCGAGTTTGATGTTGTGAGCGGAAGCGATTCCTACATAGCATACCGCTGTCTGTCGGAGCCGGTTCCGGTTAACGCAAGCTCGGGCGTGGAGTTCACGGCCATAACAGTTGAAAACCTGATGGACCGGCCGATAACGTTCCACGTGGAGGGGGACTACTCAGCCCTTCCGGATGGCCTCAGCGGGAGCGTTAACGGTTCAACTTACACCCTTGAGCCGGGCGAATCGGCTGCAATCGGCGGGAGCTTCTCGGCGGATGACGACGTTGATGACGGCACCTACGGAGTTCCCCTGACCGTTTACGCGGAGTGGGATGGGGGAAGCGCCGAGCTCAAGGACTGCTCGATGTACGCTAAGGTTGAGAAGCCAACCTACGTGCTCAGGAAGGCCATAGTTGGGGACGTTTACAACTACACTGTTTGGAACTGGTATTCAATAACCCTGCAACTCAACTTCACCAACAACGGTCCGGAGGGCGACTTCGTCATAAAGGACTTCATTCCCTCGCAAAGGGGCGCGTTGTACGTGCCGTTCCATCCCGACGCGAGTTCTGGCGATGCCGACATGCATTTCCGGGTTGGTCACTGCGGCTGCTGGGGCTGGCTCATAGTGTGGCACGTCCACGTGGCCCATGGGGAGACGGTAACCCTGAACATTCCAATGAGCGTTATCTTCTACTGCCCGCGTGATTACGTCCTCAACTGCGGGGCTCACCTGTGCGGCACCGACGTCGTCTCGAATAAAATCACGGTTCACGTAACTGGAGGTCGTTGATTATGAAGATTGATAAAAAGCGGGCGCTCCTCGGAGGTCTCGCCCTCTCGGTTTCCCTCGCCTTCATCTTTGCCATCTACTCGGGCGTTGCCTACTCGAGGGAGCCGGTAACAACGAAGGCAACCTACTCAAAAGCCTACGCGCAGGAGGGACACTTTACGGCCTATGGGCTGTTCTCGAACGAAACCGTTTACGGTAACGGGACTTCCCTTGAGTACTATCCCTCAAAGATAACCGACGTGATAGTTGGGACATACGAGTTCTCATCGGACGGTGCCAGGGGAAGCTACGAAGCCGTTCTCCACGTCAACTACTACGTCACCTCGGGCAAGAAGAGGGTCTACATCGTCAACGACACGAAGCTCCTCGCCAAGGGCACCTTCGTGAATTCCTTCGAGGTTCCAGTTGAGCTGAACTTTACTGAGCTGAATGAGAGACTCCAGATGGTTCGCGAAGGAACGGGCCTCTACCGTGCCGAGAGGGAAGTTTACGTCACCGTGAAAGTTCTGGCCAACGGGAGGGAGTCCTTCACCCAGGAAATCCGGCTGAAGCGCGACGCATCAGGGATGCTGTACTTCAGCGGAACGGACAAGGAGTACCAGAAGGTCGTGAGGACCGTCAGCACGACCACGAACTCGCTCTCCTTTGCCGGCTCGGACGTCGGGGTTTCGACGGCCAGAACCGTTTTCCCGGCCATGGCACTGCTCTTCGCGATTCCTCCGGCGGGGTTCATCTACGCCAAGCGCGAAAAGAAGGAACGCGAGCCCAAGGAGCTGAAGGGCCTGAAGAAGTACACGGTTGAGGGAACGTCCCCCGACGGGAAGCGCGTTGAGCTGTCCTCCCCAAAGGACCTTGAGAGGGTCTTCGAGCTCGTTGACAGGCCGATAGTGCACTACCGCGACGGCGAAACTGACGTCTATGCGATAACCGACGGTGAAACCGTTTACGAGTACCGGGCGAATTAGCCCGGACACCAACAACTTTAAAAGCCCAAGCGGAAAGCCACCTTAGGAATTCTAAAAGGGTTAGAGGTGGTTAGAGATGAACCCGTTCCACGAGCTTGAGCCCGGACCGAACGTTCCGGACGTTGTGTACGCGCTCATAGAGATTCCGAAGGGGAGCAGGAACAAGTACGAGCTCGACAAGAAGACCGGACTCCTCAAGCTTGACCGCGTCCTTTACAGCCCGTTCTTCTACCCGGTGGACTACGGAATAATACCCCAGACCTGGTACGACGACGGCGACCCCTTCGACATAATGGTCATCATGCGCGAGCCCGTTTACCCGCTCACCATCATTGAGGCCAGGCCGATAGGCATAATGAAGATGGAGGACAGCGGAGACAAGGACTGGAAGGTTCTCGCCGTCCCGGTTGAGGACCCGTACTTCAAGGACTGGAAGGACATCGACGACGTTCCCAAGGCCTTCCTCGACGAGATTGCCCACTTCTTCCAGCGCTACAAGGAGCTCCAGGGCAAGGTCACCAAGATTGAGGGCTGGGGCAACGCCGAGGAGGCCAAGAAGGAAATCCTCCGTGCCATAGAGCTCTACAAGGAGAAGTTTGGAAAGGAGTGATTCCTTTCAACTCTTTTTGGAGGTCAGGCCATGTACAAGCTTTTGACGGTTAAGGACGTCGTCAGGATTCCGCCCAGGATGTTCACGATGGACCCGAAGGAGGCAGCCAAGAAGGTCCTCCGCGAGACCTACGAGGGCATCTACGATAGGGACGAGGGAGTTATCCTGGCAATCCTTGACGTCCACGACGTTGGGCAGGGAATAATCGTCCCGGGCGACGGGGCCACTTACCACGAGGTAACCTTTGACGTCCTCGTCTGGAAGCCCGAGAACCAGGAGGTCGTTGAGGGCGAGGTCGTTGAGATGATGCCCTACGGCGCCTTCATCAGAATCGGCCCGATGGACGGTCTTGTCCACATAAGCCAGCTCATGGACGACTACGTCGTCTTCGACGAGAAGAACAGGCAGTTCATAGGCAAGGAAACCAACCGCGTCCTCAAGCTCGGCGACTTCGTGAGGGCGAGGATAATCGGCATAAGCGTCAAGAGCAGAATCATCAGGGAGAACAAGATTAACATGACCATGCGCCAGCCCGGTCTCGGAAAGTTCGAGTGGATTGAGAAGGAGAAGAGAAAGGCCAAGGAGGAGTGAGCATGGCGAAGGAGAGGGCCTGCAGGCACTGCCACTACATAACGACCGAGGACCGCTGTCCCGTCTGCGGGAGCAGGGATTTGAGCGACGACTGGTTCGACCTCGTCATAATCCTCGACACCGAGAGCAAAATTGCCAAGAAGCTCCGCGAGAGCATACCAGAGGCCGCCAAAGTTCCTGGCAAATACGCCATAAGGGTCAGGTGAAATGCTGTTCCGCCTAACTGAAGAGCTCCGGCGAGAGCTCAAGGAACCGCTGGGAGAGCTGATAAAGGGCCCGATTCCGGAGCCCTACCTTCGGATTAAGGACGAGCTTAGGGGTAAAACCGTAATCACCGTCGGGGACGTCGTTACGGAGAACGTCCTCAAGCTCGGCATTTCCCCTTCCCTTGCCCTCTACGACCTCAGGACGAAGAGGACCGACTATTCTCCCGACATAAACGCGAAGGCCGTCTTCATGACCGTTTCAAATCCCCCCGGGACCATAACGAAAGCTTTATTAGACGCCATCAGAAAGGCCTTCCGCCTCGTCGAGCGGGGCAGGCCGGTTCACATACTCGTCAGCGGTGAGGAGGATTTGGGGGCGATTCCGGCGGTGCTCTACGCCCCTCTCAACTCGGTCGTCCTCTACGGCCAGCCCGACGAGGGGGTAGTGCTTATAAAGGTAACACCCGAATGCAAGCGCAGGTGTGCGCAAATACTTGCCAAGATGGAGGTGGTTCGTGATGGAGATTAAGGTGACCGAGATAAAGGAGAACAAGCTCCTCGGGAGAAAGGAGATATACTTCGACATCATCCACGAGGGCGAGCCTACCCCGAGCAGGGAAGCGGTGAAGGGTAAGCTCGTCGCCATGCTCGACCTCGACCCGAACACCACCGTTCTCCAGTACATCAGGAGCTACTTCGGAAGCCACGTCAGCAAGGGCTACGCCAAGGCCTACGAGACGAGGGAGAGGATGCTCTACATAGAGCCTGAGTACATCCTCGTTAGGGACGGCCTCATTCAGAAGGAGGAAGAGTGAGGTGGTGTAAATGGCCAAGGGCAAGAAGAAGACCAGCCAGAAGTGGAAGCTCTACGAGGTTAAGGGTGGAAAGGTCGTCAGGAAGAACAAGTTCTGCCCGCGCTGCGGGCCGGGCGTTTTCATGGCCAACCACAAGGACCGCTGGTCCTGCGGAAGGTGCGGCTACACCGAGTGGAAGAAGTGATTTCCCTTTCTTTCCTTTGAACTGGACTTTTCTGAGGACTTCTCGAAGAAGATAAAAGAGAGGAAATCAGCCAAGAGCCGCCTGGACTGCCAGGTCGGCCCTGACTATTCCGTAGCCGTAGTAGATGTCCCATCCGGGGTCTCCGAGGTCGTCGGCGGTAACGTGGAGGATTCCCCTGACGGTGTTGGTGTTCATGTCATCGAAGGTTCCGACCGGGAGAACCTTGCCGTACTTGTTGTAGTAGGCCGCCTGGATGAGCGCAACGACACCGCTGACGTGCGGGGTGGCCATTGAGGTTCCGCTGAGGCTCTCGTAGGTGTCGTCCGGGTAGGTGCTGAGCACGTCAACGCCCGGGGCGCTAACTTCGGGCTGGAGGTTGCTGAAGTAAGCTACGGCGTCGCTCGAGTCGGTGGCTCCAACCGCTATGACCTCCGGGTAGATGGCCGGGTAGCTCGGCTGGTCGGCGGCCTCGTTACCGCTCGCGGCGACGATGACGACGCCGTAGTTGTAGGCCTTGATTATCATGTCGTGGAGGTACTCATCGTCGCTCGGTCCTCCGAGGGACATGCTTATGACCTCGGCGGCGTCATCATCCGGGTCTCCAACGATTATTCCGTCCCCGTCCTTGTCAAGTATTCCGTCCGGACCGAGAAGGGCCTGCTCGATTCCTATCGCTATGTCGGTGTACGCTCCACTTCCCCTGTCGTCAAGAACCTTTATGGCGTAGATTTCAACGTTCGGGGCGACTCCGACGACGCCGATGTCGTTGTTAAGCGCCGCGATGGTTCCGGCGACGTGGGTTCCGTGGCCGTTGCCGTCGTACCAGTCAGCGGGGTCGGTGCTAACCTCGCCGCCTATGGTGCTGACGCCCCAGGCGATGTTGTCCTTGAGGTCGGGGTGGTCCCAGTCTATTCCGGTGTCGAGTATGGCAACCTCGATGACGCCGTTGCTGGCGCCGGTGGTTATACTCCATGTGTCGGGAGCCTTAACGCGCTCTATTCCCCAGGGAATCTCCTGGGCGGGCTGTGTGGGCTCTGGAACGAGCCACCTCGGCCCTCCCCTGTAGAGCTGGGCCTGGGCGTCGAACTCGACATTCTTAACTCCCTCAAGCTTGGCGAGCTTTCCAACCGCGTTGGGAGGAATGTCAATGACGACGGCATCAATCAGCTTGAACTCGTAGACGATTTTACCGCCTATGCCCCTTACTGCATCTCCCCTGAAGTCGTCCCTGTCTATAAGGGCAACCACCCTAACCGTGTCGCTGCCCTTGGCAGCGGTTGGCACAGCAAAGAGGGACAGAACCAGTGCCAGGACGAGCAGTCCGCCAACTACTACCCTCCGCTCCATATTAGTTCACCCCTGCATGTTTTAGCGCACTCATATCAAATCTGGTCTACTTAAGTCTTTTGTAGATTACATATGTCGCACTGTCAACAAAAATAGACTGTCTCTTCACATGTGCTTTCCGTTTCCACTTCCCCCTGTCATTTTGATAAACACCAAGTTTTTAGATAGGTATGCCAAAAAATTTTCGAGATATCTCCTGGTTAACTGCCGAAAGTCCCATAAACACGCTTTGTAATGTGCCACCATGCCACATTACTACGGTCTCAGAATCCTGCTCGACGAGAACGTCTATGAGCCGGCGGAGGATACGTTTCTCCTCGCCGAGACCCTTGAGGTTAAACCCGGTGAAGTGGCGCTCGACGTTGGAACCGGGACGGGGATTATAGCCCTCCTCATGGCGAGGAAAGCCAAACGCGTCCTCGGCGTTGACGTGAATCCAATGGCTATAGAACTCGCCAGGAAGAACGCCCTGCTGAACGGAATCAGAAACGTCGAGTTCCGCCTGAGCGACCTTTTTGAGAACGTCTCGGGAAGGTTCGACGTGATAACGTTCAACGCCCCCTACCTGCCGGGTGAGCCGGAAGAGCCAATAGACTTGGCCCTCGTCGGTGGGAAAACCGGGAGGGAGGTGATAGACCGGTTCATCCGGGAGGTGCCTGATTATCTGACCGAGAACGGCAGGGTTTACCTCGTCCAGAGCTCGATAACCGGGATTGAAGAAACGCTGAATCTTTTCCGGGAAGTCGGCCTTAGGGCTGAGGTTGTCGCCAAAAGGCACCTCTTCTTTGAGGACATCGTGGTTATTCAGGCCAGGCGGTAGCGCCTTATCTCGTGGAGGAGCTTTACCTTGGGCCTCTCGTTACCTTCCTCGGGCTCCTCGCCAGGGAAGAGAACTATCTCCCTCGGCTTGAGCATGGGTTCGGGTTTTATGCGCATCATGGTTGTGGGCTCGGCCTTGACCTTTTAAACCTTTCGCAGATTGACGAAGGAATTTTCGACGATGCACAGTCGCGACCAATCAGGTTTTTAAAACCTCGCCCGAGTTTGGGTTAGGTGAGACTAATGGCGATAGTGGTTAAGGCCAACCCGAACATGCCCGAGGAAATCGCGCTCCTCTTCAGAAAACAGCACTACGAGCTCGTTGGCAGGCACAGCGGAGTTAAGCTCTGCCACTGGCTCAAGGAGAGCCTCACCAAGGGTCGCTTCTGCTACAAGCAGAAGTTCTACGGCATAGCGAGCCACAGATGCCTTCAGATGACGCCGGTCTTGGCCTGGTGCACCCACAACTGCATCTTCTGCTGGCGCCCGATGGAGGGCTTCCTCGGCACCGAGTTGCCAGAACCCTGGGATGACCCTGCTTTCATCGTCGAGGAGAGCATAAAGGCCCAGAGGAAGCTTCTCGTCGGCTACAAAGGCAACCCCAAGGTTCCGAAGGAGAAGTTCGAGGAAGCGTGGAACCCGAAGCACGCGGCGATTAGCCTATCGGGCGAGCCGATGCTCTACCCGTACATGGGCGACCTCGTTGAGGAGTTCCACAAGAGGGGCTTCACGACCTTCATAGTCACCAACGGAACCGTTCCGGAGAGGCTGGAGGAGATGATTAGAGAAGATAAGCTTCCAACGCAGTTCTACGTCTCGCTGACCGCTCCTGACATCGAGACTTACAACCGCGTCAACGTCCCGATGATTCCCGACGGCTGGGAGAAGATAAAGGAAACCCTCAGGCTCATGCGCGACGCGGAAACGAGGACGGTGATTAGGCTCACCCTTGTCAAGGGCGAGAACATGCACAGCCCCGAAAAGTACGCCGAGCTGATTAAGATAGCGAACCCGATGTTCGTCGAGGCCAAAGCCTACATGTTCGTCGGCTTCTCGAGGAACAGGCTCACAATCAACAACATGCCGAGGCACGAGGAAATCAGGGCCTTCGCCGAGGAGCTCGTGAAGCACCTGCCCGGCTACCACATCGAGGACGAGTACGAGCCGAGCAGGGTCGTTCTCATCATGCGCGACGACGTGGACGGCAGAGGAAGGGGATTGACGGGAAGGTTCATTTCTGATTGATTCCACGCCACGTGGAAAACTTTATTTATCTTCCCCACCATTTTTGGTTGGGGTGTGAGTATATGAACAGGATAGCGGCGGTTTTAATGGTTCTCCTCCTGGTAATTCCCGGCGCTTACGCTGGCCAAATCAGCTGGAGCGTTAACTTTCTCGAAGATACCTCTTCCAACGTTCAGAGCGTTCGAGAAATGAGCCTCGTTCTCATGGCCCTGTCCGGTGCCCAGAAAGCCGTTGGTAACACGTCTGCCGATAAAATCGACTCCCTCGCCATGAGGCTGCTCTCCCTTCAGAACTCCGACGGCGGGTGGGGTTACCTTCCGAACGAGACAAGCAACGTGGTTGACACTTCTTATGCCCTTATTGCCCTTCTTAAGGCAGAACCTTACGTTTCTCCGGTTCACCGCTCCGCTCTCATCGAGGGTGTTTCGGGTGCGGTGTCGTACCTTCTCACGTCATCGTCCGGTAATGGCTGGGGCTACGTCCCGGACAGTGCTCCCGCCTTCTACCCGACCGTCATGGCCGTCTGGGCCCTCGGTGAGTACGGCTACTACTATACTGAGAGCCCAATAAAGAACGCAGTCGGCTTCCTCCTCTCCGCCCCCTCGACCCTCCCTGCTCCTCAGGCTCTTGCGCTCAAGGTTATAGCCCTCCACGCCGTTAACTACCCTGTGCCCGACGACATCGTCTCCAACGTTGAGGAACTCCTCAGGAGCGACTCTATAACGACCCTCGACAGGGCCATGCTCACTTATGCCCTTGAGCTCGTCAGGCCCCTTGACTTCACCACCTCCTTCTTCGTGAGCAAACTGCTCGAACTCGCCAACGTTTCCGGCGACTACGCCTACTGGCTCTCGTCGCCAACGTATCCCCTCACGACTCCCGAGGTAGTCAAGACGTCTGCATTCGCACTCATGGCCGTTGCATATCTCGAGCAGTACACCCCTCAGCTTCCTGCTGAGCAGAACCCCTACGTTGCCCCGTGCTCCGCCCTTGAGTCCCTCCAGAACGACGACGGGGGCTGGCCCCTTGTTAAACCCGGCCCGTCAAACGAGAAGGCAACCTACTACGCCCTCCTCGCTCTCAAATACTGCGTTCCGACCAACAAGTCCGTCGAGAAGGCTCTCTCGTGGGCCAGGGAAGCTCTTACCGTCGATGGGGCGAGGATGGTGAGCACCCACAGGTTCTCCCCCGCTTACTTCTACGCCCTTGAGACACTGCTCCACTCCAACGCCCTCTCGGCGGAGGAAAAGGAGAAGGCAATCAACGACATAATCTCCTCCCAGCTTCCCTATGGAATTGGCCTCTGGGGCAACAACCTTGGTCCCCAGCCCTACCAGACGGCACTCGCCGTCAGGGCTCTCGTTGACCTCGGCGTTCCTGCCAACGACTCCCTCATCCAGCGCGCAGTTAAGTGGGTTCTGGACACCTCCAACGGGGGATGGGGAATCTACGTTTCGACGCCCTACTTCTCCTACATGCTGAGGCCCGACGTCATGACGACCGTTTCGATAATCGAGGCCCTTCAGGGAATCGTGCCCGAGGACAAGCTCAGGCCCCACGCGGACTGGCTCGTTTCCCAGCGCGTTGACGGTGGCTGGGCCTACTGGAAGCCCTACTACGATCCGATGAGCGGCCGCGTTATCCAGGAGAAACCCACCGTTGAGCTGACCGTCCGCGTCACCGACGTTCTGGCTGAGTTCGGCTACAACTTCAGCAGGGACACCCTCAACTTTGTCATCGGGGCCAAGCAGAGCGGCGAAATCAACGGAAAGTCCGTCGAGACGGCCTTTGCAGTGATGTACCTTTCCCGCTACAAGTTCGTTCCGAAGGTCACCCTTGATGACGTCAGGCTGGCCCTCGGTTCGGAGCTCTTTACACTCGTGACATCCGGACTCTCCAAGAACGAGACCGAAAAGGTTGTGGGTTCTCTCATCGAGCTCTACGGGAACTCCTTTGTGGTTGCCAACACGACTGAAATCGGTGAGGGTTACTACATAGTCGTGGCGCCCTACGGAAGCTACAATGTCTCAGCATACAACCCCTACCTCAGCTTCCGCGTTGAGAATGGAAGCGTAGTGGTGGCCAACTACACCGCGCCGGTGGATTCCTCGATAGTGCTGGTTCCAGGTTATACCGCAAAGGGGAAGGTACTCTTCGTGTTCTACTCCCCATCGAGCAGGTGGATGGCCGTCGAGCTATTCACAACGGGCTTCATACGCTACATTCACGGTGATGCAATGGTGCTGACGTACGAGAACGACAGGTTCATCCAGAAGGTCGTGGGGTGAAGGCCCTTGAGGGCCCTGATAATAGGAATCGGCCAGTGCGGGACGAAGATAGCCGACCTGTTCGCGCTAGTTGACTTCGAAACCCTCGCGGTGAACACCTCCCGCGGCGACCTCGAGTACCTCAAGCACGTCCCACAGGACAGGAGGATACTCATAGGTGAGAGCCTCACAGGCGGTAAGGGCGTCAACGCTAACCCCATACTGGGCAGGGAGGCAATGAAGCGCGACCTGCCGCTGGTGATGCGCAAGATAAACTCCATAGTCGGCTACGAGGACGTTGACATCTTCTTCCTTACCTTTGGCTTCGGCGGTGGAACCGGTGCCGGCGGAACGCCCGTCCTGGCTGAGGCCCTCAAGGAGGAGTACCCTGATTCGCTCGTCGTTGCCATCGGCGCGCTCCCGCTCAGGGAGGAGGGCATAAGGCCCACCATCAACGCCGCCATAACGATAGACAAGCTGTCCAAGATTGCGGACTCGATAATAGCGATAGACAACAACAAGCTGAAGGAGGGCAACGACGACATAAGCAGGGCCTACGAGAGGATTAACTACACCATAGTCGAGAGGATAGCCTCTCTTCTGGCCCTCGTGGATGTTCCCGGCGAGCAGACCCTTGACGCGAGCGACCTCAAGTTCGTCCTCAAGGCCTTTGGAAGCTTCGCCACCGTTGGCTACGCGAAGGCCGAGGCGAGCAAGGTGAAGAGCCTGTCGAGGCTGATAATCAAGTCCTTTGAGAGCGAGGGTCTCTACCTCGACGCCAACATCGAGTCCGCCCTCTACGGCCTCGTCGCGGTACACGGCCCGCCGGAGGTTCTCAAGGCTGGAGACATCTTCGAGGCCCTCGATTACCTCACGAGCAAAATCAGGGGCAAGCAGATTTTCAGGGGCTTTTATCCGGACCCGCGCGAGAGAGAAGTTGAGGTCGTCACGCTCCTCAGCGGAATCTACGAGAGCAGGAGCATCGAGGAAATCGTCAAAACCGCCAAGCAGTACGCGAGGTCCTTCATGGAGGCCAAGAAAGAGGCGGAAACAAAGAAGAGCGAGCTCCTCAGCGGTTTGCCCGACTTCGACGACATCTACCCAGTTCCCGAGGGTGAGGAGTGATGGAGAACATCAAGGACTCGGTGGAGGTCGCGCTCGAACTCGATGAGAAGTCCGTTTACTCTCACATCGCCCACGAAAGTGCGGAGGATATAATCCGGATTATCTCCTCCCTCGACGCCGAGAGGGCAAAGCTTCGTGGGGAGGTCATTTACTACACCGACGACTGGGACGCGCTGATAAGGGAGAGGATGGCCAAGGGAAAGCGTCATACGGCCTTCGACTTCTACAACCCCGCCCTGCTCGACATCTGGGAGGAGAAGGTTAAACTCGGGAAGAAGCTCAAGAGGCTTGAAAGGCTCTCCTACGCGGTTCTCGGGACTGTTGTTGGGCTGACCGGCCTTGCGACGGTTCTGATGGGCACACCGTTCATCCTGCTCGGTCTTGCCATTCTCCCCCTGGCGGTCGCCGTGAGGGACAGGGTGAAGAGCTCGCTCGACCTGCTCTACTACGAACTCACCCAGTTCTTCATAGATGAACTCCGGGCAATCGTCACCAAACACGGGCTCACCCCCGAGAAATACAAGTTTAAGCTGTTCACAGGGGGTTATTTTGGCGTAGAAACAAAGAGAACGCCTTCGGGCATATTTGCGGTCGTTGAAGACAAATCTGGGGAGTAACCGTTAAATATGGTTCAATCCTATGACCTTATGGAGGGAGTGAGATGGGGTTAGTCCTTAGAAGGCGCGGTCAAATTTCGCTTGAGTTCATGCTTGTGTTCTCGATAATGCTGATTATGCTACTCTACTCAGTCAAGAACGTGGGGTTTGATTCAAGCTCTCCCTCCTCGGGTACCCTGGCGATTCAAATCGCCCTTGAGGAAAAGAGCGTTGCGAACGTTATAGCCGGGGCAATTGACCAGGTTTACGCCCAGGGTCCGGGGTCAAAGGTTACCGTTTACGCGCACTTCAACCTGCTCCGCAACTCCGAGTACCTCTCCAAGGCATTTAACCTGACATCCCCTCAGGTTCAGTTGCTTTTCATAGGGACTAACGACCCGCTCTTCCCTACCGGCGCTGAGAACTCCGTGGTTGCCGTCGCGGTCGCCAACTCAACGGTCGGACCCGTGCTTACCGGCTCCAACAGAACAGGTGTCTGGGTTCAGACCTACTTCCTGTACAATTCCACGACACAATCAAAATTCATGGTTCCGCTCAACCCGGCAGACGTGCCCGGGACGATGAGAATTGTTGTTGAATGGAACCCTGAGTTGCCGGTTTCGATGGCGTACAACGCCACGTCTAAAACGCTCTACATAAACATCAAGCCGGGTGCCTGAAATGAGGGGTCAGATAAGTCTTGACCTGCTCTTTGCAGTCGCCATAATCTCGATAACCATGCTGAGCGTGATGAACGTTGCCCTGAGCGAGAAGACTGAGACCGAGGTCCTCGGCACGTCGGCCCAGCTGAAGGCCTTTGCCATAGACATAAGAGGAACTGTCGCGAGGCTCTACGCGTCCCCTGGAATCACCGTTGTGAAGGAGTCTCCCGTTGAGCTTGGGCCAGGGGAGTGGATTAACGTGACCCTGAGGGCCGATGGATACCTGCAGATTCGCGCCCAAATCGGTGGTAGGGAGTACGTTGTGGTGGAGAAGCTCCAAGTGCCCCCTGGAACGACGAGCTCGGTCCTGCTGACCCAAACCATGAGGGAGTTTAAACTGTCGTCTAGGAGGTTGCCCGATGGTGTGGAAGTCGTCGTCGAAACGTAGGGGTCAGACCGCAATCGAGTTGCTGTTCATAACTGCGATAATCCTGACCGGGATAGTCTACATTCTCCCCTCCGTCGTGTACTCGAATCAGGCTGTCTCGCTCTCGGATGCCTTCAGAACCGCCGGTTCGGACGTTTGCTCTTACCTCAACACCGGCGTCGTGGTCAACGACTCCCTTCACGCGCCCCTCAACAACCTCGTTGAGCTGTGGAACTACACCCCCCTTGGGTGTCGCTTCGTTGGCCTGTCCGTTGAGACGAACTCCTCCGTTAACGCAACACTCGTCTTCGAGTATCCAGGGGGAGCCTTTCCCAACGCCTTTGAGGGCAACGTGACGCTCTACCTTAAGCTCAGGCTTTCGCGTATCTCGGGCTTCAAGCTGGTCGGCGAGAACCTGTACTACGGCGAGAAACCGGTTAACATTACGGTGGTGGTGAGATGAGGCGAGGTCAGCTCTTGAGTTTTGATGCCCTCCTTGCGATTGTTATAGTGATATTCATGCTCGGCGCGGTTAGTGCTACCTCCGACAACCTGAAAGCGGGCATAACGAACCTTCTCGGCTGGTATGACAGGACGAGCATTCCAGATACCATGCTCGATGTTCTCCTCCAGAGCGCGGGCACTCCCTCAAACTGGGACGAGAACATCTCAGCCCTCGTGGTTCCAGGACTGAGGGCGTCCTCCGGCCAATACGTCGACTACAACAAGGCGGTTACCTTCTTTGACCTGCTCAAGAACAACGATTCCCGCGTTCAAAGTGCCCTCCTGAACCTCAGTCTGGGTCACCCGTTCCTGCTCGATTTCTATTTGGGCAAGTGGTCATTTGAGGCCAACTTCACATGGAACCCGAACGCGGGAGGAGGTATTCCGCCGGGTGTGGTTCAGTATGACTGTAACAATGCAACTAAAATTCAGGCTAGTGCTTATCCTGTTTTAATAAACTGTTCTAATCTCTTAGTTAATTACCATATTTCATCATTCTGTTCAATATGCACAACGGGCTCAGTAACTTTACGGACCAGACCGGAATCTGAAATTGATATTATTGGGGGATACTATCAGTGTCCCAATCTATATCTTGCCATTGGAGGAACCCTTAGTGTGTATGGTGGTGCTGCTAGAGCGGTAAAAGTGGAGGAAGGGTCTATCTATATTAAGGGGGGCATAACCTTAAGAGGTTCTGCAAATCTCCATATTACCGCTATGTACAATTTGTATGTGTTTAGCGATGGGGCGTCATCGCCTATTCTAGATTTCAGTGGGGGTGCTAATACAACTGTTGATGTTGGGTATGGAGGAGGCGGAAACTTGTATATTAAGGTTGGGGACACTTGGTATGCTGTTACGGGAAATCCTGCTGATAAGGATAACTGGTACCGGTGGGATAATGACCATTGGATTAAAGCTCCTGAGGAGATTAGTATAAAGGACGTTGGTGCCGGAAAGTTTGTAGTATATGCTGGTTCGATTCAGGTAATCGATGCAAGTGGGGCGAATATACAGTTTAATATTAGGGGTATTTCACCTCCTCCCTTGGAGTGGCAACCCGTTGTTCCTTATTGTTGGCAACTGGGTCCCTCTGGTCCGCCCCTAACTGTCTTCTCTCTCGAGGGCAACTACATCTACCCTCAACAGCTCAACGCGAGCCAGGCATGGAATCGCGTCGCGTACCTCAACGGCTCGTTCCTTGTAAATCCAACCAACGTTTCCAGTGTGCTGAAGGCCAGGGCAAACGCGAGTTGGGTGTCATACTCGGAGAGGAACACCGTTATCAGCATGTTCCAGTACAACAGAACCACTACTATCGTCGGCAACGCTTCGGGAATAATCCTGGCAGGTGTCCTCCGCTATGATATTCCAGACTACGCCATGCTCCGCGTGGATGTCCCGGCTGAGAGTGGTTACGTTCTTCTTGTGGCAGTTGATGGAGGAACACTCAAGGCTATAGGCTTTTGGAAGACCTCTCCAGAGGACGCCCTCAATGCCGAAGTTTGGGAGTCGAGCGGCGGAAACGTCAGCGTGGTTGCAACATATCGGGGCTCAAACACCTCTGTAACGATTCCCTGGGGTGTAATATTCAGCGGGCCGGCCGGATTTGGCAGGCCGGTCATGCTGTACCTGTACTCCAACGGCTTCACTGGGCCCGTTACCCTAACCGATGAAGGGGACATCGGTGTTTTGATGACCCCTATGTACGAGCCTCTGCTTGTAAAACTCTGGGTGTGGGATGAACCATGAGGCGAGGCTTTGTGTTCACCCTGGACGCTGTCCTTGCCCTCTTCCTTGTCTTAATCATGATAACCGCAATTACAACGGCCGAGAGTCAAGTTCAGTCTGTTTACAAAACGAAGATGCGTATGGGAGAGCTTGGAGACGCGAACGCAATGCTTAAACTTCTTAGAACGGTTCCGCTAAGTCAGCTCGTCCCGGCTAGCGTTATCCAGGACTGGGAGTCAGGAACTGACCCGGTTCTTAACCTGACCCTGGTCACCCCGGATATGAGCCCTCTTGAGATAGCCGCCACGTACTGGGCCGTGAGTCCAATTTATCCTGGCCAGGATTACAGAAAGAAGGCCTCTGTAATCCTCGGCTACATTCTGAATTCGACTCTTAGGGGTTACAACTACGAGCTCCTCATAAACAACTGGACGAACGCGTTCATGAGCAAGGGGGCCTATAACTACTCCCTCGCTAAGGACGTGTCCTCAGCGACCCTTGTACTCAGTGGTTACGCCTACAACCAGACTCCCCGGGGCTACGTTGCAAGGGCATTCCTCAGCAAGCTGAAGGCCAAGGTTACGAGCTACACTTACTTTGGTAGCTCTGCGTTTGCTTATGGTCCAAACGAGAACGACTATACTGTGGTTAGGTATTACATCCCAAACGAAGGTGAACTTCCAGTTGATGCAAATATTACTGAAGTAGAGTGGTTCCCTCAGCCGAGATGGTTTAGCTGTGGAGGAAGTTATTCGTACATGGAGCTATATATTGATGGGGAGCCTGTAAAGTGTGGTCAGTTTAAGGAAGGCCAATTTGTGGCATATAAAACGTGGGAAGTCCTTAAGGATGATAGCTTGACAAATAGTTGCAACATATTGGATATATTGAAGCGTCACTCCGACCTAAGAAGGCACGTGTTTGAGGTGCGTGTTTATAATCCTTGTGCAGGGGGTGTTCATCCGAACTCCTTTATAACAATCAAGTATACAACCTCCCAGGCAAACACCTTCAACTATCCACACCAGTTCCACTTTGATGAGATAATCACCAGGCACCCATTCCAGGTTGAAAACGCAGTGTTTATCCCTGGCCAGTTCAGGAACATGAGCGTCCAGGTGAAGATAATAAACGCCTCGGAGGTTGGCAAAGCTCCGAAACTTTACATCACGTATAGGGACAAGCGGGTTGAGATTGGTTACGGAACTTACATTGGTGATGATACCTTCAAGTGGACTAACGAGCAAATCTTATCGAAATTGGAGGGAGAAGGGATAACGTCTGATGAGTTATCGGATACATATCTATGGTTTGCTGTCACATTTGGAATGGATTATAAATCCCCATTATATCCTCCAACGGTGACCTTTAACTCGGAGGTTAAGCTTGATTTCCAAGACTCATATGTGGACATTGATTATGTCCCATCAACATACATCTCGATGTATTCAATAGACATTACTCGGTCAATAACCGCGGAAGATGTCGTTAATGAAGAATATGAAAAAAGTAAGTATGGCACTGAATTTTACACCATGCTTGAGTGGAGGTTTAACATCTCTGAATCAGCAACGCCCCTCTTTGCTCGTCTTCATATCGTGAGATTACACACAATAGGGTGTGATGAGGATAGTTACGACCAGAAACTCTACATTAAGAATGACAAAATCTCATGGACTACAGTCTACTGTCATGGGGGGAACTGTAATCCGAATAATCCGTTTATTGACCCAGGGTTTACTAGGTGGGGCTTTGTGAATGGGATGCCTGATTATAGGGGCAATCCTATTAACGACGCCCTGTACCCAGGTGATAATTATATCGAAGCCAAAACCGGTTCGTGTTACGTTATGTCAAAAGAGTTCACTACTGGGGACTATACATACCTCCTCAACGCCTACGCTCCCTACGGCAACGTCAAGCCCTACCTCATGCAGGGATATCCGAACATCAAAGCCTACAACCTAACCTATGCGTACGATGTAGGCGGTTCCGTTGAGTACGGCTCTATAATAGTTGGCGATACGAAGGCGATAGCCAGTGGAGAATACGCCAACATAACTGCCTGTCAGCTCGACCCCGATAAATACGCCGTTGACGACGCCGTTTTGAGGCTTTTCAAGAACCTTGGGGGAGATGGCTGTACAAAGCCCGTGCTCGTTGACCTGGGGGACACGATGATAAGCTACGTCTCCCTTCCGGGCGTTCCCAGGTCTATATCTCCGATAACGGTGACCCTTAGGATATGGAGGGTGGGAGGATGAAAAGGCGCGGCTTTATAATAAACTCAACAGTCCTCGTTCTGCTCATACCCTTACTCCTGCTCCTTGCAACGTACAGCAACGTTACTTCCTACGTTCTTCAAGCACAGTCGCAGGCAGCTCGTCTAAAAACAACGCAGGACGTGGTCTCGTATCTCCAATTTGACCTTCAGAACGTTATGCGTCTGTCCCTAAAGAGGGCCCTCGTTCTCAGCATTGCCTTCGTTACAACTGTTGAGCCCCTTGACAACGCTCAGCTTGCCCTGGAAAGTCTGGTTAAGTATGGAAGCTACTCGCAGATAAATTCTGCTGGTGCCGATTGGATTTCTCGGGAAAGGCAGTTCATGGGCAACGCAACCCTGCTCGATTGGCTGAACAACATGAGGGACTACCTGGCAACCATGGGTTATAGAATGGTCACTCCACCATCCCAGATACTCAATGACATCCGCCTTACTATAGCCCCCCTTGATTCGTTCCATATCGTTGCAAACATCACGATTCCCCAGATTGTCATAGAGGATTCCTCCGGCAAGATAGTTTACAACTCCAGCATACCTCCTACGGGCTCCCTTTACGTCGTCGTGCCTGTGACAAACCTTGAAGACCCTCTGATTTCCTACCTAACCAAGGGTAGGCTATCTCGGGTTATCGTCCCCTGTAAGTTCGCATATCCAAACATAACCCCTCCGTATTATCTCGTAAACGGCTATGGCGACCCCCAGACAAAGCCCCTTAAGTTTGCGGCCCCATTTGCTTCGGCCATCTCCTCCGACGCAATCTACTATGGGGACACATACCCGGGCGGCGGTGCTCTAGCTTACGTTCTCAAAGAGCAGCCGACAACAACCCCGAGCTCCGCCTTTGTTTTTGACACCCGCGTAAATGGGTCCCTGATTTCTCCGGCTAGTGTTTTCAACGATGGGGACATGGGCGTCATGGTGTTCTCCGGTAGGGTTGGTGCTGGGACTTCCTGGTGCAACGACAACTATCAAATGAAGGCTGGCTTTACGCTCTCGGGAGTCTCTGATGGACAGATTGTTCTCCTGAAGTTCAACCCCTCCTCTGTCCCGTTCTCTCAGATACGTCACAATGGAGCGTATGCGGACATGGCAATATACACATCCAGCTGTACCCTTGCCAATTACTGGATTGAGAAGTGGGACTCAAACGAGATTCTTATATGGCTGAAGGTTACGGGTACCTCCTATTCAATCTACTATTCCTCCGATGGAACCCAGCCTCTGAGCAGGGGGCAGTTGTACTACGTTTTCGGGGATAACTACACAGAGAACGTTGACCTCTCTCCGGGTCAGTCTATGTTCCTCTTCAACACCGATTCTCCCGTCTTTGTCCGCTACAACGCCTCCGCATCTGCTAATTCTGACTTTGGTGGGGGGGTTGAGCTTAACGTTCCGGCACTGGTGCCGTCAAATGTTCTTAAAGTTTCCATTGACTATCCCTATACCGTTTCAGACGTGCAGGTTCCAATTTATCTGAACTCAACCTGGGCATCGCGGATTCCACACTCTGGGAACGAAGCCCAAATCGAGGTCTACTCTGATTCCGGCCTGACCCAGCGGTTGCCCTTCTGGATTGAGTACTGGAACGACAACGGGGCCCTGATATGGGTCAGGACTAGCGTTCCAGGCGACGTCTACATTAAGTTCGGAGACGACCTACCGCTCACCAGAGGGGATGGGGATGAGGTGTTCTTGTTCTTTGATGATTTTAACGAGAGCCTGAGTCAGCTTGAGGAGAAGTGGATAATAGACCCGTACAATCAAGGTGTGTCCGTGAGCATAAATCCCTCAGGAAACGGTACCATGACGATATCCGGTGGAGATTCGATATTCGCCATGAGGAACAAGAACCCCCTCGATATAACTAGCGACTTCGTAGTTGAGTTCAGGATGAAA
Organism: Thermococcus nautili; assembly: GCF_000585495.1. Taxonomy (NCBI): domain Archaea; kingdom Methanobacteriati; phylum Methanobacteriota; class Thermococci; order Thermococcales; family Thermococcaceae; genus Thermococcus; species Thermococcus nautili. The sequence continues at coordinate 1,342,665 of NZ_CP007264.1, forward strand.
CCAAACTTCACTTACGTCGGTGACTGGGATGCAGGGATTGGACTGTGGGATGGAGAGTGGGGGTATTATGATGAGAGTGGTCCTTGGTGGGATAGGACTTATTACTACCTCCTCCAGCAGCTCTTCACGGACGACATTGGATATTATGGTAACCCTCTATCAATCCACTGGGCTGAGTGGGAAACGAGGAAGTCAAACCCGACATCTATACAGGACTTTAGTCTGTACTATTTCTGGGCCGAGGAAGACTCAGATTCTGACATAACAACCAACAGGGACTATGGCTTCCACACCTATGAGGTCATCGAGTTATTATCTCAAGATGAGACCTACTTCAAGGACCTAACCCGTGGAGAAACAAACACGTACGATAGTGATTACACTACCCTTGACTTCCTCAAGTACATCTACCTCGTCATAGACAGCGAGGAAAAGAGCAGGGGGGCAGTCTTTGACTGGATTTTCATCAGAAAATACCTGAATCTCGCAGACCTAGACGAAAGTATCTCCCGGGTTTATACCCCTGAGCCAATTTCATTCCAGCTCGTTGACAACTGGACGACGGCTGGAAGACTGTTCATACTCCAGGACTGGGGGACAACCCTCGCGAGCTACTCAACTGGCACCTGGCCGATTAACGTTCCCAACCGCTATGAGGTTGATGTGGTGCCTTCCAGCACTGGGCTCTTCCTCAACTACACTCACAACCCCAACTCCGTGATTCCCGAGAACTCAAGGACGGTGGTGGATGTTTCCATCGCCGGTGACGTTGGTGTCTACCTTACTGTAAGAAACAGCGCTGGAAACTCCGCCCACTTTTCCTGGGTCTTCTGGGGTCCGTACCCCTACGCCGTTCTTTCGCCCCTCGTTGGGGTTCCCGAGCAGAAGCCACCAGAGGGCAACTATGTGACCGCGAGGGTCTTTGACATTCAGCCATTCCGCCAATGCGTTATCGACGAAAGGTACTTCGGTGTCGCGGGTGCTCCATCCTTCTTCGAGCGCCTTGAGGGTGGAAGCTCGGCACACCGCGCCCACTACATCTCCCTGGCTGAGGCTATGCAGAGGGCGGTTTACGGTGGTGTCAGATATCCGATTGGCCTGGTGAGCTTCATACTTCCCAAGAACCTTCCGGCAAACCTTAACTTCCTGGTTCGCGAGCAACCTGCGGTTGACTACATATACCTTGACTACGCTGACTATCCAGGTGACGACCCAGACGCAATGCAGGTCCTTGGAATCTCAGCCACGGGAGGAATAACGTCAACTCCCGTCCTGGACCAGAACTTTTACCTTACTCCGGCCACCGCAAGCCTCATATTCGGCCCGTACGCCAACGACCTGCTCGTTCCAATAGGCTCAGGGTGATGTAAATGGCAGTGGACGAGTTCCTCTACTCAATCGGTGAGGGGGTAGAGCGCATCGCCTCCGCCTTCAGGTCTTTCCTTTTCCCGGAACCCGCCGAGAACCCACCGCGTTTCGGTTTCACGCGGAGGCTCGTTAAATCCAGGGTCACACTCCACGAGCTCTTCAGCCTTCATCTTCAGCTCTGCTTCCTGCTCTACCTGGTCCTGAACTTTGTGGTGGTGTTCCTGGTGAGTAACCCCCTGTGGGTGCTCATCCTGGCGGTTCCCTACTTCCTGTACCTCCGCTATCTTTTCAACCGCTACGGTCACTTTCTCCTCGAGGAAAAGCCATACCTGGTGTTTTACACAGTAATTTCGGCGCTCTCTTTCCTCGCGTTCTTTGGCTACTCAATCGTCAGGCTCTACGCCGGTGGGGTCCTCTACGTCTACGCCTACGTGATGGGGATAGCCGTCCTCGTCCTGCTCTTCCGCTGGTACTTCAAGAGAACCTTTGGCAGGGACTACACGTACGGTGTCGTCGAGGAGCTCAAAGGCGACCTCGTCAGGGTCTTCGTGCACGATGACCTCTCCGCCAACGTCAAGCCCGGCCTTTACTGGCTCCCGGCCGTTCCGGATGCGGAACCCGGCAGGGTCGTCAAGGTTCTCGTGGAGGACAGGGCCTTCAGGAGCGCCAAGCCCGTGAGGATAATCGAGGTCTATCTCTCTCAGTCCTCCCAGAGCTCCACCGAGCCGAAGAACGCTATGGAATGAAGGACGAGCAGGTAAATGGAGTGGTGAGGTTCTACCAGGTTGGTTTTGGCGAACCCCTCTCCCCTTTTCTCTATCACCAGGGGTTCGACCAGCGGGTGTCCGGGGTCGAGTGTCAGGGAGTCTCCTTGGCTCTTCACCTGGTACCCTATTCCCCGCGCAACCCTTTCCACGAACCTCCTGAACATCTCCCACCTGTAGACCCGGGTTCTGTAGTAAACCGTGTGCCCCACACTATCACCAACGAAGGTAATGTTAAAACCTTAAAAAGTTTTTCTTAATGCAACTTTGTAACGTAACAACCCCATTAAGTTTTTAAGGACAGCCCATCGTGCTCGGTTGGTGGTGTCATGATAGACGTTGTGACCCTTTTTAAGTACCTCCTGATTCTCTACGGTGGTCTGTTTGCGATAACGAACCCCGTTGGAGCCGTTCCTGTGTTCTTGAGTGTTACCCATGACCTCAGCCTGAGGGAGAGGCGGGAGATAGCGACGAAAACGGCCCTGACCGTTATCGTGACCCTAATCGTTTTTGCCCTCATCGGTCAGTGGATTTTCAAGTTCTTCGGCTCGAGCGTTGACGCCTTCGCGATAGCCGGTGGAATCCTCCTCTTCAGGATGGCAATGGACATGCTCTCGGGCAGACTCTCCTCCGTCAAGATAAGCAGGGAAGAGACAGAGGAGTTCGATGAAGAAGTCGTCACGCTTGAGGAGGTCGCCATAATACCCCTCGCAATCCCCCTGATTTCCGGCCCAGGTGCCATAACGACGGTGATGCTCTACATGGCGAAGGCCGGGAGCGTCGCCGAGAGGGCGGTTGTCCTGCTCACGATAGTTCTCATCGGCGTTACGGTCTGGCTCGTTCTCTGCTCGGCGAACGTGATTAAGGCCCGCCTCGGGAGGGTCGGCATAAAGGTAATGACGAGGATGATGGGTCTAATCCTGACGTCGATGGCCGTCCAGATGATTATAAACGGCATCAAGGGGGCCTTTGGCCTCTGATTTTTCCAAAACCCTTAAATCGTCCGGGTTGAACTTTCATCGGTGTTGAAAATGCGTGGAGACCTGATAAGGATTCTGAGCGCCGTTGAGGAGAAGGCGAACGAGCTGAAGCTTGAGGGTTTCGAGCCCGACGTGGTTCTCGTTGGAGGCGAGGCCTACGAGTTCATAAAGGCCCAAGTGAACGAGGAGTTCGGTGGCGACGAGGAGGTTCTTGAGCTCTCTGGGCTTCCCGTGAGGATAGTTGATGAACTCGGCAAGGATGCGGTTGTGATAGACAGCAAGGCCCTCGGCTACGCACCCGCTGCCAAGCGTTTCACCGTTGTGAGGTGACCAGCCAGGCCCTTCCGTTTCTCATTTCGACCCGTACTCCGGCCAGAAACAGCAGGCTCAGCGAGACTGCCATAACGTCCGCCAGACTGCCCGGGTTCCTTAAGTCACCCTTCTCGCGCATGAACGCGTCGAACTCCTCAAGGCTCATCCTTCCCCCCACGACGTCTCTTGCCTTTTCCCTAACGAGCTCAGCTTCATCCCTACCGGCCTTGCGCAGGATTAGCGTGTCGAGGTTTTCAGCGAGGAGTTCAATGAAGACCCCAACAATGGTCTCCTCCAGCGGGCAGGGGATTCTTTCTGCGAGCCTCTCGAAGGTCCCGTAGGTGAGCCTGTAACCCTCAATCCACTCGCGGAAGATGAGCTCCCGCTCTCTGCTAATCTCGGCAATCCTGGAAAGGTTTATCCTGTCTCGGAAGAGTTCCTCGAAGGCCTTCTCCGAGTAGACATCGTACTTCACCCCGCTCGGGAGCCCCTTGGGGTTCGCGATTCTTATCGCCCGGTAGAGCTCCATCGTGTCCCCCACCGTTGACTCCTCGATGAGTAGCTTCGCCTTCTCGCCACCCTCCAGTATCTTCCTCGTCATCGAGAGCCCCATCAGGAGCGGAATCGAGAGGACGATTACCCCGAAGTTCGGGTTGGCATCTTGTACCCTCTTGCTCGCCTCAACGCCACGCCTTATGAGCTCACCTATTCCGGCCTCGTTCGGCCTGAGAAGACCGGAGCGGATTGACTCAGCCCGCTTTATCGCCTCGTGGTAGATGCCGGCCAAAGCAGGATACGCAACGAGAAAGTTGTAGATGCTCAAATCCTCGAAGTCCCTTCTCCTGCTCACGTTCCCTGGCTTTGGAACGGCTACCTCTATTAACGGCCCCGTGAGAAAAGCCCTGATGAGCTCCCACCGGTTCATTCTTCCACCGGTAGAAAAGAGGGGAGAAACCTTAAAACGCTTTCTCAGCGGAGCAGTTTGACGAACTCCCTCATCCAGGCGTACAAATCCCCGGGGTGCCTTGAGCTGACCCAGTTGCCGTCAACGACAACCGGCTCATCAACCCATTCTACCCCAGCGTTCCTCATGTCGTCCCTTATTCCGGCGTAGCTCGTCCCCTTCCTGCCCTTGAGCACACCGGCTGAGATGAGTATCTGCGGCCCGTGGCAGATGCTCGCGACCGGCTTTCCGTCCTCGAACATCTTCCTCGCTATCGCCACGGCCTTCTCGTTGAGCCTCACCCTCTCGGGTGCCCTTCCGCCCGGAAGGACGAGGGCGTCGAATTCATCGGGGTCAACCTCGTCAAAGGCCAGCTGGACTTCGACGGTGTAGCCGTGCTTTCCGGTAATCTTCCCGCGCTCGAAGCTTGCTATGTAAACCTCGTGCCCCTCCTCCTTGAGCCTGTGAAGCGGATAAATCAGCTCGACGTCCTCAAAATCGTTGGCGCTGAGGAACAGAACCTTCACTTCAATCACCCCCTTAACGTTCAGAAGAATATATGGGTGACCGCTTATAACCCTAACTGGACAAAAATGGTTAGAGCGGGAGCTCAGTAGTTTCCTTGTGGGTCTTGAGAACGACCATCGTGTGGGTTGATTCGACCCCGTCGACCTCTCCAATCTTGTCGAGGAACTCGTTGAGCTCTTCACTGCTCCTCGTTCTGATTTTGACGAGCATGTCGTAGTCCCCGGTCGTCTCGTAGACCTCGCATATCTGGGGGTACTTCTTGAGCTCGTCCGCGACGTGGCCGTACATCCCGGCGCGGGCCTTTATGAGAATGAAGGCGAGAATCTTGAAGCCCAGTGAGTCCGGGTCGAGAATGACCGTGAACTTCTTTATTATTCCCCTATCCTTCAGCTTCTTTATGCGCTCGTATATGGTTGATTCGGCGAGACCGACTTCCTTAGAAATCTCACGAAGGGGCGTTCTGCTGTTCCGCTGGAGTATCGTGAGTATTTTTCTATCAACCTCATCCAGACCGCTCCTCGTCATTCTCACCACCGTCATGGAAAATTTTCGGCAATCCTTATAAATTTGCCGATTCTCGATAACCATACGTTTATAAAACGCCGTTCGTCTTTTAGTTTCGGGCCGGGGGTGAGCAGGAATGCCAACGAACGTAACAGCGGAGTACCTTGCCGCGGAGGAGGAATACAGGAACGCAAAGACAATTCCCGAGAAGATTCGAGCCCTTGAAAAGATGTACGCGACGGTTCCGAAGCACAAGGGAACCGAGAAGCTCAGGCTCCAGATAAAGCGCAAGTTAGCGGAGCTCAGGAAGGAGCTTGAGAAGCAGAGGCAGATGAGGAAAGGCGGTGGCGGGCCCTCGATGGCCGTCAGGAAAGAGGGCGCGGCGCAGATAGTTTTAGCTGGTCTTCCCAACGTTGGCAAGAGCTCCCTCCTCAAGGCCCTTACCAATGTGGATGCCGACGTTGCCGACTACGCCTTCACAACCGTTCAGCCGATTCCGGGAATGATGCACCACAAGGACGTTCAAATCCAGCTCGTTGAGGTTCCCGGCCTCGTTGAGGGCGCCGCTCTGGGTAAAGGAATGGGTCCGCAGCTCCTTAGCGTCATTAGGAACGCCGATGCAATAGCTATAGTCGTTGACCTCTCCCAGGACCCGGTCAAGCAGATGGAGATTCTCCTCAGGGAGTTCGAGAGAGCCGGAATAAAGGTCAACAAGAGGAAGCCGAGGGTCGAAATCAAGAGAACGGCGATGGGCGGAATCGTCATCAACGGCCAGGAGAACATAAAGGGCGACATTCAGGAAGTCATGAAGATGCTCCGCGAGGAGCGCATACACTCGGCTGAGATAACGGTCAAGGAGCCCGTAACGCTCGAGGAGTTCGCCGATGCCATAGACGAGAGCCTCGTCTGGAGAAGGGCCATAATCATAGCCAACAAGGGCGACGCTCCCGGCAGTAAGGAGAACTACGAGAGGCTCGTTAAGGCCTACGGCGACCGCTTCAAGATAATTCCGATATCGGCGAAGAAGGGCATAAACCTCGACAAACTCAAGGACGAGCTCTACGATTTGGCCGGAATCATCCGCGTCTTCACCAAGAGCCCCGGCGAGGAGCCGGCTTATCCTCCGGTCGCGCTCAAGAAGGGCTCTACCGTTATGGATTTGGCCGAGAGGATTCACAAGGACTTCGCCAAGAACTTCCGCTATGCGAGGGTCTGGGGAAAGAGCGTCAAGTTCCCCGGCCAGAGGGTCGGTGCCGACCACGTGCTCGAGGACGGCGACATAGTGGAGATTCACGCCCGCTAACGGCAGAAGGGCCCCTTGCAGGTTCTTCTCCCCTTCCCGGTCAGTACGTCAAGGCTGTATTCCTTTCCGTCGAGGCTGTCGAGGATTAACCTCTCGCCATCCTTCTCGTAGAGCCAGAAGACCTTGTAGGCGAGTTCTTCTCGAACGACCTCAATCCTCGGGAGCCACCACGAAATCACGCGCGAGTTTCCCCAGGTTATGGCGCTCTCAAAGGCCTTCATCCTCGCCTCCTCTTCATTGACTAGCGGGTTCATAACGGCCTTTTCCTCAACCTCCCACTCCTGGAGTTCTATGAACCTGTCCCCTCTCTCGGCACCGAGCCGGTAGAGGTCGACGTAGGCGAAGTAGTCGAAGACCTTATCCCTCATTCTCAACCTCTTGTAGTAGAGCCTTAGGTGGTATATCCTGTATGGATACAAAACGAAGCTCGATTCTATTTCAGGGCGGAATATAGGCTTCATGACTTTTACCCGGTTCATGCCCAACACCGTAACGGTTTGTACTAATTCGGCTTCCCGAATTCCCACAAACTATTCAACATATAGTTTTGAACGATAGGTTTATAACTTTTTGGCAATAATATACAGCGCTGGCCATTGGCCAGCATATATATGCAGGAGGGTTCAATATGGGGCTCAGTGCCGGTGGATGGGCATTGCTACTGGTTCCAACCCTTTTGGGAATAGCAACGATGCTCCTCTATGGTTTTTGGGACAGAATAACCGGCGAGGAGTACTACGTTGACGACGACATTCTCGCCTACGACGAAGACCTGATTAGACAGCAGGAGGGAGGGGCATGAACACCGAGATACTGATTGGCTTCCTCTTCTACCTCGCGCTGCTGGCCTACATCGGCTGGTGGGCCAACAAGTACACCAAGACCGAGGACCAGTACTTCGTGGGCGGAAGAAAGGTTCATGTCCTGGCCGCTACACTTTCCGATAAGGCGAGCGACTTCAGTGGCTGGCTGATGCTCGGCTATCCGGGAAGCGCCTTCAAAGCCGGTCTCGGTGCATTCTGGGCTGCGGTGGGCTGTCTCTTCGGAACGCTCGCGGACTACGTGCTCATTGGACCAAGGCTGAGAATCTACGCCGGTAAATTCAGGGCGATAACCGTTCCGGACTACCTTGAGGCCAGGCTCAAGGACGACACAAAGATGATAAGAATCCTCAGCGCGCTGATAATCCTCATATTCATGACCGCTTACGTCGCCGCCCAGTTCACGGCCGGTGGAAAGACGTTTGCAGAGGGCTTTGGAATCAGCGACAACGCGGGAATAATTCTGACGGTGATAATCCTGACCGCCTACGTCATAACCGGCGGCTTCTTTGCGGTCGTCTGGACCGACGTCGTTCAGGCAATGTTCATGCTCCTGACGCTGATAATCGTCCCGTTCCTGGCGCTCGCTGAGATTGGAGGCTTCGACAAGGCCACCCAGATAATAGCCCAGGCCGACCCGACCAAGCTCGACCCGTTCGGAGGGGCAACCGGCTGGGCCGCGATAATCTTCGCCATCGGCTACGCCTCCTGGATAGTCGGCTACCTCGGCCAGCCCCACATAGTTACGCGCTACATGAGCGTTGAGGACCCGAGGAAGCTCAGAAGGCCTGGAATCTTCATCAGCGGAACCTGGACGATACTCGTCCTCTGGGGTGCTTTCTTCGCTGGATTCCTCGGCTTTGCGATGTACCAGGCCGGAATGCTCCAGGTCAGCGACCCGGAGAAGGTAATCCCTGCGATGGCCGTCGAGCTCATGCCCGGCTGGCTGGCCGGCTTCGTCATAGCAGGTATAATCTCGGCCGTCATGAGCACCGCCGACTCACAGTTGCTCGTCGCTTCCTCCGCCATAGCGAGGGACTTCTACCACAAGGTCCTCGGCAAGGAGGTCGGCAAGAGGCAGATGGTTAACATATCGAGGCTCGTCGTTGCCGGCGTCGCCCTCGTCGGCCTCTGGTTCGCGCTGACCGGCAACAAGGTCGTCTATGAGATGGTAGCGACTGCCTGGGGCGGTCTCGCGGTCGGTTTCGGCCCGATTCTCGTGCTGAGCCTCTGGTGGAAGCGGGTCACCAAGGAAGGCGCAATCGTCGGCATGGCCTACGGACTAATCAGTGAGGTTCTCCTTGAGGCCAAGGTCTACGGATGGGCCTTCAACCCGGACGCCCCCGGAATCTTCGGAACAATCGGCTCCTGGTTCAACGGCGTCCCTGTGTTCTTCATCAACTTCTTCGTTACCCTGTTCGTCATAATCGTCGTCAGCCTATTCACAAAGCCGCCAGAGGACGTTGTGAAGCTCCACGAGGAGCTCTTCAAGAAGGTTCCCATCGAGACCGGAAAGAAGAGCCTCACCGAAACCAGGGCCAAGAGCCAGGTTGAGAACGTCGCCGACTTCCTCATCGAGCGCGGTCTTGCCTGATACCTTTACAATTTTTTCGAGGGACAAGGCGTTTTCAACCTTTTGGTTTTAAACCATTTTTGGTCAACCTAACGTTTATAAGGTTTGGATGACATACGTAAAGATGACTAAAATTTCGGAGGTATGGGCATGAGACCCCTCGACCTTACCGAGAAGGACCCTTCTAAGAGAGTTACAATCTACTTCGAGGGCCGACCCCTTGAGGCATACGAGGGGGAAAAGGTTACCGTCGCCCTGCTCGCGAACGGCGTCTACTGGCTAACGACGAGCACCGGGGGAAGAAAGAGGGGCGCCTTTACTTTTGGGCCCGTCCCGATGGTCGTCAACGGCGTCAAGAACGTCAACGCAAGGAAAACCGCCGTAAAGGACGGCATGAGGCTCGAGAGACAGGGCTACGGCGACTTCCAGGAGAGGGTAGAAATCGATGAAGGCAAGCCCGTTCTCCAGTACGTGGTTGATGTAGCTATCATTGGCGCCGGTCCTGCCGGCCTCGGCGTCGTCAAGGAAATCGGCGGAAGGCTCACGACGGCGATAATCGAGGAGAGGGGCTGGCTTGGTGGAGACTTAAAGCTCAAGGGCGTCGAGCAGGAGGGCTTTGGAGACCCCAGTGAGGCCCTGAAGGAGCTCTCCGATTTGCCCGAGAACACCCGCGTCTTCCTGAAGAGCGTCGCCATTGGAGTTTTCGACAAGGGTGAGTACTTCCTCGTGCCGATAGTGAGGGGCGACCAGCTGATTGAAATTCTCGCCAAGCGCGTGGTTTTAGCTACCGGAGCCGTTGACAACATCATGCTCTTCGAGAACAACGATTACCCCGGCGTCTTCAGGAGGAGCGACGCGCTTGAGGTCATGAACGTCTGGGGAGTTGCGCCAGGAAAGAAGGTCGCTGTCGTTGGGGCCTTTCCTGAGGAGCTGACTGCCGAACTCGACCGCTGGGGAATTGAGTACGTCGTCGTGCCCAACCCGAAGCGCGTTGAGGGCAACGAGAAGGTCGAGAGGCTCATAGATGCAAACGGCAACGTTTACGAAGTTGACGCCGTTATAGTCTCCGACGGCAGGAGGCCCGACATAAACCCCGTAACCCAGGCCGGCGGAAGGCTGTACTTCAAGCGCGGCTACTACCGTCCGGTTCTCGACTCGAACCACAGAATCCGCGAGGGAATCTACGTGGCAGGCAGTGCGGTTTCGATAAAGCCCCACTACGCGAACTACCTCGAGGGAAGGCTAGTCGGCGCGTACATTCTCAGGGAGTTCGGCTTCGACGCCGAGCCGTGCGTCTACGAGGAGAGGCTCAAGAACTACGAGCCGATAGCCGTCCCAGTCCACAGGCTTCCGCTCGACGAGTTCAACGGCGAGGACGTTCAGATTTGCGGCTGTGACGTGACGCTGAGAAAGGTTGACGACGTTGTGAAGTCCGGCATCACCGACCTCCAGATAATCAAAAGGCTGACCCACCTCGCCATGGGCTTCTGCCAGGGACGCTTCTGCCTCTTCAACGGTGCAGTGGTGGTCTCCCAGAGAACCGGAACGCCGATGGATAAACTTGACATTCCGGTCGCGAGGCCCCCGCTCAAGAACATCCGCATGAAGGTCCCCGCGAGGAGGGATTGAAGATGCCGACGAGGGAACTTCCCGAGAGGAGCGAGATAACGATTATCGGTGGTGGAATAGTCGGCGTCACGATAGCGCACGAGTTAGCTAAGCGCGGTGAGGAAGTTACAGTCATAGAGAAGCGCTTCATCGGCTCGGGCTCCACCTTCCGCTGTGGGACGGGCATAAGACAGCAGTTCAACGACGAGGCCAACGTCCAGGTTATGAAGCGCTCCGTCGAGCTGTGGAAGAAGTACAGCGAGGAGTACGGCTTCTCCTTCGAGCAGACCGGCTACCTCTTCCTGCTCTACGACGACGAGGAGGTCGAGGAGTTCAAGCGCAACATCGCGATACAGAACCGCTTCGGCGTTCCGACGAGGCTCATAACGCCGGAAGAGGCCAAGGAGATAGTGCCGCTCCTCGACATCAGCGAGGTTATCGCCGCTTCCTGGAACCCCACAGACGGAAAGGCGGACCCCTTCCACTCCACCGCGAAGTTCGCGATAAAGGCCGAGGAGTTCGGGGCCAAGCTCGTAGAGTATACCGAGGTCAAGGACTTCATCATCGAGAACGGCGAGATTAAGGGGCTGAAGACGAGCAGGGGAGTCATAAAGACGGGCATAGTCGTCAACGCCACCAACGCCTGGGCCAAGCTCATCAACGCGATGGCCGGGATAAGCACTCCAATTCCGATAGAGCCCTACAAGCACCAGGCGGTCATCACACAGCCCATAAGGAAGGGGGCCATCAGGCCTATGGTCATCTCCTTCAAGTACGGCCACGCCTACCTCACCCAGACCGCCCACGGCGGTGTCGTCGGCGGAGTCGGCTACGAGCTCGGGCCAACCTACGACCTCAGCCCGACCTACGAGTTCCTGCGCGAGGTGAGCTACTACTTCACCAAGATTATTCCGGCCCTCAGAGAGCTCCTAATCCTCAGGACATGGGCCGGCTACTACGCAAAGACACCCGACAGCAATCCTGCGATAGGAAAAATCGAGGAGCTGAGCGATTATTACATTGCCGCTGGTTTCAGCGGGCACGGCTTCATGATGGCTCCTGCAGTGGCAGAGATGGTCGCCGACCTAATCACGAAGGGCAGAACAGACCTGCCGGTCGAGTGGTACGACCCGTACCGCTTCGAGCGCGGAGAACTGCGCGGGCAGGCGCTTCAGATGGGCTGATTGCCCACGATTTCCACCCTTTTCTTATCATTTCGACGGAAATTTTATAAGTCCCTCGCCGGTTCTTCCAGCGATGAGCAAGCGAGAACTCGTTGTCACCCAGGGAAAGCGCGAGAAAACGCTCAAGCTCAAGAAGCTCCGGGTTAAGCGGAGGAACGTCGTAATCCTAGCCGTAGCCATGTTCATCGCCAACGTCGCCTTTGGAATGGCCTTTCCCTACCTCAGCGTCTACATGCGCCTCCTCGGCGCGAGCATGTTCATGGTCGGCCTTCTGAGCGTGGCCTTCAACCTGACCTCGACGGTCTTCCAGTACCCCTTCGGCTGGCTCTCCGACTCGACCGGCAACAGGAAGGGCTTCATAGCCTTCGGCGTGGCCTCGATAGGATTCTTCTACATCGTCATGGCCTTCGTCGGCTCCGCCACCAGCGTTCTAATCCTGAGAACCCTCCAGGGTGTTTTCGGTTCCGCCATGACCCCGGCGCATTCAGCGCTGATTTCAGAGCTCTCCACGAGGGCGGGCTCGATATTCGGCCTCTTCAACTCCATCGAGAACGCCGGTTACATGGTGGGCAACTTCCTCGGCTCCGCGATAGTCGGCTACCTTGGCGTCAGGAAGCTCTTCCTAATCTCCGGCCTCCTCCTGTTCGTATCTGCCGGAATAGTCCTTCTAATCCGCGAGCGTCCGACGGGAAGGCGCTCCCTCCTCGGTATGATTCTCGTGCAGGAAGGCAGGGAAAGCTGGAGGGCGACGGTCAAGGGCTCGGCCTTCAAGAGGCTCATGCGCGGGCACCTCGGGCTATTCTACGTCACGGTTTTCCTCGTCATGATAGCGAGCGGGCAGTTCTACAGCGTTTCCTCCGTTTACTTCAAGGAGACCTTCGGCGAGTGGAGCGTTGGCGTAATCTTCGGCATAGAGAGCCTCGCCGCGGCGCTAACGGGCTACTTCCTCGGGAAGCTGATAGACAGGCACGGCGCGAAGCGGTTCTACCTGGTTGCGATAGCGGGCTACGGTTTGGCCTTCCTGCTCTATGCCGTCGTTAGAAACGTCTGGCTCGTCTTTGGAATAGCCTTCCTCTCGGGCGTCAAGTGGGTTCTGACAATAAACTCGACCTCCGCCTACGTGGCTCAGAACGTTAAGGTGAGCGAGAGGGCACAGGGAATGGGCCTGCTCAACGCCATGATGAGCCTTGGCTGGGTCGTCGGGCCTTTGATTGGGGGCTACCTCTCGGGAATAAGCTTCCAGCTGAACTTCATGAGCACGCTGATTCCCCTCGGGCTGGCCTTTCTGCTCGCCCTCAGACTGCCAGGGTGATACACTCGGGCGGAACGCGCTCGACGATTCTCACGTTCTTTCCGGCCTTGTAAACCCTCAGGCCTTTTCTCCTCAGGCATTCCGCATCTATGATGAGCAGGACCACGTCCCTCCCGTGCCTTCTGCCCGTTTCTATCGCCTCCTCCCTGCTCGTGCTGAGGTGAACGAACTGCCTCCTCATCGGCTTGAGGCCCTCGCGCATAATCCTCCCGAGGTTCCTCCTCGGCGTGCCGTGGTAGAGAACCCTTGACTCCGTGTCCTCCTCGTGGTCGAGCTTAACTTTGAAGCTGTGGCCGTAGCGGGCGCGGATTTTGCCGTCTCTAATCTCGTAGCGTCCCTTGGAGTCCCCATCAACTATTTCCCTCACGAACTCCTCTGTAACGTCAGGATAAACAGTTTGGAGGGCTTTAACGAGCTCGTTCAGCGGGACGAAGCCTTCTTCGTCTGGCTTCAGCCCGAACTCCTCTGGCGAGTGCCTGAGAATGTAGGCCATGAGCTTGCTGACCTTCACGCGGTTCATACCCACCCCCGAGAAAGAAAAGGGACGGTGCCTTAAGTCCCTTTCCCGGTTTTGATTTCTTGGAACTCTATCCGTTCGACCGCGGTTACAATGTTAGTAATCCTCACGCCTCCCTGCTCTGAAACTGTTTTGAGGGTGTACCTGAAGACGACCTCAACGGGGTATCCTCCCCCGAACCTCAGAATCGCAGTTCCGTTAATGGTGACGTTTCCGTTTCCCTCGATTCCTGGAACTTCGCCGAGCATCATTGTATTGGTGACATTGTAGTAGAACTCCTGAGTGCCGTTCATGAAGTCCACATTGAAGGGTTCAAGCTCCGTTAGATACCTTCTCACGACTTCAAGGACGTTGGTGGATTCCCAGAGCTTCTCAACGGCCTCTGGCTCGGTCAGGTTCTCGCCCCTGCCCGCGAACTCGAAGTAAGCGCTTTCGTTGGTCACGATGATTCTCGATTTGATAGTCGACGGGCCCACCGTGGCGGTGGAGTTTACCTCTGCCCTCCTGCGGGCGATGTCAACGTAGCCTACTTTACTGCCCTTTATCTCCATCGTCTGGTTTGCGTTTCCAATTATGACCACTGTAACGCCCGTTGTTTCTTCCCGGAACCTAAGAAACGTTATCCTGTCGAGATTCTGAAGGAGCTCTTCTTGGGTGTAGTTCCTTGGCTCTCCCGCAGGCAGGAGTGTGGTGGTTGGAGTTGGGGACGTTTTTGTCGACCTTCCGCTTTCTCCCGAGATGCACCCCGAGGCAATGACGACGATTAAAAGGAGAACGATGAGGTGATGTTTCATTCAATCACCCAAAAAGGTTAGAAAAACTGACTTTAAAAAGTTGTTGAAATGGACTCAGCGGAACTTTCTCAGCGCCATCTCGGCCGCGACGCTTATCGGGTCTATCGTCGGGCTTATCGGCGGGGCGTAGGCTGTCTCAAGGTAAACGATATCTTCTACCGTCGCTCCCTTCTGAGCCAAGGCCGAGAGCGTCATTATTCTGCCCCAGACGCGTTCGCCGCCGACTATCTGCGCGCCGACGAGCTTCCTGTCCGACTTCCTGAAGAGAACTTTTACCGTTATCGGCTTTCCGCCGGGGTAGTACTCGGGCTTTGTTGAGCCCTTGAACTTGCCGACGGCAACTTCAATCCCTTCTTTCTTCGCCCTCTCCTCAGTGATGCCAAAGGTGCCTATCTCGAGGCCGAAGAGCTCTGTTATCGCTGTATTGAAGACGGGTCTAAAGGAGACGTCCTTTCCTGCTATGTGCTCCGCTGCCACTTTCGCCATTCTAACAGCGCTCGTTCCGAGCTGGCTGAGAGTTCTTTCCCCAGTTACAGCATCTATCACCTCGGCGCAGTCGCCTATCGCATAGATATCCGGGTCGCTCGTCTGGAGGTGCTCGTTGACCACTATTCCCCTGTTCACCTCAAGCCCTGCCTCCTTTGCGAGGTCCGTGTTGGCCCTAACGCCGGTCGCAACGAGAACCAGCTCGGCCGGAACCTCCTCGTCGCCTATCCTAACCGCCTCAACGGGACTGCCGATTATCTCGCTAACTCCAACGCCGAAGCGGAAGGAGACGCCGTTGGCTTCCATCTCCTTCTGGACGAGCTTGGCGGTGTCTTTGTCGAGCATCGTCGGCATGAGCCTGTCCATGAGCTCGACGACCAGAACCTCCATTCCGAGCTTCGCGAAGGCCTCGGCCCCCTCAAGGCCGATTAGACCCGCGCCGATGACTACCGCTTTCTTCGGCTTTCTCTCGGCGATGTAAGCTTTAATCCTCCTCACGTCGTCGAGGCTCTTGAGGGTGAAGACGCCCTCGTTCTGAACCCCTCTAATCGGCGGGACGAAAGCTTTGGAGCCGAGGGCAAGGACGAGCTTGTCGTAGGGAACCTCGCCCTTGTCGGTAATTACGACCTTCCTATCGCGGTCAATTGCCTTTGCCTCGGTGTTGAGCATGAGCTTTATCTTCTGCTTTTCGTAGAACTCGTTCGGGAAGACGATGACGTCTTCGGGCTTCTCTATCGTCCCGCTGATGACGTGGGGCAAAGCGCAGGGCGAGTACTGCATCGTGCCTTCCTTCCCGATGACGATGATTTCGGCCTTCCTGTCGAGCTTTCTCATAAAGAGGGCGAAGTTGCTCCCGGCTGTTCCAGAACCGATAACGACGATTTTCATGAGCACCACCAGCTTGAGAAGGGAGGGGAGGTATAAAAAGTTGGCTTTGGAAAGGGCGTTGTCTTTTCAAAAAGAATGCGCAGGAGAGGAGACAAACGTCAAGGTTTCCCGTCAGAACATCCATTTACGGGTTATCATACCTTCCAACGACCTCAAGGAACTCCGCCGGCGTTAGAATCAGGAACTCATGACCTTTCAGGGCGAATCTCCTGTTCTCGTTTCTCAGCTTCAGCACGTGCTGTTTATCGAGGCTTATCAGGAAGTCGGCCTTGGCAGAATAAACCACGTCAAAGAACTTGTTGTCGTCGAGGTCGGGGGAGACCTCAAACCTCACTGCCGGGTTCACAACGATGGACGAGGCCCGAAAAACCCTGTAAATCCAGAGCGCATAAATCCTACTCTCAAGGTATTTTAGAACCTTCTCGCTCGTCAGCTTAAAGCGTAGCTCCTCAAGTATCGCTTCGGAAGTGTAGGAAACGACTCTTCTTTTAACTACCAAATCCATAACCTTTCCGGAACTTCCGAAGGGGTTTATAGTGGCCGTTATGACGACGTTGGTGTCTAAGACGACCTTGCGCGCTTCCATTCCTCGTCCACTTCCTCGAGGAGCTTTTCAATTTCTTCCTCCGGCGGAATCCTCCGCTCCCTCGCGAGGAGCTTGTAGGTCTCCCACAGCTCCTCTGGGGACTCGTAGTGGAGCAGGAAGAACCTCACGGCTTCCTTGATGAGCTCGCTTCGGCTTGAGAACTCGCCCTTTTCGACGAGCTCGTCAATCTGCCTCATCAGGCCTGAATGGAAGCGGACCGACACCTTGTCCGTTGTGGACATTCAACCACCGTAGGACAATAGTCGGACAGAATATATAAGGGTTGCGAAGGTTCAGCGATACGCCCTTTCGCGGGGGTTCGGCTTTTAGGAACGGTATCCTCATCCCAGCGGACGGTGTAGAGAACCCTGTAATTGCCGAGTCTAACGCGGTAGGCCCTTTCAGAACCACGCATCTTCTTAACGTCAAAGCTCTCAACTGGGACGGGGTTGATTTTCAGCGTCTCAACGAGTTCCGCAAAACGCTTTAAATGAGCCGGAGAAGACTTCTTATCCCTTTCTCGGCTCTTTTGCCGATGATTATCCTGAAGCTCATAGGCCGAGCTCCTTCTTCAGCTCTTCCCAGTCCTTCCCGCTCTCAAGTGCTTCCCTTTCGAGGGCTTCTATCTCCTCCGGGCTTTCCCCTTCTTCCTCTTCAATTAACCTTGCTTTGAGCATTAGAAGGGCCTTCTCCATCTCATCAAGTCGTTTCTTCATCTCACGGATATCGTAGAGGAGAACGTTTATCGGGTCAGCTTCCATGCCCCCACCACTTCTGAATAAACGAGAGAATATAAAAGGGTTGAGTCAGCGCATCCACTTCCTCGCTATCACCGCGACGATGAGGGCCATAAAGACGGCTCCGGTTAAGGCTTCAAGGGCGCTCAGAGCCTTGAGCCAGCCGGTAGGATGCATGTCCCCGTAGCCAAGGGTCGTGAAGGTGACGAGGGAGTAGTAGAGGGCGTTGGCGAAACGGATGACAATGTTTGAGGTTTTTGGGAATCCCTTAATGAAGTTGCTCCATATTGTGTAGGGAATGGTGTTTCCAATGATTACCAAAAGCGAAAATAAAAACAGGCGAACCCAGTTCGTGCCGTATTCTGAGGGCAAATCTGCTAAAAGCCATTCAACAAAGTTATGGAGTCTTGCTTTAATCTGCTCGAACTTGCTCCTTGCGTTTTGTAAGCGTGCACGTCTCTTAGCTCTCATTTCTAGGACGAACATTCTATCGGCTTCGTCGCGTTTGCCCTCTTTTTCGTAACTGAGACGTTGGACACGACGAGCTTCGATTTCCGCTTCGGGGAGTTTGAACCATTCAGTTGGGATGTCAATATCAATGCCTTTTCGGATGTCCACATGAGAAAAATCGAGCTTTCCGTAGAATTTGAATTTTTCATTTTTAGGTTTCCCCTGGAAAGATACAGGCTCATTAAATGAAGCTCCCTCGAAGGAGACGTCTCCCTTAAAAACAGAGTCCGTAAAATAGACATACCCGTTGAAAGTTGTAGCTGAGAAGTCGGAGTTATTCAAGAATATTATGTTTTCAAAATTGCAACGAAGACCCACATATAATTCAGAGAAGTTTGCTTCGTCGATTTTACAGTTATGAAGTTCAAGAAATCCCGTAAACTGAGAACCTGAAAAGTCACCTGCCACAATTTTTGAGTTGGTTATAACGAATTCTTTGCCGATGATGCAATCATTTATACTTAATGAGAAGGCGTTGATATTCTTGAGTACAATATTCTGTAACTTAGAATCCCAAAACGTTAACCCAATCTTAGTAAACTCAATGTTTTCTCCTAAAATCCCCTCTAGAGTAGATTCTATGAGGACTAGTTCTCCTCCAAAAATACAGTTATTAAATATCAAAATTCCTGAGGGGGAATCAGTTACAATTTCAACATTTTCTTCAAATGTGCTTCCGGAAAAATCTAACCCCGGATACAGTCTTGTTTTGTGCAATTTTAGCACTCCACTAAAGGTTACATCATGAAAATTAAAATACATATTGCTCTTAAATATTGAGTTACTTAAATTTATTTCATGTTTAAATACTGCATTTTCAAACGTAAATCTCTGATTCCACTCGTTGCCTTTCTTGTCCTTATATTCAATCGTCACGTCTGGAATTTCTGGGAAAACAAAACCTCTTGCATCCACAGGCTTTTCAAAAACAAATCTCTTTATTTTCCTTCCATCAACTTCAATCTCTTCAACATGTGGCTTAAATCTATCTAAGAACTTTTTATAGAACTCTACAGCTTCCTCCCCACTCTTATTTGGCTTATGAAAAATGCAGTACTCTTGGTCTGCTGTCTCAGTGTCGCAGTTCCCGAAGTGCGCCATCTTGCACATGGCTGTATATTACCGGGCTTAATGATAAAAACGTTTTGGCTCAGCAAAATTAGTCAGCAACCAAAATCAAAAGAAAGACTTCAAGGCTCCACCACAGTCCCGCTGTGCTTCCCTCTGACCACGTCGAAGAGGTGATAGGCGTCCTTCTTGCCGACGATGTATGTCCTTATCCGCCCGCGCTGGATGAACTTCGCCGCCAAGGCATCGACGACGCCGCTTCCTCCAGCTTTACTCTCGGCCTCCATCGCAATCTCGACGAGCTGTTCAGGGGTTATTCTGTCGAGTTTCTTCGCGTTCGGGTTCTTCCTCGGGTCGGAGTCGTAGACGCCGTCCACGTTGGTGACAACCACCAGAAGGTCGGCCTGAAGGTACTCGGCGAGGAGGGCCGAGACGGCATCGGTCGTGTGGCCTGGGTGAGTTCCGCCCATTATCGGTATCTTCTTGAGCTGTATGACCTCCCACGCCTTACGGAAGTCCTGAATGACGAAGGGATAGGCCTTCTCGCCGAGCGCCGCTATGAGGAGCATCGCGTTCGCCCTCGTGATGTGGATTCCTATGTAGTCCTTGAAGGTCTCGTTGGGCGTGAAGGTCTTCGCGGCTTCTATGTACTTGCGCGCCACCTTTCCACCGCCGACAACCACCGCTACCTCGTGGTCCTCGCTTATCTTGATGAGCTCGTACGCTATCGCCTTGATGAACTCGACGTCCGGGTCTTCGGGAACGAGAACAGAGCCACCTATGTCGAAGACGATTCTCATGACGACCCTCACGGTGCTAATCGGCTCGATTTATAACCTTTTTCTTGACGGAGGGATGTTAAAAGGAAAAGCCGGAGAAAAAGCTCACCCAATCTGGAACGCCGAGCTTCTCAGCTCTCCGCGCTCGAAGCGGTACGGGTCGTACCACTCCCAGTCCAGGGGAGCCTTAGAACGACCCTTCGAGATTAGCTCGGCCATGGCCTGGGCAACGGCCGGCGCCATCATGAAGCCGTGGCCAGAAAAGCCCGCCGCGATGTAGAAGTTGTCCAAAAGCTTCCCGATTGCCGGGTTGCTGTCGGGTGTCTTCGCGTAGAAGCCGGCCCACTGCCTTACAACGTGGGCGTAGCGGAGCGGAGGGGCGATTCTCACTGCGTAGCGGAGGACCCCGCGCAGGAAGTCGTAGGTCGGCTCAACATCTTCTAAGCTCTTCGCCTCGTGCTCTATCCCCGCACCGCAGATGATTCCGCCGTCCTCGCCGTCCTGAATTATGTAGGCGTCTTCCCACGCTGGCGGGCACACCAAAGGCTCGGCCTGTCCCCTCTCAAGCGGTTCGGTCTTGACTAGCTGGTGCTTGTAGGCCTTAATCGGAACGAGGTCACGCCTTAAGCCCGCCATCTCGTTGATTAGAGGTTCCCAGGCGTTGGAAGCATTTAGGACAGCGTCAACCTTAACGCTCTCAACCTTCCCGTTGCTCCTGAACTTTACGGCGGTTATAGTGTCCCCCTCACGCTCAAGTCCAACGACCTCTGTGTGCTCGCGCGCGTCAGCGCCAAGCTCCCTCGCCCTCCGCAGATAGGCGAAGAGCGTCTTGAATGGGTTCGCCTTGGCGTCCTTTGGGTTCCATGCTCCCGCCAAAAACGGCTCGGTGTTGAGGATTGGCACTATCTCCTTCGCCTCGTCCATGTCGATGAGCCTCGTCGGGACGCCGAAGCGGTTCTGCAACTTTATGTTGGCCCTGAACGCCTCAACTTCTTCTTCGCTCGTCGCTAAGAACAGGTAGCCGGTCTGGTTGAAGCCTATATCCGCCCCAAGCTCCTCCTCAAGCCTCTCCCAGCGCTCAACCGAGTGCTTCATGAGCTTGATGTTAGCCTCGTCCGTGAACTGGGCGCGTATTCCAGTGGCACAGCGGAAGGTGGAGCCCGAACCGAAGTAGTTCTTCTCGAAGAGGACCACCTCCTCGCCGAGCTTGGCCAGCTCGTAGGCCGTGGCAACCCCTATTATTCCGCCTCCGATTACCGCGATTCTACTCATCGGCACCACCCACGATGACCTCTACGCGAACCGGTCGAATCGGAACCCTCGCCTTCGGGAGCGGTATTTCCTCGGGCCTCTTCCCGGTCTTCCTCGCGAGGATTGAGATTACGATTGGAATGCACGTCCTCCCCTGGCACGGCCCCATGCCGACGCGGAGGAGCCTTTTAATTTCCTCAATGTCCGTGACGCCT
Organism: Thermococcus nautili; assembly: GCF_000585495.1. Lineage (NCBI taxonomy): Archaea > Methanobacteriati > Methanobacteriota > Thermococci > Thermococcales > Thermococcaceae > Thermococcus > Thermococcus nautili. Next base: position 1,363,696 of record NZ_CP007264.1, read on the forward strand.
GAATCTATGAGCCTCTCGACGTCTTCAACTGTTACGTCGTTACAGCGGCAGACGATTTTCTTTCCGGTCATTCTCTCACCACCTTAACCGCCCGAACGTCCCAGGCCAGCTCAATTGGCACCTCAACAACGATTATCGGCGTGTCGCCCTTGCTCTTCTCCCTCGGGACGACGGTAATTACCTTCCCCTTTCCGACCGGCTCGCCGACCCTGTTGAGAAGAACGACCTCCTCGCCCTTCTCGGGAACCGGAAGAAGCTCGTGGGGCATCGTTATGCGCGCTTTGTCGCCGACGTAGTGCACCATGAAGAACGCCAGGCCTGGACAGATTTGGACGCAGAGGGAGCATCCGATGCACTTGTCGTAGTCAACAATCGGTAGGTCGTTCGGGGTGGGCATGTTTATTGCGCCCGTCGGGCATATCTCCCTGCACGGGGCGCACGGTATCTCCTGCGGGCACTCAGGAACTGCGACGGGTCTCTTCCTGAGCCTCTCCTCGCTCGGCTTCGGAATTATTGAGAACAACTCCTCCGGGGTTATGTATCCCCTCTGAAGGTAAGCAGGAATCTCGTTCATGCTCTCGCCTCCCACAGCCCTTGCTTCGCAAGCGCTGGCGGAAAAGTAGAAACTCTCAAAATCTGCCCAATTTTGTTTGGGCACCTAACCAATGCCAACGACTCGTTGTTTACCCCTCGAAATTGCCCTTCGGGCGAGATGGGTTTGTAAACTCCTAAAAACGGTGCCATATGAAAGATGTGCCCAAGTGAAACGTTCATTCTCCCACCACCAGTGCTTTTTTAATCCCCTCCGCTACATGCCTGCCGAAGGGCCCGGAGCGGAACTCGTCGAGGTCGCGCTGGGCCTTCTCTATCTCATCAACCCAGCTCTCGTCCGCTATTCCGAGCCTCAGCGCTGCCGCTATTCCCGCTATCTTGCCCTCGAGCATCGCGGTGGTTGCCTCCTCAATTCCGGCCGAATCTCCCGCAACGAAGATTCCCCGAACGGTCGTTTCCATCCATTCGTCGCGAACCGCCACGTGGCCTCCCAGCTCGCGGACGTACTTTATCTGACAGCCGGCCTGGTGGAGCAGTTCAATGCTGGGCCTCAGGCCAACGGCGAGCGCTATGACGTCAACCTCGAAGGTCTTCTCGGTTCCCGGAATCGGCCTCCAGTTCTCGTCGAGCTGGGCCACAACGGCCCTCTCGACCTTTTCTTTTCCTTCGGCCCGGAGGATTGTGTGCCTCGTGAGTATTGGAACTCCAAGCCTTCTGACCTTCGCCGCGTGGACGAAGTAGCCGCCGACTTTGGGCATGGCCTCTACTATCGCCTTCACCTCGACGCCGGCCTGTATGAGCTGGTAGGCGAGGATAAGCCCCACGTTTCCCGCTCCAACGATGAGAACCCTGTCTCCGGGCTTGACGCCATAGGTGTTCATGAGCGTCTGGATTGCTCCGGCGCCGTAAACCCCGGGCAAATCGTTGTTCTCGAAGGGAATCATCCTCTCCATCGCGCCGGTGGCGACGATAACTGCCCTTCCCCTGAACTCTATCAGCTCGCGCTCCTTTCTGACCGCCAGGACGAGCTTCTCTTCGCCCTCCTGGAAGATGCCAACCGCTGAGGTTTCAAGGAAGGCTTTGACGTTCTCGCTCTTCCTCAGCTCCTCCTCGAGGATTCTCGCGATTTCCACTCCTCTAACTCCCGCGAACTGCTCACGCTTTCCGAAGAACTTGTGGGTCTGCTTGACGAGCTGGCCGCCGAGCATGTGGTTCTCGTCTATGAGAACGACCTTGGCCCCGGCCCTCGATGCGTGAATTGCCGCCATCAGCCCAGCGGGGCCGCCGCCTACTACAATGATATCCACTCTAACGACCTTCGCATCTTTGAATTCCGGCGGCTTGGCCTTAGTCGGGAGCCTGGACCTTCCGTGCTGGCGCTCTATCCTCATGCCGTCCTCGACGAGGGTTATACACGTCCTGACGTTTGGAATCCCGTTGACGACCATCAGGCAGGAGGAACACTTGCCGATGGCGCAGAAGAGGCCCCTCGGGCGCTTCTCGTTCGGGGAGTAGTTGAGGACCCTGATTCCCGCGGCGTACAAAGCTGTCGCTATCATCTCGCCCTCGTAGGCTTTGAGGGGTTTCCCTTCAAAGTATATTGTAACCTCCCTGCCACGTTCAAACCTGAGAACAGGATGTTCATTGAGGCGCATTAACGGTCACCTATGAATGGATGCTTCGTTTTGTTTATGAAAATTTTTCAACCCGAAGGTTCTTCACCTTTGGTTTTCGAGCCGAGATGTACGTGAGAAAAGGAAAAGAACTCAAATCCATCTGTTTCAGGTCTTGTTTGAGACTGCATGTGAGTCTAACGACCGTTCTGGTTGGCCGTAGTTTGAGTAGAGTTTCTGACCGCTCCCTGCCTGAATGGCGAGGCTTTCAAAAGAAAGATGTAAGCTTGCAAGGCGTTTAGCCCTCTGGTTGGGGCCCCTTTCTCTTGCGAGCCCCGTAAAGAGTTATTCCCATCATAAAACCAATGCTGAGTACTAAAACCGTCAGAACTCTTTCATTGGAGGGATACTGTGTCTCCACCACTATCCCTTCGCTTAAAACTTCAGCTTTGGAGTGTTTGACTTCAATGTTTGGGATACTTTCCAGAGCACTAGAAGTTTCGACTTGAGCATTGGTATCCATTACTCGAGCGTTTGAACCTTCACTAGAGAACCCGAAACTCGACTTAAACCACGAAAAGTCGCCAGGAGTAAGCCTGAGGACCCAAGCGTCCCCACGACCGGCGCCGAAGCTCACAGTCCAGCCCGCGACAGTAACGTCTCCCCCGGGTTCGATGGAAACCGCATAGGCCCAATCACTGCTGGACCCTCCGTAAGTCTTTTGCCATTTTACCTTACCATTAGCGTCAAGTCGAAGAATCCAAACGTCATAACGGCCAGAACCAAAGCTTTTAGTGCCGCCTACAATGGTGATATCCCCATTCTTTTCAATCACAGCCCCGTAAGCCCTCTCATTGCCATCTCCACCGTAAGTTTTCTGCCACTTAACGTTTCCATCACTATCGAGCCGAAGAACCCAAACATCTTCCCTTCTAGAACCAAAACTTTCGGTGTACCCAGCTACAACGATGTCTCCGTTCTTGGTAACCGCAACTGTATAAGCCTCATCATTTTTGAACCCACCATAAGTTTTCTGCCACTTTACACTACCGTTCTCATCCAAGCTGAGGACCCAGACGTTGGAATAAACGGGAGCACCTGTGCCAAAGCTGTAGGTATGGCCAACTACGATGATGCCTCCGTCTTGAGTCAGAGCAATCGCGTATGCATCTTCCTCATCACTCCCCCCATAGGTTTTTTGCCATTTTACGTTTCCATTCTCATCCAAACGAAGAACCCATACGTCGCCGTCCATGTATCCCGCCACGATTATGTCTCCGTTTGGCGCAATGACAACGGCTTTGGCCTCATCCCACCCGGAGCCACCGTAAGTCTTCTGCCATTTTACATTACCCTCGGCATCAAGCCGAAGAACCCAAACGTCATAACTTCCAGCACCGAAGCTTTTAGTACTCCCAGCGATAACGATGTCCCCGTTGGGGGCAACGGTGAGGGCGTTGGCATAATCATTACTCAATCCACCGTAGGTCTTACTCCATCTCGCATCGCCCTCACTATCAAGTCTAAGAACCCAAACATCCGCAGAGCCAGCACCGAAGCTGTCAGTGCCCCCAGCAATGATAATGTCTCCGTTTGGAGCAACGGCAACCGCATTAGCAATATCTCCATATTTGCCGCCGTAACTCTTTGCCCACAGGGGGCCGCTCTCGGCATTAACCACCGGAACAGCCAGCGATGAGAGAATAAGTGCGATTATAAAGGGCAACATCCTTTTCATAATACCCCCTTGTTACTACAACATCTCAGAAAATAAGAGGTTTTCGGTATCCAAGCCTACCAAACCTTTATATATCCGGCCCTGAAATTAACGTTGGCGGCGGGCTAGGCCGGGGGGTTCGGCGTCCCCTGTAACCGGAAACCGCCGATATGCCGGGGCCGAAGCCCGGGGGGCGGTTCCCAAAACCGCGCCCCGAAGCCGGGGTGTAACGATGAGCCCTCGTCCCGGGGGGCCGGCGGTGGGCGAGGTCCGGCTGGAGGGCCGGGCTAACGCCCTTTGCCCGCCGAACCCCGCCAGGCCCGGAAGGGAGCAGCGGTAGGCGGGACGTTCGGCGCTCCCGGGGTAGCGGGGGTGAGGGAGCCCCGGTGGAGGGGCGCGGCGGAGGGTTCCCACCCCCGGGCGCGCCCGCCGCCGCTAAACTTTTGAACGTTTCTACCCAAATCTTAACGGTGGTTCCGATGCACCCAAAGATAGGTTCGCTTCTCGCGAGGTTCCCGAGGGTTGAGCTGATAAAGTGGGAGACCCCGATTCAGTACCTTCCGAAGGTCAGCGAAAGGCTCGGGGTTGACGTCTACGTCAAGCGCGACGATTTGACCGGCTTCGGAATCGGCGGAAACAAGGTCCGGAAGCTCGAGTTCCTTCTCGGCGATGCGATAGCCAGGGGTTGCGACACGGTCATAACAACCGGTGCCGTTCACTCCAACCACGCGTTCGTTACCGCTCTCGCTGCCAAGAGCCTCGGATTAGATGCCGTTCTCGTTCTAAGGGGAAAGGAAGAGCTCAAGGGCAACTACCTCCTCGACGAGCTCATGGGAATCGAGACGAGGGTTTACAGCGTCGAGAAGACGAGCGAGCTCTGGCCGATTGCTCAAAAGGTCGCCGAAGAGCTGAAAAAAGAGGGCAGAAAACCCTACCTCATTCCCGCCGGCGGAGCCTCCCCGGTTGGAACGCTCGGCTACGTGAGGGCCGTTGGGGAAATCCACGCCCAGATGACAAGGCTCGGCGTTGAGTTCGACTCGGTCGTTGACGCCGTCGGCAGTGGAGGAACTCTGGCAGGTCTGCTCCTTGGCTCGGTCCTCGTGAAGGCCCCCTGGAAGGTCGTCGGCATGGACGTCGGCGGCTTCGTTGAAGGCCTGGGAGAGCGCGTGAAGAAACTCGCCCTTGAGGCGTCGGAACTGATGGGCGTCAGCGTTGAAGTTCCCGAGCCGGAAATCCACGACTACGGCTTTGGAGCATACGGAAAGATAGTGAAGGAGGTCGCCGAGCTCATAAGGTTCGTAGGCACGAGCGAGGGAATAATCCTCGACCCGGTCTACACCGGAAAGGCCTTCTACGGCCTCATGGAGCTGGCTGAGAGGGGAGAACTCGGCGAAACCGTGCTTTTCATCCACACCGGCGGCTTTCCGGGCGTCTTCCACTACGGCGAGGAGATGCTGGAACTAATCCAAAAGGCTTAAAGTTCCTCCCTCTTTTTGCCTTTGAGGTGTCGAGATGGCGAGCCTTGAGGTCGAGCTTTTTGGGATAAGGTTCGAGAACCCGCTCATTCTCGCATCGGGAATCAACGACAAGGTTCCGGAGCAGTGGATTCGAGCGCACGAGGAAGGTGCTGGAGGAGTCGTTACGAAATCAATCGGAATCGAGCCAAGGAAAGGTTACGACAACCCCACCATCGTCGAGCTTCCCTACGGTCTGATAAACGCGATGGGCCTGCCAAACCCGGGCTGGAAGGGCTTCCTTGAGATGGTTGAGGGCTACACCTTTGACTTCCCGCTGATAGTCTCGATTTTCGGCGGAACGCCTGAGGAGTTCGCCTTCTTAGCTGAAAAGCTGAGTGACGTTGCCGATGCCTTCGAGCTGAACCTCAGCTGTCCCCACGCCAAAGGTTATGGCATGGAAATCGGTCAGAACCCGGAGAACGTCTACGAGGTGGTGAAAGCCGTCAAGGACGCCACCGATAAGCCGGTTATAGCGAAGCTGACGCCGAACATAGACGACATCACGAAGCTCGGCTTGGCGGCGGAGAAGGCCGGTGCAGATGCCGTCTCGGCGATAAACACTCTGAAGGCGATTGCAATTGACATCTACGCAAGGAAACCAATCCTCAGCAACCGCGTTGGAGGCTACTCCGGGCCCGGCGTTAAGCCCGTCGCGCTCAGAGCTGTTTACGACCTCGCGAAGGCCCTCGAGGTTCCGGTGATAGGCATTGGCGGAATAACAACGTGGCAGGACGCCGTTGAGTTTCTCCTCGCTGGTGCATCGGCGCTTCAGATTGGAACTGCAGTCTCGCTCAGGGGCTGGAAGGTCTTCAGGGAAATCAATGAGGGCATCGAAGCCTACCTCGAGAGTGAGGGCTTTTCGAGCGTGGAGGAGATAGTTGGTCTCGCCCTTGAATGAGGTATTCTATTTTTGTCCCATACTCCTTCTGGCCAAAAGGACTTTATAGGAGGAAAGTCTACTATACTATGGTGAACTACTATGCCGGTCACGAAGGTAACCCGGAACTACCAGATAACGATTCCGGCCGAGATTAGAAAAGCTTTGGGCATAAAGCAGGGCGAATACCTCACCGTTGAGCTGAGGGGGGATGAGATAGTTATCAAAAGGGCAAAGAGAACGTGGAAGACCTACCGCCTGGGCAGAAAGTACAGCCTCGAAGAGATGGAAAGAATGATTGAGGAGTCCATAGAGGAGGCGTTGACATGGGAAGAGTAGCGGTTATCGACACGAACTTTTTCGTTTATGCCCTGTTTGAGGATTACGAGAGACACGAAGAGGCCCTCGACATCTTAATGAACCTTGATAAGTGGGTCGTGCCTACAATAACCCTCTATGAGCTCATTTGGCAACTGGCAAAAATGGGTGTTCCCCCGAATAACGCTGAAGATATGATTAAGCAGATAATTGAAGAACCCAGGACAGAAATCGTCGATGATAGGCGGTATTTACTATCGGCCTTCGAGCTCTTCGGAAACCTCGGTCTCAAGCACTACAACGACTCCGTAATCCTTGCGATAGCCAAGGAAGTCGGAACCCTCGCGAGCTACGACAAAAAGCTTAGAAACCGTGCAATGAAAGTTGGAATTAAACCCATCCCGGAGGTGTTGGAATGAAGCGCGCGGTGGTGCTGTTTTCCGGTGGACTCGACTCAACGGCCTGCCTCTACTGGGCGAAGAAGAACTACGACGAGGTCATAATGCTCGTCATCAACTACGGGAGCAACGAGGAGCGCGTTACGAACAGAGTTGCGGAGTTCTTTTCGAAGGAGCTCGACGTCCCGCTGAAGATAGTTCGCCTCGACTTCCTTGAGGAGTTCTCAAAGCTTCGCGGAACGACGCTCGTCGGAGGGGAGACGCCGAAGGTAACGGCGGAGGAGCTTGAGGATTTCGAGAGGGCGAAGGAGACGGCCAAAAGCGTCTGGGTTCCCGCTCGTAACGTCGTCCTCATAAGCGTTGCCGCTTCTCTCCTCGATGCCCTCGGAGGCGGGGACATAATAGTCGGCTTCAACGCGGAGGAAGGTGCCACTTTCCCGGACAACACGCCCGAGTTCGTCGAGAAGATGAACGAGATGCTTCGCTATGGAACGATGGCCGAGGTGAAGGTTGTTGCCCCGCTCATAAACCTTGACAAAAAAGGTATAGCAAAGCTCCTTAAGGAGCTGGACGCGAAGTACGAGTACTCCAACTCCTGCTACATGCCGAAGGGCTTCACCGAGGACGGAAAGCCGATTCACTGCGGTGAATGTGAGAGCTGTGTCCGGAGGCACCGCGGTCTCATTGAGGGCATTGGGGAGGATAAGACCGTTTACGCCGTCGAGCCGAAGATTTGATGTGCATACCTGTTCATTCGCCACCGCAAGATTTATAAATCTCTTCCTTGCCCTTATCTTTGGGCATGGGGCGGTAGCTCAGCCTGGGAGAGCGCCGGACTGAAGATCCGGGTGTCGGGGGTTCAAATCCCCCTCGCCCCACCACTTTCTGTGCGGTGGTAGTCTAGCCTGGTCTAGGACACCGGCCTTCCAAGCCGGTGACCCGGGTTCAAATCCCGGCCACCGCACCACACAAACTTCGCCTGTGCGAAGTTTGACCAAGGCTCGTAGCTCCTTTTGGAGGGCTAAATTTCGAGTCATTTCTTATCAACTGGCCCTTTTTGAGTTGGAGAACCTATCGAATTGCTCTTTTACCGTGGGTTTACTTTTAAATCGACGCCCCTCGGGCGTCAATGGATGTGAATAAAATCTGGCTCCATTCGAGCCTTGGGCAAGGGGCTACAAGCTTTTGGTGGAGCTTCACTCCTCACTTACTGAGCATCTTCTCGAGTTCCTCAACTGGCTTTAGTTCTGAGACCAGCATGTTAAAGGTCTTCTCGTCGAGGGCTTCCCGCTCTATTGAGACGAGCAAGATTCCCCTGTTGAGAGTTGCAAGGTCCCTCAGGCTGGCTATGAACTTCAAAACGCTTTCGGGTTTGTTTTCAAGCAGAAGGTACTCAACGCAGTCTATAAGAATGACCTTGTCTAGATTGGTGGATTCAAGGAACGCTTTGAGATTCTCAAGTAGGTATGGAAGTCTGGTGGGGTCTACGGCCTCGTCGTGCCTAACCTTCGAGACCCAGAGAACCGGGACGATTTTGAGCCCTAGTCTTGACCTGAAGACCTCTGGGGGGTCTCTTGTGACGGCAATTCCCGGAAGGTGCCTGTGCTTTGTTAGCTCAACGAATAGCCTTTCGGTTGCTTCACTCCTCCCCCAATACGCACCGTACGCTATTTCTTGACTTGGCTCTGTTGCTATGGGGACGATGACGTATTGCCCCCTAGCAAAGGGCAAGTAAAGCATTACTGAGGAAAGGAATAGCAAAAGGGCGCCGATTGTCAGGAGAATTGACCGTATGATTGCGTACGTTTCATTGCCATACAAGACTGAAGTGCGGAGAAGAACTCCTATAAGCTCCGCCACAACGACGAGAAGAAACGCTCCGATGAGCAGATTAAAAACCCTGGTGAAGTAGCTAACCCGGAGATTCCTCTTAACGCTTTTTTCAATCGTGAGCAGCATGATGACTATAGCGAGCGATAGTAGGAGCACGGTCAAATCCCTAAGGAAATAACCCATCGAAAGTACGTGAGGCATGTATGTACATTGATGCTCAGGTTTTTAACGGTTTCGTGGGGTTTTTAAAGGGTTGGAGGATTTATCCATGGTGGTTCCAATGTCATGGAAGGAGAAGCTTGGTTTGGTTCACATCTACACCGGAAACGGGAAGGGCAAGACGACGGCCGCGTTCGGTCTTGCCGTTAGAATGCTCGGCTCCGGCGGAAAGGTCGCGATAGTCCAGTTCATGAAGGCCCCGAAGGTTTACGGCGAGCAGAAAAAGATTGAGGAGTGCGGTGCACTGATAGAGTCCTTCGGCCTGCCGAAGTTCGTTCACGGGAAGCCGGAGCCTGAGGATATAGAGGCCGTTAAGAGGGCCCTCGCAAGGGCAAAGGAGCTCGTTTCAAGCGGGGAGTGGGATTTGGTGATACTCGACGAAATCTGCGTTGCCCTCGGTTTCAACATGCTGGACATCGAGGAGGTTAAGGAGCTCATAAAGAGCAAAGCCCCGAAAACCGAGCTCGTTTTAACTGGTCGCTACTGTCCGGAGGAACTCTTTGAGCTGGCCGACTACGTCACGGAGATGAGGGAGGTAAAGCACCCGTACCAGAAGGGAATCCTCGCGAGGAGGGGCGTTGAATACTGAAGTCCACTTCAAGAACCGAAAAGCTTTTTAGTTAGGAAAGCTTAAGATAAGCCGGGGAGATTTTAGTAACAATTTTTTAGGATAATCGAAAGGGGGTGATAGAATGAGCGAGCTGATTCAGCAGATTGTGCAGGTTCTCAAGGAGCAGGTCGTCCAGGACACCGTTGTTCCCAGGAACATAAGGCGCGCCGCCGAGCAGGCCATAGAGGTTCTCCTCGACGAGAGCAAGGAGCCCGCGGTTAGGGCGGCCGATGCAATAGCCATTCTCGAGGAGATTAGCGAGGACCCGAACATGCCCATGCACACGAGGACCATCATATGGGAAGTTCTCGGTGCCCTCGAGCAGGTTAAGTGAGCCTTTGATTTTTCCGCTCATTTCCTGCTCATGTACCACAGCTTGGCGCTCTCCTCAACCAGCTCCGCCTTGTAAAAAGCTTCTCTCAGGCTTTTTCCGACGGTCACGATTCCGTGCTTCGCCATCAGAACCGCGTCCGCACCCTTCAAAGCTTCTGCCGTGACTTCCGCGAGCTCCTCGGTTCCCGCCGGTCTGAACGGCGCTATTGGAATTCTCCCAAGGTAGAGCTCGGCCTCGGGCGTTATTATCGGCAGTTCGCCTTCGAGGAGGGTCGAGGCGACTATCGAGTAAGGCGGGTGGAGGTGGGCTATTGCCTTAACGTCCGGCCTCGCTCTGTAAACGGCCAGATGGAGCCTGTACTCGGAGGAGGGCCTAACGCCAGAGAGCTGGTTTCCGCTGAGGTCTACCACGGCCACCTGTTCCTCGGTCATCTCATCCATAACGGCTCCGGTCGCCTTGATGAACACCAAATTCCCGACGCGGACGCTCAGGTTCCCGCCGAATGCTGCAGTTAAACCGCGCTCGTGGGCCTTTCTTGAGTAGAGAACGAGCTGGCGTTTTGCTATTCGGGTCATGAGAATCACCTCACCTTAACACCGTAGCCGCAGTCCAGACAGAGGGCCCGCTTACCGCGCCACGCGAGCTCACCGCCGCAGAGGGGGCACGTGTCGAGGTTTCCGGCCTCTTTCCAGCGCTCGAAGGTTTCGCTGTCTATGACGAGATAAACCCCGTCCTTTTCCGCCTCGAAGTCGCCCAGAACGGGGGTGCTTTCGAGTTCGCCGGTTTCGAGGTTAACTATCACCGGCTCGAGGCCGATGTTGCCCTCGTACTCCAAATCGTTCGCGGGCAGTATCTCAAGGATAAGAGAGTTGAGCTTTCTGTCGTGGTACGCTATTACCTCGAGCGCGTCGCTCACCTCTCCGCTCGCGGGGATTACATCAACGACCAGGCTCTCTCTCGGAAAGAGTAGCACTACGACGTCCCTGCTCCTGAGCAGGGCGAGGCCCTTGCCCATATAGAGCTCTTCAAGGCCGAGCTCCTTCAGGAATTCCCTGACCTCGTCTCCGCTTGGAAGGCGCTTTTCCGTGACCATGACGTTCATCATTCTCTTCGCGAGCGGAACCGCGACGGTTATCGGCTCTTCCATTTTCCTCACCGCCGATATTCGGAGGGAAAAATTTATAAACCTGCCCCGGGGATAATGGTTCGGGCCAAGCAGTAGGGTCCCGCGGTAGCCTAGCCTGGGAGTGGCGGCGGACTGTAGATCCGCAGGTCCCCGGTTCAAATCCGGGCCGCGGGACCACCAGAATTCTAAGCGCTTCTTGATGTCTTAAAAACAAAAACTGCTGGTAGCGTTTTCATCTGTTGTTCTCGAAAGAAGCATGTAAAAGAGCGTTTAAACCGTCTAGCGGTCCAAAAGTTAAAAAGAAATCCCTTCGGTTCACTTCATTCTCTCGAGGATTATCGCCGGGCAGACCTTGGTGACGCCCTCAATCCTGCCGATTTTGTTTGAGATTATATCCGATAGGTCCTCCCCGTCCCTGGCCCAAATCTCGGCCATTATCATGTGGTCACCGCTCGTCAAGTAAACGTGCCTCACGAAGTCGAACTCCTTGAGCTTGCTGGCGACCTCAAAAATCTTCTCCGGCTTGGTGTCTATCCCGGTGATGCTCACGAGGTTGTAGCCGAGCTTCGATGGGTCCACAACTATGGTGTACTGCTTTATCACTCCTGCCTCCTCAAGCGCCTTGACGCGCTTCCTAACTGCCGTCTCGCTTATGCCGAGAACCTTCGCTATCTCCGTGAAAGGTGTCCTCGCGTCCTTGGTGAGCATGTCGAGTATAATCTTATCCCTCTCGTCCAGCATAATCCACCACCTAAGTTCTAATTACGCACCCATTCCTTATTAAGGTATCGGTCTTTTTGGTTTATGTATCGAACTTCTTCAATTCAATCACGGCCTCAACGTGGGGTGTGTGCGGGAACATATCGAGACCGACGGCGCTCTCAATCCTGTATTTCTCCCTCAAAGCCGAGAGGTTCTCGGCGAGCGTTTTGGGATTGCACGATACGTAGATTAGCCTCTCCGGTTCGTCTTTTAAGATTTTCCGGATTAGCTTCGGGTGGAGGCCCGCCCTCGGCGGGTCAACTATCACGGTGTCGTAGTTTGAAAGGTCCTCCACGTCCCTATCGCTCCCCACCCTGAACTGGGCGTTTACCCCGTTTATTTCGGCGTTTCTGTTGGCCATCTCGACTGCAAAGGGGTTAATCTCGACCCCCTCGACGGCAAAGCCCCTCTTGGCGAGGTAAACGCCGAAAGTGCCGACGCCGGAGTAGAGGTCAAGAACCCTTTCGCCGTCGGCGAGCTCCGCCACCTTTCTGACGAGGTTGACAGCTTGATAGCTGTTGGTCTGGAAGAAGCTGTTGGGGTGGATGAGGTAAGTCACGTCGTCGAGTTTCTCCCTTATGAATGGCTCGCCCCAGAAGCGTTCGACGTCGCCGTAGGAAACGTCGCTCTCGCTCCTGTTGACGCTCCAGTAGAGAGATGTGGCAAATGGGAAGTGGTCAGGGAAGGACTCCGGAAGGGCTCCCTCCTTCGTCACGAGGTTCACCATGAGCTCGCCGGTGAATTTCCCCTCGCGGATGACGATGTATCTCAAAAAGCCCTCGTTCTTCCGTATGTCGTAGAGTGAAAGCTTCTCGTCCTCGATGAACTCTCGCAGGGCCTTCAGAACCCTTCTGCTCGCATCGCCGAAGACGGGGCACTCGGCTATGTCAACGGCCTCCCACCACGTCCCGTAGCGCCTGAACCCTATCCCAGTTGTCGAAATGACAACATCAATCCTGTTTCTATGGCCGTATATCTTTGGCGAGGGAATAACCTCGACGTCAAGACCGAGATACTTTGAGAGTTTTGATGCCTTGAAGCGGAGCTGTTCCTCATAGGGCAGGTGCTGGAGCAGACAGCCGCCGCACCTTCCGAAGTAGGGGCACTTTGGTTCGGTTCTGATTCCAGAGGGCTCTATTAGCTCAAATTCAGTCGCTATGAGCTTCCTCTTTTTTCTCCTCCATTTTCTGACTTCCACGAGGTCTCCTGGTGCCGTGTGCGGAACGAGGATTTCCCGCTTTCCTGCCCGAAGAACGCCCAGCCCATCGTCGCTCAGCCTCTCTATAACTCCCCTCATGGCCGGCGATGCTCGCCGCCGCTTATAAACCTGCCCATTGATGGGCCTTTGAACGTTCGCCAAAAGTGTTCACGGAAGGTTTATTTAGTTCGAGAGCGTATTACTATCGGTGCCGGGTTCATGTTTGGGCGCCGTAAGGATATAGTCTACAAGGTTTTGGCAACCAAGAAGAGGGCCGTTGCCCTGCAGAACCTCAGCGCGGAGCTTGAAACGCCCGCTCCGGCCCTGCTCAAGACCGTTCGGGAGCTGGAGTCCGAGGGCCTCGTTGAGGTCTTCTACGGCCGCGAGAAGGCGGCCATCATGGTGAAGGCCAAGACGCTTGAGGACTACATTTGACCTTCAATCATTTTCTTTGAATCAACGGGAATGGGAGAAATGCTTTATGGTTGCGATAGTGGTTACTGGGCGAGGTGGGGCCGGGAAGACAACGATGACGGCCAACCTCTCGACCTACTTCTCGGGCATAGGTCTGAGAACCCTTGCAATAGACGGCGACCTTTACCTTCCGAAGCTCGCCTTTCACTTCGGGATATACAATCCGATAACGAACCTTCACACGCTCTTGAAGAAGGAGGACTCAAGACTCGAGGAGTCCATATACCGGGATGTAAGAACGGGCGTTGACGTTCTCCCCGGGAGCTCAAAGCTCTACGATATCCTAGATATAGACCAGAGGCGGCTCAGGCAGATAGTGATGGACGTCCAGACCAGGTACGACGTTACGCTGATTGACTCGCCCGTGGGGATTCCCTTCGACACAATCTCAACGTTTCGGCTGGCGGAGTATCAGCTAATCATAATCGAGGTGGAGCGGGGCCCGATTCACTCATTCCACAGGATGGTGGAGAACGAGGTCGAGAAGCTCAAGGCCCTCGGTGAGGCCTACGGCCTCAAGGTCGGTGTGCTGATAAACAAGGTTCGCGAGGCCGAGCCGGTAATAGATGGCATAGTGAACTTCCTTGAGGGGAGCTTCAACATTCCCGTCGTTGGAATCGTTGCCCATGACCCCGCGGTTCCGGCGAGCCAGAACGAGGGGATTCCGGTCATAGCCTTCTCCCCGCACGCGAGGGCGTCAAAGGACATAACGACCGCGGGAAGGGTTCTGAGCGAGTGGGTCTTTGGGAGAAGGGAAAAGAAGAGCCTCTGGGAGAGGATAAAGGAGGCCTTTCTGTCAGTCCTTCATGGAGTCCCTTCTGGCGAAAAGCTCTGAGACCGTGACGAGGGGTGCAAAGAGGTAGTCTCCGAGGTTCTCGCGGGCGCCTTCTTCCCGGTCCACTACGACGAGGATAGCGGATACCTTTGCCCCCTGATTCTCAAGAACCTTCGCCGAGCGGAGGACGCTTCCCCCGGTGGTTGTCACGTCCTCGACGAGGAGAACCTTATCCCCCGGCCTCACTTCGCCCTCAATCTGGCTCCCCGTGCCGTGTCCCTTCGGCTTCTTCCTGACGATTACGAGGGGCTTTCCAGTTTCGAGCGAGAGGGCCGTCGCTATGGGAACCGCGCCGAGCTCCGGGCCTGCAACGCGGTCAAACTCGACTCCAAGTTCCTCAGCCTTCTCCTTCATTAGCTCGGCGATGAGCTTCAAAACTTTGGGGTTGGTGATGAGCTTCTTGACGTTGATGTAGTAGTCGCTCTCCTTTCCGGACGTCAGGACGAAGTGACCGAAGAGGATTGCCCCCTCCCTGAAGAAGGCCTCGATGAGCTCATCTTTCTTTCCCATTGAAACCACCGGTGGGTTTTGGCAGGGTCTCTTAAAAACGTGATGGAAGTAGGGGTCAAGTTGACATAAACTAATCAACCGAAAACTTTAAGTTACCACTGTCAAAAGTTAGTCGGTGGTTGAATGCTCGGGGTACTGCTCGTCGTTGGCTACGTACTCATCGCGCTCGCGGTTGGGGTTAGCGTGTTTCTCAAAACGCTGTCCTGGCTCGCGGAGACGGACAGGGCAATATTCCCCCTACCACTCCGCTCGGCTATGGGCTGGGGAATCTTGGCGTTTCTGGTTGCCCTGACCCTCGAGGCGCTCGCCTTATACCCGTTCTGGGGTACTCCCACGGCCCTCCTAATCCTCGCCCTCGTGGTGGGTCCCATCGAGGAAGGCGCTAAGCTAATCCCCTTCATCGCCAAAAAGGACGAGAGCGTACTGACCCGGTGGCACCTCACCATAAAAACGGCACTGGCCTTCGGCTTCATAGAGGCGGTCATGTACTTCATACTCCTCGTCTCCATGGGGAACATAATCGGCGCCCTCTTCAGGACGATAGTCATCATGTTCCACGTTGCCTGGACCGCGATAGCACTGGAAGAGGCCCTCAAAGGGTCCCTCGCGTGGGGCTACCTCAAGGCGGCCCTGATTCACAGCCTCTATGATGCACCCCTCCTACTGTTGTACACCAGCGGAGCCCTTGCAGGCGTCGTTTCCCTCGTAAGCGTTGTTGTTCTCGTGTACCTCCACAACTCGGTTGACGGTGCCTTCGAATTCGCGGTGAGCTACGCGAGGAAAGCCGTCGCCCGGAGGAATGAAAGCGACGCCGAGGAGTACTCGGAAGAAACGCCGATGGAAAACGGTGAAACCTGGGAAAACGGTGAGAGGGTGGAAAATAACGAAGAGGAGAACTCTTGGGAACTCACCGCTTCGCCTTGAACCTCTCCTGGAGCTCGTAGAGCTGGGCGACCCTCTCTATGGTGTCGGCCTCCTCCGGGCTTTTATCTTCCCTCAGCGCCACGTAGCGCGGGAAGCGAAGCGCGAAACCGCTCTTATACTTGGGGCTCTTCTGTATCTCCTGGTAGGTGACCTCGATGACGACCTTGGGCTCAATCTCGACGAACTTGCCCTCTTCACGGACAATCAGGGGCTTGAGCATCTTGGTGAACTCGACCAAATCTTCATCGGTGAAACCGCTCCCGACCTTGCCCACCGGGACGAACTCACCGCTCTCGGGGTCGTAGGCCGCAACGAGGAACGAGCCGAGCAGGTGCGCGCGCCTGCCCTCGCCCCATTCGGCTCCGATAATGACGAGGTCAAGGTTCTCCATCGTGGGCTTAATCTTCAGCCACTTCTTACCGCGGTTTCCGGGCTCGTAGATGGAGTCCAGCCTCTTCGCCATCAGGCCCTCGTGGCCGAGCTCAAGGGCCCTCTTGTAGAACTCCTCGGCCTCTTCAACCTTCTTCGTAACGAGCTGTTCGGCGAGCTTTATCTTATCGCTTTCCTCGACGCTCTCCTCGAGCTTCTTCCTTCTCTCTGCGAACTTCGTGTCGATGAGGCTTTCCCCATCAACGTAGAGGATGTCGAAGAGGTTGAGCTCGAGCGGAATCTTCTCAATCATCTCCTCGATGTTGTACTTCCTCCTGAACCTCCTGAGGACGTACTGGAAGGGTCTTGGACGACCATTCTCTCCGACGGCAACCAGCTCGCCCTCGACTATGACCTTAGAAGGCTTCAGGGAGGCCTTTACAGCCTCAACTATCTCAGGAATCGAGCGGGTGACGTTCTCAAGCCTCCTCGAGTAGATTATCACCCTGTCCCCATCGCGGTGGACCTGAACGCGCGCGCCGTCGTACTTAATCTCGAAGGCCGCCTCACCGCCCATCTCGATTAGCGCTTCCTTGACGTTGGCGGCGTTCTGGGCAAGCATCGGCCTTATCGGCTTCCCAATCTGTATGCTGACCTTTGAGAGTCCCTCGTTCCCCTCGAGCTTTGCAACCTTCGCCACGTAGCCGAAGTCGCTCGTGAGCATGTAGGCTCTCTCGACGAGCTCTGGCTTCACCTTGAAGGCCTCCGCTATGGCATCGCGCAGGATTCCCTCGGCGACGCCCGTCCTCATCGTTCCGAGGACGGTTCTGGCTATGTACTTGCCCTCCTCGGGTTGAGCATCCATGAAGAGATTTGCTAAGTACTTCATCTTCCTGTCCTGGCTCCCCTCTCCGCTCGCCTCGGCAACCTTAACGAAGGTGCTGTAGACGCGCTTTATCGTGAGGGGCTGGCTGAAAAAGCTCTTCTGCTTCCTCTTCTTTAGAGCCAGAGCCACGCTCTCGCCCAAATCGCCGGTGTCCTTAATCGAGTTCTCGATTTCCCTCTCGGGGACGCCGGTTGCCATCGAAACGGCCCTTATGAGAAGCTTCTCGCCGACGCCGAGCTCGCGCTCGTCCCAATCGGGGAAGACCTTGCCGAGAATCAGGTAGGGGACTATCTCGAGCAAATCGTCGGGCGTTTTCTTGAGGAAGTCTGCCACAAACTTCGTCTTGAGCGTTTTGAGCGTGGTCTTCTCAAGCCTCCGGTAGAGTTCGGCCAGCTCGGAGTACTTCATGTCACCCACTCTCACCACCGAAACCAATACGGCGAGGGGGATAAAAGGGTTGTTGGGCCAAGCGTTAAATAGGGGACTAACGTAATGACGACCATGAACGTCGAGGAAGTAGAGCGCGAGCTCTATGTGGCCGAGGAGATGGTTAGGAAATGGAAGCGCACGAACGGGCTTTAAACGACTTCCTTATGAGATTAAAGCGGAAGTTTGGGGATAGAATAGCTTCTGTTTACCTCTTCGGCTCCTACGCGAGGGGTAACTATGGAGAGGAGAGTGACATTGACCTTCTCGTCGTGGGAGACATAGCCCTTGACGACCTCATTGATGACATCTTCGAAGTTCTCATGAAACACGGAGTTGTCCTCAACGTTATAGTTGAAAAACCGGAAGAGTTTGAGAGGTGGAGGGATACTTCCTTCCACAGAACCGTTCTCAGTGAGGGCGTGAAAATATATTAACCAACCCACCTCCCGACCTTCGGCTTCCCCTCGTGGATTTCTGCAACGTCGTATGAAACCTTGAGGTCGGCAAGGAGCGCCTTCGCGTTTTCAAGCTCCTTCTCCAGAACGAGCGCGAAGAGGCCCTTCCCGAGCATTATCATCGAGCTCGGATTCTTCAGAACCCTGTCGAGTTCCTTCGCCAGCTCAAGGAGCTCACCGGTGAGCAGGCCCGTCCTCTCGGCGAAAGCCCTTGCGAGGACCATTAGCCTCTCGGGCGTTGGCTCCTTCAGGAGTTCCTCCAGAGCCTTCCTTCCCTCGGCTTCTATTGCCTTCACGACGTCGCCGTCAAGAACTTCTTTAGTCGAGAGCTTTCCGAGGGGGACGACCAGAACGCGATAGTCCTCGAAGAACAGGTTGTCGGTAACCCCGATTCCGGGCCCGCCGGCCTTAACGCGAACTTCAATTCCCCCGGCGAGCTGGGCTATGACATCGCCGAGGCCTCCCCTGTGGGTCACCTCGGCCTCGTGGGCTATCTGAGACGCCCTAAGCCACGTCCCCCCGAAGGCGTAGCTCAGCGCTAAAGCCGTGCCGAGAGCGCCCCCCGCGCTGTTGCCGAAGCCGTGGCCGTTGGGAAAGTCGAAGTACTGCCAGATTTCAACCTCGCCGAGGAAATCGGAAGGAACGAGCCTCTCGGCGACGGAGTAGCTGATTACGGCTTCTTCTCTATTCACTGGCTCTCCGTTGAAGGCGATGTGGATATGCCTCTCCAGCGTTCCGGTCTCTACGCTTACGAAGACGTTTGTTCCCTTGTCGAGGTTGATTCCAGCGCCGAGCGAACCTGCCTTGAGCGGGTCATCGTGGAAGACCGGCACGAAGAAGGCCGTTATGTGGGCTGGAACGAACGCCCTGATGAGCATTGCACCACCGAAAAAAGTTGGGGAGGGCCCTTAAAAAGCTCACGACGAGAGCACGACGCGCTCGGGGTTTAGGGAGGACAGTGCCCACGGACCGATAATGGCCACCGCAACGGCGGTCAGGAAGAGGATGTCTGTTGCAAGTGAAACGTGAAGCCCGTTCTCAAGGACGTATCGGGGGACCCTCGCAAGGGCGAATAGGAGGAGGAACAGGAACAGGTTCACGGTCCTGACGTTCGAGACCTGGAGGGTCACCGCGAGGGAGAGCATCGAGAGGCCAAATATGAAGAGGGAACTTCCCAGAATTGGCAGGAAGAGCCATGAGGGTCTTGCGCAGCTCGAGCGGTATAGGATAACCCCCACGAGAACCGATGCAACCTCTGCGAGCGCAAGCGCCGGAAGGGACTCGATGAAGAGGTACCTTGAGGGCCTCTCTGGGAGGACGAGAATCAGGTGATAGAACCTCGACGTCTTGCGCTTTATGAGGCCCGTAAACGAGACGGACACCATAACGGCGTAGCCGACGAGCATCATCACGAAGAGGGAGTAGAAGACGAAGTTCCCCTCGACGCCCATGAACGAGCGAGGTATTTTGCCAGAGGAAAACGCCCACACGAGCACCACCACGGCAATCACGCCCAGCGAAGACTCCCTGAGGAACGTTTTGAAGTTCAGGAGCAGGAGCTTCCCCGTGTTCATGTCCTCACCCCCACGGCCTCCACGTAGGCCTCCTCGAGGTCCTCAACCTCCGCGACCTTGAAAACGGCCCTCGTGACGCCACCGGCTATCACCGTCACCCTGTCGGCAACCTTCTGTACCTCCGCGAGGTCGTGGGAGGAGAAGAGCACCGTCTTTCCGTCCTCCTTGAGCTTGAGGAGCAGGGTCCTAATCTCAATCCTCGCGGTGGGGTCGAGGCCGCTCGTCGGCTCGTCGAGGATGAGCAGTTCGGGGTCGTGGACGAGGGCAGAAGCGAGGGAGACCCTGCGCTTCATGCCCTTGGAGAGCTCTTTGAACTTCTTATCCCAGTGCTCCCTCCCGAAGCCCACGCGCTCGAGGGCCTCCCTCGCTTCTGCCTCCCCAAGTCCGCGCGCGTAGGAGCAGAAGAGGAGGTTCTCGATGACCGTCCAGTCCGGGTTCAGGACCTCGTACTCGAACATTACCCCCACCCTGCGGAACATGTCCCTCGACGGTTCCCTTCCGAAGACCCTCACCTCGCCCGCGTCCGGGCGGAGAAGGCCGAGCAGGTTCCTTAGGGTGGTGGTCTTTCCGGCACCGTTCGGCCCGAGGAAACCGTGGATTTCACCGCGCTCGACCTCGAGGTTCACACCCCTGAGGACTTCCCTGCCCCCGAGGGACTTCCTGAGGTTCCTGACCTCGACGACCTTCACCTCCTCCACCCCCATACGACGTAGTACGTCCCGAGGAACAGGGGAATCAGGATGAGGACCGGCTCGACTCCCGTGAGCTTCTTCACAGCGGGCGCCATCAGGAATAGCGAGAGCACGATGTAGGAGTTGGCGAGGTAGTTAAAGGCCTTCCGTGCGCCGACATTCCACTTCCCGACGCCGAGGGGGCCCCTGAGGGAGTTTGCCAAAAGCGATAGGCCGTAGAGGGCGGTTATGAAGCGGAGGTCACTCTGGGATACTCGCGTGGAATACAGGAGGGATACGAGGCCGATTACCACGTCGGTGTACCTCCTCGTCTCAGGCCAGAAGAAAGACTTACCTAACAGGGTTTTCTTTGCAGTGTGAAGGACGAGGGCGAAGGCAACGTAGCCGTATAGGCCTAAGAGGAGAAGAACTAAAGTCTCATCCATCGGTTTTCACCTGGAGGTATTTCTTTAGAGCTCCGATTCCTATAGTGCTCGCCCAGCGGCACTCCTCGGGGGCTATCAGGCCCTTCTCAAGGACGTAACGCGCGCGCAGGACGCAGGGCGTGCAGAAGCTGAGGAACCTGCAGTTTCCGCAAATCCAAGGACCAGGGGCACGGATGCCGTAAAAGAACGCGAGCTTCTCTCTGGCGTTTCTGAAGGACTCTTCCGGCCTTTTAGGGTCGAGCCGGAAGAGAACGTCCCGTTCCGAGTCGCTGACGACGCACATCCTCACCGACAGGTCCGGCCCGATTGTGACGCTCCTCCAGCCTGCCCCGCAGTTTCCAAGGGAAGCCTCGAGCTCCTCCATTCTCGCCACGGGAATCACTCCCGAAAATCTCCTGCGGACACGTTTATCTACCTCACTAATACGCCACAGGTCTTCGTTGGACCATGTGAATCCATCGGCCCTGCCAAAGGGAAGCATCGGACTGTAAGTGAACATTTTGACCCCCAGCTCAACTGCCAGTTCAGCGACCTTTTCCACGTGGTCTATATTCTCGGGGACAATGGTCATGGCAATCCTCACGTTGAAGCCGGCATCGGTGAGCCGTTTTATGTTTTCAACCGTCCTCTTCCACGCACCCTTCAAACCTCTGAATTCGTCGTGAAACGTGGGGTCGTGGCTATCGAGGCTGACGCTGAAGAAGAGCTTGTCCATGTACGATGAGAGTTTCTCAATCGTCCCCGGAGGAAGGTAGAGACCGTTTGTGAGGACGCCAACGAGCTCATGCCTCTCGGCGGCGTACTCGACGATTTCCACGAAGTTGGGATGGAGCGTTGGTTCCCCACCCGTCAGCTCAATACCAACGAGGAGGTGTTCAGAAAGAAAATCTATTATCCGTTTGAATGCCTCAAGGGGCATGTAAAGTGGCGCCCTTTCTTTTATTCTGTAGCAGTGGGCACAGTTCAGGTTGCAGTTCTCGGTGAGCTCAAAGACTACGTGTGACGGGAGGATGTAATCGTGCTCAGCCACCTCAAAGGGGGCATTGATTGGGGTGTCGGAGACAACTACATCACCATTTTCGACGGCAGTTAAGAGGAATTCAAGGATTTTACGACGCTCCTCCTCAGAGGGGGAGAGACTACCCGCGACTTCAGACGCTTTTCTTCTCCCGTCACACATCCTGAGAACCTGGGCGGCATCAAGGTTCACGATTCGTCTGACGTCCCCCCTGTAGATGGATGCGAGGTGGGGATAAATCCCAAGCACGGTCCCCCCGGTGAGTGAGACGTACTTCTCCCCGAGGGTTTCCAATGTTACAGCAGGTTCAATGACATTCTGCATCCTTTCACCCCCGAAGTGCACTCCAAAAAAGTAATGGCCTCAGAAGAGGCCAAAGAGACCGTAAATACCGAACCCTTCAAAGTCCGGAATCGGGCCGTCGGCAAAGCAGAGAGCGCAGAGAGCACAGGTGTTGCATTCCTTGCCCGATACAACGTACTTGGGATCCATGACGCCACCCTCCTGGAGAGTTGTCATTAAATTATGATAGAGAAGGCTACATAAATTTTTCTTTATCTGATTGTAATAAACTCCTCGTTATCAACTTAAGGTTTAGAAACTATGAGAAAAGTTTAAAACAAAGCAAAAATTAGAAAAATATTATTCACTCCTCGACCACGTATATCGGCACCTTGCCGTGGGGTATGCCGTACTTCTTGCCGTACCACTCGCTCAGGAAGTACCAAGCGCCGACGAGCAACAGGACTCCAAGCGGAAGGAGTATCGCCCAGCTCCTTATGCCGAGCGCGAAAAGGACGTAGAGAACTGCTCCGATGGCCGCTACAGTCACGGCGTAGGGTATCTGGGTTGTAACGTGGTCTATGTGGTCTGAACCGCTGAACATAGAGCTCATAATCGTTGTGTCGCTTATCGGGGAGCAGTGGTCTCCGAAGATTGAACCCGCGAAGGTTGCGCCTATCGTGGCGAAGACTATCTCATTGACGCTTCCGCTGAAGGCCAGGCTGAGCTGGACGCCGAGGGGCACCATGATTGTGAAGGTTCCCCAGCTGGTTCCTGTTGTGAATGCTACGAACATCGCTGAGAGGAACATTATCAGGGGCATCCAGGGGCCGAGGTTTGCCCCGGAGCTGGTGGCAACGTCTATTATGTACTTGCCGGTTCCGAGGTGGTCGCCGTTGGTTATCGTTCCGAGGCTCCAGGCGAGAACGAGGATTGTGTTGGCGAAGAGCATCTGCTTCATTCCCCTGATTATCGTGTCCTCCCACTCCTCAACGGTCATCTTCTTCCTGCCAAGGAGCATTACGCTGGCAACGACAACCATGGTGAAGCTTCCCCAGAGCAGGGCAGTTGCTGCATCCGCCTCGCGGAAGGACTCAACGAAGCTGTACTTGAGGAAGTTGACGCTGAAGGGATGCTCAAGCTCGCTCCACCAGCCGAGGTCCTGGGAGTACGCCTCAAGGTTCGCGGCGCCGGTGTACCAGAGACCGAGTATCGAGACCACAACGAGGCTAAGAATGGGGATGATGAAGTCCCAAACGCTTCCGTTGGGCTTCGGCTGGCCGAGGTCTGTTTCTGTCGTCATGAGGGGCTTTGCACCGTCGCGGAGAACCTTTCCGGTCGTCCTCGCGCGGTATTCCGCTTTGAGCATTGCGCCGTAGTGCCTGTGGGTGTAGGCAACTATGAGGACGAGGAGTATTGCGAGTATCGAGTAGAACCTGAAGGGAACGCTTGAAAGCCAGGCACTGTAGGCGTTGTAATCTACGCTGGCGCCCTTAAAACCGTCCTTTATGAGCGAGAGCTCGTAGCCTATCCAGGTTGAGATGAGCGCTATACCCGCAACCGGGGCGGCGGTCGAGTCGTCTATGTAAGCCAGCATCTCCCTCGAAACCCTCGTCCTGTCGGTTATGGGCCTCATGGTGTTTCCAACGATGATGGTGTTGGTGTAGTCGTCAAAGAACACGAGAACGCCGAGGAACCATCCAAGAACCGATGCACCACGACTCGTTTTGACGCGCTTTGCCAGCGCATTCGCCAGCGCCTGAACTCCTCCAGATTTGTATATCAGACCAACACCGGCTCCAATCAGGAAGTCGAAGATTAGAATCCTTGCGTTCCAGTCGTCAGTGACGCTGCCAACAATAGTCTCAAGGGTGTACGTCGTGCCCGTTATTGGATTCCATCCCATAAATATCAGGGAGCCAATCCAGACACCTGAAAACAACGCGAGGATAACCCTCTTCGTCCATATCGCCAGAACAATCGCAACCAGCGGTGGAAGCAGGGACAGCACTCCAAAGTCCGACACGATTTTTCACCTCCGGAAATTCAACCCCGAAGTTTCTTCGAGATATATAAGCTTTTCCCGAACTTTTTTGTCAATCTTTGGAGTTCCTCCGAATGCCCTCAAAAATCCGCGAGCATCTCTGGTCATGTCACTGCTCTGAAGTGCATATAGGTGTACCTGAGTATATTATAGAGCATTGAACCAATAAAAACCTTTCCCAAAAGCGTTCCAGCTCGGCTCGTGCAAAATGGATAAAACCAAAAATCGTAACATTTGGAACCGTAAAATTTGCAGAAACGTGAAGGGAAACTCAGCCAAGTTCCTCGAGTATTTTCGCCAGTTTGACGAAGTCCTTCTCAAGCTCCTCCCTGATGGGTGGCCTGTACAGGGCCGCGGCGGGATGGTACATCGGCATTATGATTATCTTGCCGAAGAGGGTTCTCGCCTCGAAGGTCTTTCCGTGGATTTTGCTTATCGGTTCGGGCTTGAACCCGAACTTCTCAAGGATGTAGCGCATCGAGTGCCTGCCGAGTGGAACTATGACCCTTGGCCTTATTATGTCAATCTGCCTGTCAAGGTAAGGCGCGCAGGCCCTGATTTCCTCCTCCGTCGGGTCGCGGTTTTCAGGCGGGCGGCACTTGACGATGTTGGTTATGTAAACCTCGTCCCTGCTCAGGCATATCCCCGCCAAAAGCTCGTCGAGAACCTTTCCGGCCCTGCCCACGAAGGGTAGCCCTTTCTGGTCCTCCCAGTAGCCCGGCGCCTCGCCGACGAACATCACCTTGGCGTCGTAGCTTCCCGCCCCGGGGACTGCGTTCGTCCTGAGCTGGCCGAGGGGGCACTTCTGGCAGTTCCGGATTTTCTCCTCAAGCTTCTTCATGAGCTCTTCCTTTCCCATAGGCATCACGCGAGGGTCTTCTGGCTGAGGTACGCCTTCAGGAACTCGCTCCAGGCCGTGTAAAAGCCCCTCTCGTAGTCGTCGCGGAAGTCCTGGGTAGCGAGCTTCGAGTAGTTTTCAAGCAACTCCTCGGCCCTCTCCCTGTCGTTGCCCGAAATCAACTGGACAATCAGCGAATCGGTGTCGTTGTCCTTGAGGGCGTTCATTATGCCTTCAACGGCCCTTGAGTAGCCCCTGCCCCACTCGTCGTTGCCCGCTATCTTGATGAGCTTTTCCAAGTGACCCTTTGCCCTGCTGAAGTCCCTTCTCAGCAGAGCCCTGACAAACATCTCCATCCTCATCTCGCGAGCCGGCATTCTACCACCCGACTGGCTTCCGCGGAAGGGCTTTTAACCTTAGCCTCTGCTTCCCAAAGTTGGGTCATACCTATGCAGGAAAATCTTCATATTTACGCAAAAGCTTTTATACCTCACCGTTGGATTAGGGGTAGCGGTGATGAAAGATGGCCGAGAACATCGGTGAGGTACCGAGCGGTGAAAAGGAGTTTGAACAGCTCACCAGAAAGCTCAGGGATATAGTTGAGTTCCCTGAAATAAGCGAGGAAGAGTTTGAGGAGATGCTTAAAACCGCGAGCAGGGTTTATGGTGGCCCGCTGCCCCATAGGACTTACTCCCTCTGCCCCGAAACGAGGCGCGTCGTTCCAGCCCTCGTCTGGGAGAAGGACGGAATGGTGTGGATAACCAAGCGCTGTCCCGAGGGCATGATAACCGACCTCTACTACGAGAGCGTTGAGCAGTACTACCGCTTCCAGCGCTGGAAGTATGATTTCAAGCTCAAGAGCGTCAACGTTGAGAACACCGGCGTCAACTGCCCCTTCGACTGTGGAATGTGCGCCAGGCACCGCTCCCACACGAACCTGCTCAACATCGTTTTAACCAACCGCTGCAACCTTTCCTGCTGGTACTGCTTCTTCTACGCCAAGGAGGGCCAGCCGATTTACGAGCCGACGCTCGAGCAGATTAGGATGATGCTCCGCAACGCCAAGAAGCAGTACCCGGTTGGAGCCAACGCAGTCCAGTTCACCGGCGGTGAGCCGACCCTCCGCGACGACCTGATTGAGATTATCAAAATCGCGAAGGAAGAAGGCTACGACCACGTTCAGCTCAACACCGACGGAATAAAGCTCGCCTTCGAGCCCGAACTCGTGAAGAAAATCCGCGAGGCCGGAACCAACACCCTCTACCTGAGCTACGACGGAATGACGCCCCAGACCAACTGGAAGAACCACTGGGAGATTCCGCTCATCTTCGAGAACGTGAGGAAGGCCGGCGGACCCGGAATAGTCCTCGTGCCGACAACGATTAGGAACGTCAACGACCACGAGCTTGGGGCCATAATCAACTTCGGTCTCAACCACCTCGACATCGTCAGGGGCGTGAACTTCCAGCCGATTTCCCTCGTCGGAAGGGTTCCCAAGAAGGAGCGCCAGAGGTTCAGGATAACGATTCCGGGAGCGATAAAGCGCATAGAGGAGCAGACCAACGGCGTAATCGCGATGGACGACTGGTACCCGATTCCGATAGCCGGTCATATTGCTCGCTTCTTCGAGGCGTTCTCCGGTTCGCGCTACTACATGACGAGCCACTACTGCTGTGGAGCGGCCACCTACGTCTTCCTTGACAGGGAGAACAAGCGCGTCGTTCCCATAAGCAGGTTCCTTGACGTTGAGGGCTTCGTCGAGTACCTGGAGGAGAAGGCCGAGGAGATAGAGAAGTGGAAGAAGCTCGGCAAGCTCCAGAAGCTCAAGCTCGGGGCGGAGATATTCCTCAAGTTTAAGAGCTTCTACGACGACAAGTACGCCCCGAAGGGCCTCAAGGTTCTTGAGCTGATAAAGAACGCCTTCATGCACGGCAACTACGACGCCCTCGGCAAGTTCCACGAGAACGCGCTCTTCATCGGAATGATGCACTTCATGGACGAGTACAACTACGACGTTGAGCGCGTCGAGCGCTGCGTCATCCACTACGCCATGCCCGACGGAAGGGTGGTGCCGTTCTGTACGTTCAACGTGATTCCAGAGCTCTACAGGGACAAGGTGCAGGCCCAGTTCAGCTACACCTGGGAGGAGTGGAAGGCCCTTCACCCCGACTGGGACTACTGGAGCGACAAGTACAGGAGAACCAAAGAGTTCGTCGAGAAGATGAAGAACAGCGAGCTTTACAGGAAGACCTACATAGACATCGAGGACTACTTTGGCCTGAGGAACTGAGGGGGTGGTCGAATGGTCGTTAATCCCGATAAGAAGCTCACCAGGCTCGAGCTCCAGTTCGATAAGGGAAACTGGGAGCTTGCAACGGCCAAGCAGTACGAGCTCCTGACGAGGGCTGAGGTCTGGAGGGCTTTCCTCAACAGCTACACCGGCAGGGGCTTCGTGGTCTTCGACGAGGAAGCTCTGCCCAGAGAGAAAATCCTCGAAACCCTGAAGGAGCTCAACGCCAGGGTTGTGGCCGAGAAAAAGCTGACCGTCGGGGAGCTCATAGAGTCCAGCTACTCCTGGAACAACGTGCTCGAGAAGAGTTGATTTTATTCTCTTCTCCCTTCTTGGACTCGTAATCACCTACACAACCCCCTACACAAAAGCGATTTAACTTTTAACGCCGTAACTTCCCCAGGCGTAGTTGAGATTATGGGGGTGGGCGCGGTGCAATTCCGCAAAAAGATACTCCTGACTATGGTAGCAGCTGTTTTGGTCACGCTCCTCATTGGGGCGACGATAGTTGGCTACTACACGATGAGGATGAAGGGCCAGGTCCACACTGTTCTGAACGAACAGCTAAACGACCAGTTGCCGAAGATGATGGCAGAGGGCATTCAGAAGCCCATTGAAGAGGAAGCCGGAACAATTTCTGTTGGCGCGGCCAAGCTCGGTGCGAAGCTCTTCGATGATTACTTCGAGAAGATGCGAATGATGGGAAAGGTTGCAATAGAGGCCGTTGAGGTTGCCTACAGCAACTATCCTCCAAACAGCGACCAGTTCAGGGCTTTTCTCCTGAACCGATTCAGGGCCGTTAAAAACCTCGACCCAAACGTCGCTTACGTGTACTTCGGAAGCGCTGACGGTAACATGTACATGTGGCCTGACGAGCCCCTGCCTGAAGGCTACGACCCGAGGAAGAGGCCCTGGTATCAGGAGGCCGTCGCGAAGAACGGCCCCGTCTGGACCGAGCCCTACAAGGACGCCTCAACTGGGAAGTGGATTGTAACCTATTCTGAACCTATTTACGTCAACGGCAAGCTCGTCGGCGTCATAGGCGTTGACGTCTTCGTATCCACCCTCATCGAGCAGGCCAAGGAGATAAAGATTGGCCAGAGCGGTTACATAGCAATAATCAACCAGCAGGGAACCGTTATAGTTCACCCCAACGAGAGCCTCGTTCAGAAGCTGAACATCAACGACGTTGACTCCCTCAAGCCGATAGCGGACGTCCTCAAGGAGGGTAAAGACGAAGGATGGGTCGTTTACGAGTTCCAAGGAGTTCAGAAGGTCGCCGGCTACAAGAGGATGAAGACCACCGGCTGGATAGTACTCGCAGTTGTTCCGCTCCACGAACTAACGGACCCGCTGACGAACTCAATTGAAGGTGTTCTCAAGCAGAGCACCGAGAAAATAACAGCACAGATTACCTCAACGCTCGACCAGGCAATTAGAGACTCAATGCTAGGCTCGCTTCTCGCGGCGGTTGTTGGATTGCTCATGATAGCCCTCGCCTACAAGGTTCTCAACGACACGCTCAAGCCTCTTGACCAACTCAGAGGCATTGCCCAGGCCCTTGCAGATGGAAGACTAAGTGAAGTCAGTACTAGACTCAAGCAGATTCGGTACCTTGAGGACGATGAGATTGGTGCGCTCATCAAGGCCTTCGAGGCCGTAGGAAAGGACCTGGTTGGTACTCTGAACACGATAGCGGCCAAGCTTGAGCGCTTGGCTGAAGGCGACCTGAGCAACGGCCTCAGCATGGAGGCCAAGGGCGAGCTCAGGGAAATCCTTGAAGACCTCCGCGACACAACCCACAAGCTCAAGGGCCTAATCGGGGAGATAGTTGAGGTCACGAACGAGCTTGAAAAGAAGGCCAACGTGCTGGCGCAGATATCGAGCGACGTCACCGAGGCCATCAATCAGGTCAACGAGGCCGTTCAGCAGGTCAGCATTGAAGCGCAGAGGCAGCAGGAGCACATCAACGAGATTACCGAGGGAATGCGCTTTGTAGCAGAAACCAGCGCCGAGAGCGTCAGAGCAATGGAAGAGTTCGAAGGCGCAGTTACCGAGGTGGTTAACATAGCCACGGAGGGAAGGGAGAAGAGCGAAGTCTCGGCCAGGCAGATAGAGAGCATACAGGAGACGATGGAGGAGATAGAGACCGCGGTCAGGAAAGTTGCGGAGATGAGTAGGAGTATTGAGGAGATTACGGATGTGATTACGAACATTGCTGAGCAGACTAATCTCTTGGCTCTTAACGCGGCCATTGAGGCGGCTCGTGCTGGGGAAGCTGGTAGGGGCTTCGCGGTAGTTGCCCAGGAGATTAGGAAGCTTGCCGAGGAGAGCAAACAGGCCGCTGACAACATCAAGAACATCATCGACCAGATAACCACCGAAATCAAGGACGCAGTGGAGAGCACCCAGCGCGGTGTCTCAGTCGTGGGTGAGAGTGCGGAAACGCTCAGAGAGACCGTCACGTATCTTACGAACATTGCTGACCTTCTCCAGGAGGCTAGTGGTCGGATGGGTGAGGTTAAGGAGCAGATTATTCGTACGCAGGAGGAGGTTGATAAGGCGTTGCGTGCTTTGGAGAATCTTGCCGCTAGTGCTGAGGAAACTACTGCCAGTGCTGAGGAGGTTAGTTCTGCCGTTGAAGAGCAGACTGCAGCAACAGAAGAACTCGAAAGAGCAGCAAACGACCTCAAAAACATCGTCGAACAGCTCAGAAACATCATCAGCAAATTCAAGCTGTGACTTTCGTTGTTTCCCTTTCCACTTTGAGGGGGTGAGAACGTGGACTGGGTAATGATTGCAGTCATCGCGGTCGTGGTGTTGCTCGGCATGGTGGTTACAGCGTACCTCATAACCAACGCGATAAGCAACCAGATGGGAGAGCTCTACGCGGCCCTGCTTGAGCGGGAGCTGAAGAGCGAGAGCCCCGCCCCGAAAAGGGAGGAGCCCAAGGCTGCCCCCAGGGAAGAGAAGAAGCAGATGAGCGTCTCGGGGGTTAACGAGGACGAGCTCATCAAAAAGCTCCGCCAGGTCATTGACGAGAAGGTTCAGCGCGTCCTCGATGAGGCCAGACACAAGAAGGAGAGGCTGCTCATGCTCCTCGACGTTGCGAGGGGCTACACCCTCGGGTACATAAGCGAGGACGAGTACAACGCGTTCCTTATGAAGGTCCTCGCCGAGCTCGACGAGTTCAAGAAGCTCTGGCTGGCGCGCTTCCCGAGCCAGAAGGACAAGGAGAAGCTCAACCAAGTGATAGCCTACGTCGCAAGGACGAAGCTCCCAATTACCGTCAAGAGCAAGGACGGAAAGACAACCATCAAGCTCCCGCCCGAGGAAGCACTTATAAGGATGACGAGTAGCATCAACAGTGCCGTGAGCATACTCGACGAGATGATATCCTCGCGCGGCGGAAACCCGGCCGTAACGCCCCTGGAGATAAAGCTCTCCCAGGAGTGCGAGAAGCTCCGCGCGAAGGTTGAAAAGCTTGAGAGGCAACTGGAGGAGTGCCAGGCCCTCACCTGAGGGCGGAAGGGATGAGCCATGGCGGTAACGGAAACCAGGGTCAAGGTAGCCATCATATCGTCCTGGAAGGGCTCGGGCCGTGTGAACTGGCGCGATGCCCTCGGGGTTATTCAACACGATAGGCTTATTCTAAAGTATCTTCGCATGGGTGAGGTCGTCGGCGAGGACAACTTCCCATTCTCAACGCTCAGCGACCTGGCCGTCAACGTTCCCGACAACTACAAGCTCAACCCGGAGAAGGAGCACTTTGGATTGAAGTTTTACGTTCCCGGAAGGGGCGACCTCACGCTCATCCTAACGATTGGTGACAACCTCCTTATATACGATGAGAAGAAGTTCAAGGAGTTCGTCCACACGATTTTTGAAACCCTGATAAACGGAAAGGCTGTCAGGATACAGCTCGCAAGGATAAAGGGCGGAGCGATAAACATGGACTCCAAGTGGCAGGACGGTTCGCTGAGAATAGTCTCCGTCAAGTCCGCCAAGAAGGGAAGAACCGAGAGGAACATCGTGGTTCTTGACCCCGACAT
This sequence comes from Thermococcus nautili, assembly GCF_000585495.1. Taxonomy (NCBI): domain Archaea; kingdom Methanobacteriati; phylum Methanobacteriota; class Thermococci; order Thermococcales; family Thermococcaceae; genus Thermococcus; species Thermococcus nautili. The sequence goes on from NZ_CP007264.1 coordinate 1,394,867, forward strand.
GAGGCCCATCCCAATATTCTCGGACGTTGAGGACATGGACGTCGAGGAAGTCGACATGGACGGCAAGAAGGTTCAGGCTTGGAAGATAAAACACTTCTACATCAGCGAGACGGTAACGTCCTACCTCTACATCCCCGAGAAGAAGACGAGGCTCTTCATCCTGCGCTACCTGCTCAAGTACATACCAGGCTACTTTGAGTTCATCATGAAGGTCTCGAAGGAGTTCCCAACGCTCCAGGCGGAGTTCAAGGAGGTAATGGAGAAAGAACTTAAAGAACTCGAAAGCCTCGACGAGACTGAGAAGCAGATACTCATGGCGCTCTACTCCGGCCTCAACCCGCTTGAGATACACCAGTTCCTCGGCCTCAGCGAGAGGGAAATCGAGGAAATCTACGACAGGATGATAGACAAGGGGCTCCTCAAGATAGTCATGATAAGGAAGGTCGTTGACCTCACGAGGGAAGGAAGAAAAATAGTGAACAAACTAATCGAATACGGCCTCGTCTCTATGTGAACCTCCGCAGGAGCAGGACAAGGGCTGCGAGGAGAACTATGAACCCAGGCCCGCATATGGAGCTCTTCTGGCTTCCTTTCATGGCGCTGACATCAATCACGTAGAACGTTGAGCTCGCCGTTCCGATTACCGCCTCGCTGCCCTTCACCGCTATGCTCCTGACGTAGCCCGTGTTTGGAAGCTCACCGAGGGTCTTTCCGTCCTTTGGGTTGATGGCGTATAGGTTGCCAACGCTGTAGATGTAGGTCGTTCCGTTCTCGGTCTTGCTCTGGAACTTGCCGGTTCCGGCCAGGAGAACGCCGTCGGTGTAGGCCAGGGTCTTAACGCGGTAGGGGAACTTCCTCTCCCAGAGGGTCTTTCCTGAGGGCAGCTCAACGGCTACCAGAGTTCCGTTCTTGCCGTCGTAGCCTCCGATGTAAGCGGTATCGTTCAGAACCAGTATATCCTCGGTGTAAAAGAGGCTCTCGTTGAGGAGCACCTTCCCGGCAGGGGAGACCACGTAGAGACGGCCCTTAGAGTTGTCCCAGCCGGTTCCAAGAACCGCGTTGCCCTTCCAGACCTCCATGTCGCGAACCCAGTGGCCGAGGCTGACGTTCCAGAGGAGCTTTCCCTCGGGGGATATCCCGTAGAGGGAACCGAACTGGAAGCTTCCAACGTAGCCCGATGGAAAACCGGAGCTCGCGTAGATGATGCCGTCGCCAGCCCTAACGCGGGTAATCATATCGTCGAAGGTAAGGTTCCAGATGCCCGTCAGGTTTTCACCGAGCTTCACCGCGTAAACGTGCCCCTTGTAGGAGCGGGAGCCGTTGTACAGGAAGAAGTCCCCGTCGGCTACGTAGGCAACCCCATCTGAAACCACGAAGTCATAGAGCTTGTTCACGACGTCGTAGAGCGACACTATGCGGCCCTTCTTATCGAACTTGAGGAGGGCGCCGAAACTGCCAGCGAGAACGTCATCTCCGGTGGGGACGAGCTTGACGGTGTATCCAGAGGAGTTCTGCCACAGCCTAGAACCGTTGGTGGAAAAGGCCGATAGGACACCTAGGTAGTAGACCTCAACGAGACCGCTCGAGTTCATGACCTGCCGGTAGGAGCAGGCGGCGTAGACTGCATCCTCCGTCAGGGCAACGGCCTCTATGCTTTTCTGGTACTTCACGTTATCGCAGACCGTCCCCTTCCACAGCACTGGACTCTGGGACGCTGAAACGCTTCCGAGCAGAAGAAACGCCAGCAAAGCCACCAAAATCACTGGAACGCTTCGCTTCATGGCCAATCCCCCAAAAGAAGTGGTGAAAAGCTTATATAAACCTTTGCAGTATCCCCTATGGTGGAAGCGATGGACGAGGAGTTCGACCTTAGGGAGGCACTGGCAACGGGGGAGGGCCTTCAGGAGGTCATAGCGAGGGCAACGGTCAACAAGGAGTTCCTCAAGGAGGTAATAGAACTCCTCGATGACGACCTGTGGACAGTTCAGAAGAACGCCCTCCGCGTCGTCGTCGAAGTTCTGAGGGACATGCCCGAGCTGCACGACTCGCTTATAACCAAGCTCATGGTCATGCTCAGGAAGAGCGAGGCGGTTCCCCTCACCCAGGAGATAGCCAGGGCCTTCGGCGTTCTGGCCGAGATTGCCCCGGGCAAGGTGGCAAAGATAGTGCCGGTAATCTTCGCCAACTACCGCGTTGGAGACCCGAAGATAAAGGTGAACGCGACCTACGTCCTTGAGGAAATAATGCGCGTCAGACCCAGCCTGCTCGGCAACGTCTTCCGCGACATAGGCTTCATGCTGACCTCAAAGGAAACCTCCGACAAGCTCGCGGCGCTCAACTTCATTCTCGCGCTCAGCGAGAACGGAATGAAGTATGTAACTCCCTTCCTGCCCAAGCTCTTCGCTCTCCTCCACGACAAGAACGAGCTCGTGCGTGCGAGCGCCGTCGAGACGTTAGTTGCACTCGGCGAAACCAACGAAAAGCTCAGAAAGATAGTGATGTCAAAGCTTGAGGAGGTAAAGGACGACCGGAGCGAACTCGTTCAGAAGAAGCTGAAAGAGGGGCTCTCAAGACTCATCATTCTCGACAGAGGTGTCTGAATCACTCGTTTCACCGAGCCTCTCCTGGAGGAGCGTCTTAAGGGCCTCCTTAAGCTTCTCGTTCTCCCGTCTTAGGCGCTCGTTCTCTTCCTTCAGCGACTCGGCCTCCGCCAGGAGCGACCTTATCTCGTTTAATGTCTTTTCGAACTTGGACTTGGGAATGAAATCGCTCTTGATGACCTCAATCGCCGAGAGGGCGTCCTTTGCACCGGTCAGGGCCACCAGCTCCTTCTCGATTGCCCGAATCTCCTTAAGCCTCTCTTCGTACTTACCAATCTTCTCGCTCAGGGCATCAACGCGCTTGGCCATCTCCTGGAACATTGCGAGCCTCTTCTTCAGCTCCTCCAGCTCGCGCTCCCGCTCGACGAGCTTCTTTCTTAACTTATCGTTCTCCTTCGCCAGCCCCCTGAGCCGGACGTTCTCCTCAACGAGCTTCTCGTAGTGCTCCTGAAGCTCCCTAAGGGCCTTGGCGAGGTCAACGCTTACACCGAGAACCTCGCGCTTGAGCTCTTCCCTCAGCTCCTCAACCCGCTCCTCGACGAGCTTCCTGAGGTGCTCATCGGCCTTCTTCCCATAGGTCTCCTCAACACGCTTGAAGAGCTCAGCCGGGAGGCGGTCAAGCTTCTCCTCAAGCTCGTTCATCCTCGGGACTATAGCCTCGACGCCCTCAAGGAAAAGCGTCCTCTGCTCCAGCTCTGAAATCCTGGCCTCAAGCTCCTTGAGCCGTTTGTCAACGGAGTAGCTGAGTTCCCTGTGAGAAGTACCGAGCTCCTCAAGCTTGCGGTTGAGGTTCTCTATTCTCTCGCTCAGAAAGGAGCGTTCGATGCGGAGTTCCCGGATAACGGCCGCTATTGCTTCAAGGGCAAGAAGGGAGTAGTCGCCAAGAGTTTCGGACTCAGGGATAGCGGATTTAACCTCGTCCCAGTTACGCAGGGTCTTGAATTCCTCGATAACCTCGGAATGCCGGTCTCGAATGTAGTCCCAAGTCAGCCTGCCCTTCGATGACTTCTTGAGCATAACTACCGACCGTAAAAAAATAGTCCCGGCCTCTTAAATAGCTTTTGTGTAGGTGGTTACGAGAGAAGGTTAGTGGCCGGCGGCGTTCCCGGTTTCCCGCCCCCTCTCGGAGGGCAGTACACCCGGGAACGCAGGCGGGCTTAACTTCCGGGGTCGAAACGAGACCGGGTGTAACCCCGCCGCTATGGCCGCCGTGCCGATAACACCTTCAGAGATGACTTTATAAACTTTGCGGTTCTTCAGGCTTCGATGGAAGAGCTACTCGCGCTACTCAGGGAGGAGCACAGGGAGCCCCTGACACCAGAGACCCGGGTTAGGGATTTCCTTCGCGAAATCCAGGGGAGGAACGGGGAGGAGGTTGAAGTTGAAGGCTTCCTGCTACTCAGACAACCACCTAACGCGCCGAGGGACGCGGTTTACTACCTTCTAACCCCACTCTCACCGGAAGAACTGAAGAAGAGCAAGCTCAGGGCGTACCTAGTTCTGAGGATAGATGAAGCGAGCTCGATTGAGGATAGCGTTTATTCCGGCGCCTACGTGCGGGTCAGGGGAATACTCGACGCCTACCCCTACGGAAACCTCAGGCTTCTCCGCGTCATCGAGCTGAAGGAAACCTCCTACGAAAACCGCTGGCTCCGCTACGAGGGCTACACGCTGAGCCGGGGCGAGCTTGAGAGCCTCATTTCGAGCACGGTCTACGCGAACTACGAGACGGAGAGGGCGATAATATACTCCCTCCTGAGCGCCCCGACCGTCATAGGAGCGGGGAACTGGGGAGAGGGGGTGACGTTCTCGGCCTTCAAGGGAGAGCGCGAGCGCTCGGTTCTCTCACTCTGGGAGGCGTTAAAATACCTCCACTCGCTCCTTCCGGAGGAGCTGAAGCTCAGGAGGGACAGATGGACGGAGTTCGACGATGAGTTCTTGGGCCTCGACTTCAGGTTCGCGAGGCCGAGGGCGAAGTTGGCCTACTACGTCCCCCACACGAGGGCCATGCTGAAGAGGCCCAGGCCGGTGCCCAAGTGGGCGGAGGAGCACTTCCGGGAAAAGAGCGCAGGCTTTCTCAGCCCGAGGCTCGTGATGAAGCCCGAGGACGAGACAGCAACCCTTGGCGAGGCCCCGCTCGTAATAACCGAGGACGTTGCCTACGAGCGAAACCGCGAGCTTGAGGAGCTTATTCCTAACGTCGTCGCCACAATTATGGCCGCCAGAAGGCGCGTTGGAGTTTTAAACCTCGGTGAGATGGAGGACTACCGCTACCGCTTTGAGGCCTTCCTAATGAGAAACCGGAACGAATACGGAGAGCTCTTCGATGCCTTAACTCTCTCGGGCAAGGTCTTTAATGTCGGGCTCAGATACAGGCTCGGGGCGAGGCTTCTCGGCGCGATGGGGCGCTTCGAGGGAAAACTCGGAAGGGGCCTCATAAGCGACCTGCTCGGATTGTACCAGGAGATAACCGACACGTGGATAAACGAACTTCCCGACAGGGAAAAGCTGAGGCTCCTGAGGGAGTACGAGCGCTACATAGGGAACTCCCGGGTGGCGGAGATTGGCGTCAGAATCTTTGAAGACCTCGAGGCGACTTCCATTGACGGCACGGTCACGAGGGAGGAGTTCTTAAAGGCCCTCATCGAGGCCGGTTTCAGGAGGGAGCACGCGGGGGAGACCCTTGAAAAGTTGCTCCGCGAGGGTTACCTCTACGAACCGTTCCCCGGAAAGCTGAAGCTGGTGAGGTGGTAACGTGGGGAAGAAGTTCCTGAGAAAGAAGGAGCAGAGGGAGAAGAAAAGGATAGCGAGGGAGCGCGTTGAGACGCTCTTTACCCTCGCGGAAAGGGTTTTTCCATACAGCCCAGAGCTGGCGGACAGATACGTTGAGATAGCCCTTGCCGTCCAGCAGAAGGCCAAGATAAGACTCCCGAGGAAGTGGAAGCGTCGCTACTGCAAGCGCTGTCACTCATTCCTCGTCCCGGGAAAGAACGCGCGCGTGAGGCTGAGGAGCAAGCCCTACCCCCACGTCGTCATAAAGTGTCTCAACTGCGGGCACATAATGCGCTACCCGTACCTGCGGGAGAAAAAAGCGAGGAGAAAAGGGGAGGAAACCTAATCAGTGCCTTCCGCTCTTCTCGGGCTTTGAACCCATCCCAGGGTTCATCTTAACGGTTTCCCTGTTCGTCATGTAGAGCTCGTGGAGGGCCTTCTTGGCATCCTTGAGGAGCACCCTGGCAACGCTGTAGTTCCCCGCATCAATTGCCTCCTTGACCTTGTCAAGGATTGTCTGAACGGAGCTAACGTTAACCCCTGCCTTCTCAAGGACCTCAAGCTGGGCCTCAATCTTCTCAAGCTCCATCTCAAGGGCGAGCTTTCCGTTCTTTTCCATGGCCCTGTGGAGCTCCTTGTTGGCCTCCTTGAGGGCGAACTCGGTCTTCACCTGAAGCTTAAGGGCCAAAGCGTAGGCTCCGGTGACGTTTCCTGCCTGAAGGCTTGCGTTAGCCTGCTCCATGAGCTGGAGCATCTCCCTAACCTGCTCCATAAGCTGAGTGGAGTTCGTGGTGTTCGCTATCCCCTCGATGGCCATGAGCCTCTCGCGGACCTGCTCCATAATCATCTTAACCTGCTCGGCCGTAACATTGGCCTGGACCTGCTTGGCGGTGCAGTTGCAGGCCTTGAGCTCCCTGGAGACCTTTTCCATGACCTTCTCAGAGGCCCTGCTCTGGACCATTACCATCTCCCTGACCTGGAACCTCTCCATGAGCCTGGTGGCGTTGGTCGACTGGTTGACGTATATTATCATCGCACGGTTCTGGACGGCGAGCCTGAGGGCGGTCTGGACTGCAAGGCTGTCGTTGCCGGCAACGACGACGCTGGCGTTGAACTTGATTCCAAAGACCTTGCTGGCGTTGCCCATAACCGCGAGGTCAGTCTCGTACCTGTTGGCTCCCCACCAGCGGTAAACGGTTATGTTGTACTCCTCAAGGTCGGTAACGTACTCGCTCACAACCGCGTCGGGACCGCCTATTATTATAACCTGGTCCGGGGCGTAGCTCAGTATCTCCGCCGTAACGTTCGGGTCGTAGGTGCCCCAGGTGGTCGTCACGACGACCGCACCGGTCAGGTTGGCGAGGTACTGAGCTATCGCGTTGTCCGCGGCGTTGTCGCTGACGAGGATTACTGTAACCGTCGCTTCCCCTGCGTATGCACTTCCCGCTCCAAATGCCATTCCAATCATAAGCAGTCCGAACAGGACTGCCACCAACTTCTTACCCATCATGGCTCATCACCATTACCAACTATGAAAAAGCCCTATTTAAGCTTTTTTCACGAAATTAAGGGCAGATAGACGGTTTCTAAAAAATCCAGGGCATTTCGTTCGTTCTCATACTTCCCACAACGAACCAGAAAGAACCTAATCGTTCCAAATCGTTCCAGGGGCAAAACTACCCAACAGTTACCCGAAAAAAGCCACAATATCACAGGAGAAACCAAAAGGAACGTTAATCTTCGACTATCGCTACCGCCCTAACAGGGCTTCCAGAGCCACCCTCGATTCTCAGGGGAAGACCTATGAACGTGAAGGTTCGCCCAACCAGAGCCTCAAGGTTGACGAGGTTCTCGAACACCGGCACCTCCGCGGTCAGAAGAATAGTGTGAACAGTCTCGTCGCCGATGCTCATCGCATCAGTGCCAACGGCTTTGGCACCCTCTGCCACCACAAAGAGCGCGACCTCGGGTGAGAGCTCCCTCCCACCAGTGAGGAAGAGGACAATCCTGCCGTGATAACCCGAATCAGGCAGTTCGTCAAGCGTAACGGTTCCCTCTCCGTCGCGGACGTCAACGACGAAGGCCTCACCTATAAACTTCTCAAGGGGCATCTCGTCTATCGTCTTTCCGCCGGGAATGAAGTGAGCAGGAGCGTCAACGTGCGTCCCGGAGTGCTCGCCCATGCGAAGGGCGTTCATGTAGTAGCCGTCGCGCTCGATGAAGGCCCAGGGTTTGACCTTTACCTCAGGGTCGCCTGGGTAAACCGGCGTGTCCTCTCCGAGGGGGAGCGAGAGGTCGACTATCATAACAACACCAACCCTTTTTAACTCCGGAAATTAAAAACCCACCGGTGATTGATATGGACTGCACGAAGGATTACTGCGTCAAGGACATCTCCCTTGCCCCGAGCGGGGAGAAGAAGATTGACTGGGTTTCGCGCTTCATGCCCGTTCTCCAGACGATAAGGAGGGAGTTCGAGAGGGAGAAGCCCTTTAAGGGCGTCAGAATCGCCACGACGCTACACCTTGAGATGAAGACGGCCTTCCTGCTCCTGACCCTTAAGGCCGGGGGAGCGGAGGTTTCTGCCGCCGCCAGCAACCCGCTGAGCACTCAAGATGATGTCGTCGCCGCATTGGCTAAAGCCGGCGTCAAGGTCTACGCGATTAGGGGCGAGAGCAGGGAGGAGTACTACGAGAACATGCACAAGGCTCTGGATATAAGGCCCAACATCATCATAGACGACGGCGCGGACATGATAAGCACCGTTCACCGCGAGAGGCAGGAGTTAATAGACGAAATCTGGGGCGCGAGCGAGGAAACAACGACAGGGGTAATAAGGCTCCGCGCGATGGAGAAGGACGGGGTTCTGAGGTTCCCAATCATAGCGGTCAACGACAGCTATACCAAATACCTCTTCGACAACCGCTACGGAACCGGCCAGTCCACATGGGACGGCATAATAAGGACAACCAACTTGCTCGTCGCCGGAAAGAACGTCGTCGTTGTCGGCTACGGCTGGTGCGGAAGGGGAATAGCGATGAGGGCGAGGGGCCTCGGCGCTACCGTAATCGTTGTTGAGGTTGACCCGATTAGGGCCTTGGAGGCGAGGATGGACGGCTTCCTCGTCATGGACATGAAGGAGGCATCCAAGATAGGAGACATCTTCGTTACCTCGACGGGCAACATCAAGTGCATTCGCAAAGAGCACTTCGAGCTCATGAAGGACGGCGTCATAATGGCCAACGCCGGCCACTTCGACGTTGAGATATGGAAGCCCGACCTTGAGGAGCTCGCCGTTGAAATAAGCGAGCCGAGGCCCAACATCAGGGAGTACAAGCTTAAGGACGGAAGGAGGCTCTACCTCTTAGCCGACGGAAGGCTGGTCAATTTAGCGGCAGCAGACGGCCATCCGGCGGAGATTATGGACATGAGCTTTGCACTGCAGGCGAAGGCGGCGCAGTACATCAAGGAGAACCACGAGAGGCTTGAGCCCAAAGTTTACGTCCTGCCGAGGGAGATTGACGAGATGGTAGCGAGGATTAAGCTGAACGCGATGGGAATAAAGATTGAGGAGCTCACCGAGGAGCAGAAGGAATACCTTGAGAGCTGGGAGCACGGGACGTAGGGAAGTACAGGAAGTACGTTTCTTCTCCATTTCTTAACTCCCCGGCCTTCAGTAGAGTTCGCGTGTCCCAGGGGGACATTAGAACAACCACCTCTGGGGCTTCGTCGTCCCACTCAAGTTTGAGGAGTATCGGCCTTTCAACCGGAAACCCGCCGGACAAGGTGAATGTAACGCTCCTTTCCATCCTCTCAGATACATCGAGAATAAATGAATCGCCGGCCTTCATGGTGGTGCGGAGGAGTAGGTATGACTTTTTAGCGGGTAGTACCTGCTCATTCTGGTCCTCTCTAAAGTGAAGCGCAAATGCCACGGTGGCAAAGAGCAGAAGCGGTGGCAGGAATGCCAGGGGAAGGACGTTCCGTGGGGTTTTTCCGAGGGAACTGCGCCATAGGAGCAGGACCGTCAGCATTATTCCGAGGGGCAGGGGGACGAGAACTTCACGAAGGGACGATATGAAGAGCCTTTCACTCTCCTCACCCTCAACAGACTTAACGTCCCCCTCGAGCCACGTTATAAATAGCGCCAGCAGGAAACCAGTGAACAGCATAATTGCTCCTGGAACGTACCTGTCGAGCAGGTTAAAGTCTATCCCAAAGACTGCGGGCAGAAGATACAGAACCAGCGCCAGGAGGAACGGCTTGAGGAGGTCTCCGGTCAGGTAAACGTAGATGAGCGCGGGAACGATGACAAGAAAGATTCCCAAGAGCAGGGGAGAGACGGGAATTCCAAACCGGGCCCCAATGTTGCCGGCGAGGAACCTGACAACGTCCGTCAGCGAAGCCAGCCATGCCAGCGGGAGCAATGAGACCAGAACGGCGAGCTTGAGTGAATTCGTTGAGACCCTAAAGCGCAAGGGAGACACCCCCAAGGACTTTTTTCAGGGCTGTGCTCGGACTTTCCTGGGAGGGAACCCACTCCACCACGGGCACGCCAAGCGTTCCGGCCAGCTTTCGCTTGTGGAGACGGGAAAGGTACATGACGTCCTTATCAATCGCCCCATACGGGTTGATGTCCACGAGAAGAACCCTGCAGTTAAAGGTTTTCCTGAGCTTTCCAACGGCGTCCCTCAGCTCAGAAACGTTGTAGGGGGTAACGTTGGTTATGATTACCGCGAGGTCAACTTTTCCAGCCCTCTTTGAACGCTCCACCGCGAGGGGCATCGGTTCGGGGTTAGGGGACGGGCCGGCGGAGAGAACAGCCCTCAGAAAGCTTGAAAACGCCTGAGTTCCAGTTCTGGGTGTTACGAACCTTCCAGAGCCCGCCAGATACAGGCCGACCCTCAGGTTTGCCTTGAGGAGGGTGTGAACAAGGGAAAGCGACAGACTTAGGGCGCTTTCGAGGGCCCCGCTGAAGACGTCCCCAGTTCCCATCTCGGTCGTCGTGTCCGCGTACACCATGACGGTTGCCATACCCTCGGGCTCGTACTCGTTGACAAGGGGAACTCCAAAGCGGGCGGTGGCCTTCCAGTTGATTGCATTGAGGGGGTCCCCGGGCTGATACTCCCTAATCTCCTTAAAGTCCCGGGAAGATATTCCCTTGCGGGAGAGAACCACCGGCAGACCACGCCTTTTAGCCCGGATACTCCGCAGGGAACTCGCCCTGAGACTACCAATGGCCGGTCTGGACTCTATCGTAACCTCGTCTCCGAATATCCCGTAGTTCGCCCCGAAGAGTCCAAGGAAGTCCCTGCCTATGACCTCCACGGGGGAGATTGAGTGAACACCCCTCTTTCCGGGGGAGACCTCGTAGGAATACTCGACCTGAAGAACCTCACCGGGGAGCTTTACGAAAACCCTGCGGTTTCGGCCGTGAACCTTAAGCCCGGGAGAGACAACGTCCCCGATGAACACCAAACCCGCGCCCCGCTCAACGGTGAGCCTAACGTGAACCCTGGCGCGCCGGCCCACGGCAAGGTTTCGCGCTTCCACAGTTCTTTCAACGTGAAAACCCGATGGCAGGTCGGAGAGGAGGGAATACGCAAGGATTGACGCCGGGATTAGGCTCGCGTATGCCAGACCAAGAACCCCAGTGAAGAGCGCGAGTGAGAACGGCGCAAGGGTCGCGAACAGCAGGACGTCCATCCGCCTCATGAGTCAACCCCCGAAAAGCCGAGCCTTCTAAGGGTTTTCCTGAGAATTTCAAGACGTCTGAGCCTCTCATCGTCAAGCCTTTTCTCAACCACCCAGGGAGGAAGGAGGGGCGAAAGCCTTGGAGGAGCGTACTCCACTATCGGCCTCACGATTTCACGGAGCTGGACCTCGGCGAGGCCTTCAGGAGCGTTTCGGATTAAAAAGACCGTCAGAGGAACCTTGTCCCCCTTCTCAACGAACGCCTCGATGACCCTTCCAAGCTCCCTTGAGTAGTAGTCCTCCCGAACGCCTCCGGACGGCAGTGGGAGTGGTTCAACCCGGGACTTCTTGCTAAGGTGTGCGGAGACGTAAGTTGAGACGGCGTAGGTCAGGTAGAGGATTAATCCGCTCATGGTCAGCAGGATAAGGAAACGCAGTGCTCCCCTGAGGGTTGGATACGCAAGCAGGAACGAAAAGACGGCCCCAACAAGGAGGAACGCGAGGAATTTCCTCTCAATGAAATCGTTATCGAACATTACCCTAAGGAGGTAGGCCAGGACGTAGGAAACAGCGACCCACGCGGTAATCCCGACGAAAAACCACTTGTACCAATGTGAGCCGGTATAGAGGAGGAACGCAAGGGAAGCCACACCCCACCCAGCGCCCCGAATGAGGAGGTCGTGATACCTTCTTGCGTATCTGGCGAACATTGCAACTCCCGCACCTATACCAAGGAGTATGGACGGGACGGGTTCCTTCATGAACATCAGGCCAATCACAGCCCAGGTAAAGGCCGTTGAGAGGATTGAATTGACCTTACTCTTCTCCATCACCGAACACCCCCAGTCTCTCAAGGGCTTCCACGAACTCCATGAAGTCGCGACTCTCGAGGGGACGCTCCGCGTAGTCAGCTAAAACGAAGAGGGACGCGATTGTCTCAAGAGCAGGGTCAGCGAGCCCCTTTCTCCTGAGGGCGCGGACTATCTCAAAGGGCGTCCTCCTCTCGGTGGGCACTCCCAGGGACTCCACGTAGGGGAGAAAATGCAGGTTGTAGGCCCTAATCACTGCCTCGCGCGGGGGAAGAACGTGGAACTCAAAGCTAACGTCCTCCGCCGAGAAAACGTGAGTCCCGACGCCCGGCCGAAGCTCAAATGCATCTCCCCTGCCAAGGGGCTCGCCATCGAGGAAAGCCTCCGCGGGCCTGTTCAACACGACCCTTACCGGCTCGTTGGGCAGAAAAACCCTCCTGGCCGGGCTGAGAACCCTCAACGGCTCAATGTAAACCTGACGGGACGGCAGGGATAGCTCTGGGAGGTTTTTACGCTTCAGCACAACGTAGGCAATGCCAGCAACCAGGAGCAGGCCCGATGCAAGCTTCATGATGCGGGAGATGTTAAGGGAATGTTTTGCCCCGGACTCAGAGGATGTCGTTTCCTTTCCGTTCTCCACTGGAGGAATTTCAAGGGTTTCGTTGAGGGGCAGGTACAGGTCATCACCCCGATACACTATCCTAACCGTCCCCGTGGCGTTACCGATTCTCAGATAGGCGTAACCCGTCTCATCCGTCGTCAGGTTCAGGCTCAGGTTTCCTACGGTAACCGTTATCGTCCTGTTGGGCAGGGGATTGCCGTTCCAGTTGAAGAAAATTGCAAGGGTCCCGTTCAGGCGCTTAAGTTCAACCTCGGGAACCCGCTTTATTGTAACAAGGGGGTCGCTGTTGGAAGGGTAAGCAAGGTAGCCCCTGTAGTGGGCAACGATGTGGTAGCTTCCCGGCATCTCACCCTCGGGGACGACCGCCGTCAGGTTAAACGTGCCGTTGCTGACCCGAACAACGCCGACTATAGTGCCCGTTGTGTTCTTCGTCCTGTTGAGGGTTACGGTTACAAGGCCGTCCCGCACGGGGCTTCCATTCGGGTACATCACTGTTCCTGTGAGGGGCATTCTAAGGTCGCCGTTGCCCGAGAGGACAGCCGGATATTTCGTTATCTCAACAACGGGCTTTTCAAGGAGCGCCACCCACATAAGGAGAGCTGTCCTGCCGGTTTTGTTTGATGTGAAAATGAAGACCGGGTAGTAGCCGGGGGTGTAGTTTCTACCAACTGGAGGGACCTCAAAAGTGTAGGTTATTACCGAGCCGTTTTCAGTCCGGGAAATAATCCTCAGAGGCAGGCCGGAGGTGTAGTTGAGCGGGCCCGTGAAGTTGGTATAGACCGTGAACTCCTTCGAGACCCCGTAGGTCGTCATAACGATTGGGGTTTCAGTGTCGAGGCGGTATCTGGGCTGGCGGTTGACCCCCTTGAGGGGAACCGGGCCGGACGGGCTTTCGACGTAGGGGAGGTAGTAGGTTCCCCTGTACCAGACTATCATATCAAAATCCCGGGGAAGGTTCCAGGAGAGTAGGGGGACACTCCTCGCGGGTCTTTCAACGCATACCAGCATTGGGTCCTTCGGGAGGATTGCAACGGGACAGCGAGTTTTCTTGTCGGTGGGTTTGAAGCCGAAGTCGGACGTCGGAACGCCCGGGCGGTAGTTGCCCCCTCCAAAGGAGTTCGGGTTAAACGAACCCATCTGGGTCGACCTTGAACCGGCCTTTGTAAGGCTCTTGGAGGCTTCCATGAAGAGCCCGCTGAGGGCGTTTCTTGTTTTACCCCCTCCACCGGCGGAGGAGCCCTCGTACCCAAGGGTCAGGGTCGCGAGGAGGATGAGGAGGAGCAACAGCAGTGCGTATCTTTCACGCCTCATCGTCGTCTCCCTTCGGCACAGGAGTTTTCTGGAGGGCGCTCAGAACCACGTCCCTGCCGGTAACACCTTCAAAGGCATGTTCGGGTTTCACAACTATCCTGTGGGCCAGAGCATCAACGGCGAAGGCCTTCACGTCGTCGGGAATCACGTAATCCCGGCCCTCCATCAGGGCGTTGGCCTTGGCAATCTTCATTAAGGCGAGGGCACCCCTCGGGCTCGGCCCTGCCTCAACCCTGCCGTCCGAACGTGCCGTTCTCACGAGCATCGCGATGTAGGTCAGGATTTCCCTCCCGACGAAGACGTTCTTCTCAACGAGGTTCTGCATCTCCAGGAGGGTTTCCCTGTCAATCACGGGTTCCAAGTCCTCAGTCGGGTCGTCCTTACCCCAGCGCAGACGGGCTTCCATAATGGCTATCTCATCCTCAAGGCTCCGGGGATAGCCAACGCTCAAACGGAGGAGAAAGCGGTCGAGCTGGGCCTCCGGGAGGGGATACGTTCCCTCGAACTCTATGGGGTTCTGGGTGGCTATGACGAAGAACGGCCTGTCGAGTCTGTGGGTTTCGCCCTCTATCGTTACCTGCCTCTCCTCCATGGCCTCAAGCAGTGCAGACTGGGTTTTTGGAGGGGCACGGTTTATTTCATCCGCGAGCAGAACGTTGGTGAAGATTGGCCCCTTAACGAGCTCAAAAACGCCCTTATCGTGGCGCCACACCTTTGTTCCGGTTATGTCCGCAGGAAGCAGGTCGGGAGTGAACTGAATCCTCGTGTAACTGAGCCCCAGCGTTTTGCCAAACGCCTTCGCGAGCAGTGTCTTTCCAAGACCGGGGTAATCCTCAAAGAGAACGTTTCCGTTCACGAGGAGAGCCGTGAGAGTCTTTCGAATGGGCTCCGTATTTCCGATGTAAACGGTGGAAATCTCCGACACGATTTCATCCACAATGCTCCTGAATTCACCGGGCTCCACTCCATACACCTCGCATGCATTTTCAGTTTACCATTGACGCTTGAAAACAACAGCCATTTTTAAAAGTTACGGAGTATTTGGATTTATAAGTCGTGCAGGAGGAGTACAAAGTGTGATGCCCATGAACTTCGAACCCTTCAAAATAACCCCCGTCGGCTTCGTGAGGAAGGAACCGGAAACGCACATCGAAATCCTGCCCGAGTTCTGGGAGGCAACGGAGGGCCTCAGGGAAGGTGACTGGGTCAAGCTCGTCCTCTGGTTCCACGGGAGCGACACGCCCGCAAGGAGAAGAATCCTCAAGGTGCACCCCTACGGGAACCCAAAGAACCCGCTCACCGGCGTTTTTGCCACGCGCTCGCCCTACAGGCCGAATCCAATAGCTCTTTACACCGTCAGAATTCACCGCATCGAGGAGGGCAGGCTCTACATAGACGAGATTGACGCCCTCGACGGAACGCCGGTGGTGGACATCAAGATTTTCGTCGAGCGCTACGACTGCCCCAAGGAAGTGCCGATAGAGGAGCGGGAGGCCGAGATAAGGGCAGGTAGAATGATTGGAGAGGTGAACATAATCCCGAGGAAAGCCGAGCATCTGGACGAGCTTGAGGAGGTTTCGCCGGAGGAATACGACGCGCTGATACTCGAAATCGGCCCGAAGACGACGACGTTGACGGCTAAAGAACTTGTCGAGCTCATCGATGCCCTCAATGAGGTCTACGAGAGCCTGCCGGTGGAGATAAGGGACAAGCTCAGAACACGTGGAGCGCGCTCGCCTTGAAGCTGGCGTAGACCTCCTTTCCCTTCTCTATCCCGAGTTCGAGCATCGATGAGCGGGTTATGAAGGCCGTAAGGATTATATCGCCGAGGGAAAGGTGAACCCTCACGAGCGGGCCGAGCTCCTCGATTGACTCAACAATCGCTTTAAACTCGTTTCTGGCGGAGCTCCTTATTGGCTCGGTCGAGATTATTATGTCCTCCGGTCTTAAGCCGACCCGGACCCTTCCTTTAGCTTCGACCGGAAGCTCAATCTCAACGCCGTTGACCCTGAGCTTTCTCCCTTCGGCGATTCCCTCAATTATGTTCTCGAAGCCGAGGAAGCGAGCAACTTCCTCGCTCACCGGCCTTGAGAAGACGTCCCTGACCTTACCAACCTGAACGAGCCTGCCGTCGAGCATCACCCCAACGCGGTCGCCGAGGCTTATGGCTTCCTCAAAGGAGTGAGTCACGTGCAGAGCTGTGAAGCCCAGCTCTCGCTTCCAGCGCTTCATCTCGGTTAACAGCTTCGCCCTCGTCTGGACGTCGAGGTTCGCGAAGGGCTCGTCGAGGAGGATTAAAGGTGGCTCGACGACGAGCGCCCTCGCTAAAGCTACCCTCTGTTGCTCCCCACCGCTCAGCGTCCTCGGCTTTCTGTGGAGGAGGTGTTCTATCTTTAGAACCTCGGAGATTTCTCGCACTTTGCGCTCTATTTCGGGCTTTGGCACCTTCCTGACCTTAAGGCCGAAGGCTATGTTGTCGTAGACGCTCATGTTGGGAAAGAGAGCGTAGTTCTGGGGGACGTAGGCTAAACCGCGCTTCTCGGGCGGGAGGTCCGTAACGTCTCTCCCGCCGAGGTAAACCCTCCCCGAGTCCGGCTCTATTATCCCCGCGATTATCTCAAGGAGAACCGTCTTTCCCGCACCGCTGGGCCCGAGGATTATGAAGTGCTCGCCCTCTTTAACCTCGAGGGTTATATCCCTGAGGTGGAACTCCTTCCAGTCCTTGGAGATTCCCTCAGCCCTGAGCATTGGCACTCCTCCCGACAATCCAGCGGAGCAGGACGAATATCGTGAGGCTTATCGCGATGAGTATAACCGAAATCGGCCTCGAAGCCCTTAAACCGTAGTTGTTGAAGTACTCCATGACGAGAACCTGGGCGGTCTTTGGATAGTAAGCGACGATGAGTATGGCTCCAACCTCGCTTATGGCTCGAGCCCACGTCATTATGGCCCCGCTCGCAACGCTGGGAAAGGCTATCGGCAGGGAGACCGAGAAGAAGACCCTTAAGCGGGAAGCGCCGAGGGTTCTCGCGACGGCTTCAACCTTCTCGTCCACAGCCAAAAAGCCGTCGCGCGCGGCGTTTATCGTGAACGGCGCCGAAACGAAGAGCATCGCCGCGATTATGCCGGTGTAGCTGTCGAGTATGGCGTTCGAAAAGGTGACGAGGAGCATTATGCCGACGACGGAGTGGGGGATTACGATTGGGACGTCAACGAGGGCCTGAACGAGGCTCTTTCCCGGGAAATCCCTTCTGGCCAGAACGTAGCCGAGGGGGACGCCGAAGAGAAGCGCTATCAGCGCCGTGGCGGTCGCCGTCAGGAGGGAATTTCTGAGGGCCTCGGTTACGTAGGGGTCGTGGAGCGTCTTGACCAGCATCCCCAAGTCCGAGAGCTGCTTGGCGAAGATAACCACTAACGGAAGGGCAATGTAGACGATTAGAAAGCTTCCCAGCGACGCGAAAAAGTAGAGGGTGTAGTCGCGCCTCATGGCCATCCCCAAATTGGAAGGGAGAATAAAAAGCTCACCCCTCAACCTTCACCTCGTCCTTTATCTCCTCGGGGACGTTGCCGAACGCTATCGGCGGCCAGATGAAGTCCTGGTAGTTGGCCTTGAAGACGTCCCTCCCCTTCTCGCTCAGGAGGTACTTGAGGAACTCCATCGCAAGCTCCCTGTGGGGCGCGTCCTTTGGAACTGTGACGCCGTAGACGATGGGCTTGGCCTTGATGACCTTTCCAGTAGAACCGATGTATATGCTCACCTTTCCATAGTAGTCGGCCATCTTGAAGTCCTTGAGGTTTATCTCCTTGGGGAGCTCGATGTACTTCAGGTGGTGCTGCTCGGCGACGCTCTTGTAGATGAAGAAGTAGTCGAGGCTTCCGCTCTCGACGAGGCCCGTCAAATCGGTTTCCTTCGGCCTTATGACGACCTTGTCGTTCTTCACCTGGATTTCCTTCGGAGCAACGATTAGGGAGCTGTTGTAGTAGATGTTGGTGTTCTTCTCGACGAGGGTCTCAAATATGGGCTTGCCGTAGTAGTAATCCGCGAGCTTCATGACCATTACCGAGCGGTAGCCGCAGGGGTCCTGGTTGGGGTCGGAGAAGCCGAAGGTGACGCCGGGCCTCGCGAGGATTTCGTACCAGTTGTCGGAGTTAATCTCGTCGGCGTACTTGCTCTTCTCGGTGAAGGCTATGACTATCTCGTTGGTCGCGAAGAGGACGTAGAAGTCCGTGTAGTTTGGCACCATGAGCTGGGGGATGAGGGTGTAGTCTGCGACGGCAACTATGTCCGCCTTCTTCCCGAGGTCGGTGACCTTCCTCACCGCCGCGACACTACCGCTGGCCTCGTCCTGGAAGGTTACCTTAACTCCAAGGTTCTCTTCGGCGTACTTCGCAAACTCGTCTTCCAGCTGCTTGAACGGGACGCTCAGCGAGCCCGCGTGGAAGATTATCAGCGTCTCTTCCTTGAGGGAGCTCCCAGAGCTTCCGGAGTCATTAGAACCACCGATGCACCCGGAGGCAACCAGGGATAGAACCAGCAGGGCGATTAAAGCCAGACCCGTCCTCCGCATTGAAACCACCAAATGAATGGGCAAAACCGTGTATTTAAACGTTATGCGCAAACAGGACTGTTAACGTAAACGGAAGTGTTTTCGTGAATTAACGCCCCAACGAAACCTTTTATCAGGTTTCGACCCGGGATTATAATGAAGATTCAAAAGGTTCAATTGTTGCACCGCGAACTAACCACGATGCAACTTCTCCCGCATCTCAACGAGCCCCTCAACGAGCTCCCGGAAATAGGAGTAGAACTCGCTCTCGCGGAGCTTCTTCACAGTTCCCCAGAACTCGTCGAGGTTCCTGAAGCCGGCCTTCTCGTACTCGTAGGCCTGAATCAGCATCTCCAGCCTATCGGCGAACTTCACGAGCTTTCCTTCAAGGCTTGACTCCTCCTCGTACTCGCGCCAGAGTTTGAAGTACTCTTTCGGTTCTGGGGAGGAGAGCAACAGTTCCATAACCGCTTTCTTCTCGGCCTTGCCCTTGTCAAGGTAGTACTGGGCCGTCTTCGGGATATCGGTTATCCTCGACTCGCCGACGTCGTGGAGGAGCGCTATCTTCAGGGCCTTCTCGACGTCGATTTCGACCCCTTTCGCCTTCAGCTCGTCCGCGAGGAAGAGAGTTATTAAAGCGACGCGGTAGCTGTGCTCGGCCACGCTCTCCGGGTTTGGAACGCCCCTGAGGAGCCAGCCCGTCCTTGGGAGCCTCTTGAGGTTGCCGAGCTCGATTAGGAGGTCGAGCATGCTCACTCCTCCGTCGTGAAGAGGGCCCTCTCGGTCTCGATGGCGGTCGCTATTATCGCGTCGCCGAGGAAGCGACCGTAGACCTTAACGGTGTCGCCCTTCCCTATGCAGGGACTCCCCGCGAAGTCAACCCTTACCCCGTGGATTTTGAAGGTCGTCCTCCAGCTCGGCAGTTCCATCGGCAGGAACTCGATGACGGGCTTGTCCTCGATTTCGCCTTCGAGGACGACGTTTTTGCCCCTCAGCTTCCCGTTCAGGTCATCGGGGGTGACGACGTAGTAATAGTGATGACCGAGCTTGACGCGCCTCATGCCAATCACCTTTAAATTCAACCGCTGAGTTGAATTAGGGGGTGAAGAGATGATAAAGGTTGCGATAATCGGTGCCGAAAACGTCGGCAAATCAACCCTCATGAACGCACTCGTGGGCGGGAAGGTGAGCGAGGTAGAGGATTTGCCCGGGACGACGAAGGGGCTCGTGAGGAGGCGCTTTGGAAAGCTGAAGATACCCAAGGGCATGAAGAACCCCTTTGGAGGGGCAGATGAGTTCGTGCTCATAGACACGGCAGGACTCTTCGACCCGAGGCTTGAGCTCCGCGGGAAGGTCCTCAGCGAGGAGAAGTTCAGGGAGCTCATAGACGAGATAGTCTCGGCGGACATAATAATCCACATGGTCGACGCGACCGTCGGCCTTCACAGGGGCATGGAGAAGCTCCACCACATGCTCAAGATGCGCTACGACAAGCCGATAATCGTGGTTATCAACAAGATTGACCTCGTTCCAAGGGAGCGCGTGGAAGAGCTCAGGAAAATCATAAAGAAGAGGCTGGAGCAGGAGCCGCTGGCGTTATCGCTGGTTACCTACGAGGGCTTCAACGAGCTCCTTGAAAGGATTGCCCACATGGCGATGTACGTCTAATCACTCCTCCGGGAACTCTGGACAGGGGCATATCATGACGTAGACCTTCCTGTGCCTCGGCCCGTCGAGCTCGACGAAGAGAATCCTCTGCCAGGTTCCGAGGTGGAGCTCAGCCTGGTCTATGGGGACGACAACCTCGGGGTTGAGGAAGATGCTCGCCTTTATGTGCGCGTGCGCGTTCCTGTCAATCCTGTCGTGGGCGTAGCCGGCCCCCATCGGCACGAGCTCGGCCATCTTGGCCTTGATGTCCTCGATTAGGCCCGGCTCGTACTCGTTTATGAAGAGGCCCGTCGTCGTGTGGTGGGTGAAGACGACGGCTATGCCGTGCTTTACCTTGGAGCGGTAAACGAGTCTCTGGACCTCATTCGTTATGTCAACAACCTGACAGCGCTCCCTCGTCTCGATACTTATCTCGTACAGCACATCCATCACCCCATCTCGGCGAGGAGTTTCCTCAGCAGGGCTTGAACATCAAGGTTCTCATTGAAGGCAACGGCCCTTAAAACCACCGCCGTCTCGTAGGCGTTGAGGAGCTCGAATTTGCCGGCGCGAACCTCCGATTTCAGAATGGAGTAAACCTCCTCAACGGCGTCCCTAAAGAGGGCATCGTTGGAGTAGAGTTCCTCCCTTGACAGAAGGAGTGAGACCAAATCCCTGAGGAAGTCAAGCCTGTTTTCTCGCCTTCCCACCAGCGACCTGAGCCTTTCCATTCTCCAACCCCTTTAACTCTTCGTGAAGGGCCTTTATGAGGATTTCTGACATGAGGAGTGAGGCAAAACGCCTATCCCTGACCTCAAGGGCCGTGTCTATCGCCTTCTCAACGTCACCGCGCTTGAGGTAGTGGTGGGCAACGTCGGCCATCACAACGGAGCGGAGCCTCGGACTCTGGAGGGCGAGGCCTATCCTCCTCGCAGACTCAACGTCGCCCGTGAGGATGTAAAAGCGCGCCACCTTCGCCCAGACCTCCTCGGAGC
This sequence comes from Thermococcus nautili, assembly GCF_000585495.1. NCBI lineage: Archaea > Methanobacteriati > Methanobacteriota > Thermococci > Thermococcales > Thermococcaceae > Thermococcus > Thermococcus nautili. The sequence goes on from NZ_CP007264.1 coordinate 1,415,864, forward strand.
GGGCGAAGCGGGCTATCGTGTTCACTAACTCCCTCTTCTCCGGCGTCGGCTCCTCAAGGATGCGGTTCATCAGGGCCTTGCCGACCCTTGAGGATTCACCCTCGTTCAGGGCGCTCAGGAAATCCCCTATGGCGGAAGGATTCTTGTCGAGGAGGTCGAGGGCAACGCGCTCAAAGAGGCTTTCATCGCCGAGCTTACGGAGCAGGTGAACGGCAAGCTTTCCCCTGCCGGCGAGGGCAAGGGCCGTTGAAAGCTCCGATATGAAGTTCTCACCGAACTTCTCGGACAGCTCCTCCGTGAGGGCGGTAAAGGAGTCAACGTACCGCTCTATGACACCGAGTTCACTCAGCCTGAATGCCAGCTCCTTGAAGGCCTGCCTGGCCCACTCGCGGGAGCCCATTTCGCGGACGGCTGAAAAGGCCCCCTCGTAACTGCCGAGGGCAACGAGCGCCTTTGAGAGCTCAAGGAGCGCCTTCGAGCGGTAGGGCTCGTCGGTGATGTACTCAAGGGCCAGCCGTATCTTCCTGAGCCTGTAGGCCGTCTTAATCGGGTTCACCTCAAGGGAGCGTGAGATTCCCCGGACGAGGGAAACGAGCGTTGACTGCCTGAGCTTAGCGTCGGATATCTCGACGGCGAAGGTTATCGCTTCCCCAACATCCCCAAGGGTTAGAAGTGCCAGGGAGGCCGTTTTGAGGAGTTCGTCCCGCTGGAGAGGGCTTAAATCCCGGGACTCCGAGAAGACCCGCGCGAACACCTTCCGATATGCTCTAATCCTCGCCCTGCCCAGGGAGACGCCGATTGAGAGCAGGACCTTGAGCATTTTGAACGGGTCATCTATTGACGTCAGGGACTCGAAGGCGCTGAGAAAGGCGCGCTTGTAGAGGGGATGGCCCTTTCTCGCGAGCTCCTCACCTATTCTCGCATAGGTGACAGCCCTGACGTAGGGGTCTGGGATATCCCCCGCTGATTCAAGCACCTCAACGACGAGCATTGCAACCACCGGCTCAGGCTTGTTTGACTTACTCGGAAGCTTTTTAAAAGCTTACCCAAAGCGCAATCCATGTATGGAGTAATATTAGGCAAGAATCCCGAGCTGGGAAGGGCGGAGTTCTTCTCGTTCGCGAGACGTTTTGGTCTAAAGGTCAAACCTATCGAGGAAGGAAAAAACTGGATTGTTTTCGAGTCAAAACCTTCAATAGAGAGGCACTTCCGCTGGCTCGGCGGGTCGCTCAAGCTCGTGAGAATCGTCGGAGAAGGCGATGAAGCGATAAAGGACCTCGAATACGCCAAGCTCTTCACGGTCAGCCTCTACGGAAGGGACGACTGGAGGCTCTGGCGGAAGCTGGGGAGCGCCGTAAAGAGGGAGTTCAAGAGGGAAGGCCCGGCAAAGTTCTTCAAGCCGGCAAAGGTCTACTCCATGCCTGCCGAGCTGATTCTGAAGGGTTTTCCAGAGGTCAAAGACATTGTCTTCCTGTTCCGCGACGACGGGAGCTTCCTCGTGGGCGAGACGGTCAAGGTTACCGACCCCTTCGAGCTGAAGAAGCTCGACGTGGAAAGACCGGTTCAGAGGCCAATCCTCTCGATTCCGCCGAGGCTGGCAAGGATAATGGTGAACCTCACCGAGGTAAGAAAGGGCCTCTTCCTCGACCCCTTCTGCGGCATCGGGACGGTCCTTCAGGAGTTCGTCCTCCAGGGGTTGCCCGCTTACGGGAGCGACCGCGACCCAGAGAGAGTGAGGGAAGCGAGGCGGAACATCGAGTGGCTCAGAAAAGAGTTCAGGCTCAGGAACTCGGCGAGGATAGAGGTATGCGACGCGAGGAAGCTGAAGCGCTGTTTCCGCGAGCGCTTTGACGCGATAGTTACCGAACCCTACCTCGGGAAGCCCTTAAAGAGGAACCCTGGCAGGGGCGAGGCTATAAAGCTTGCCAACGAGCTGGACAGGCTGTACTTTTCAGTCTTCGATAGCTTTAGCGATGTGCTCAAGAGGAACGGGAGGGTCGTCTTCGTCTTCCCTGCATACAGACTGAGGGACGGGAGCATCTACCGGAAGGAGCGGAAGTGGCTCGGAAAACTGGGCTTCGAGGTTCTATCGAGGCACCTCGACTACGAAGAAAGGCACCGCTTAGTTAGGGACATCCACGTAATAAGAAAAAGGAGTTAAGAGAGCTCCTCGACGGGGAGCCTCATCCTGCTCGAAGCCAGCAGGAGGAGTATTCCGAGCAGAGCCATGCCGAGGTAGATTATCATGCCCGTCGTGACGCTGTGCACGAGGACGAACATGACGTTCGGGGCTACCGCGTTGGCGGAGTTCGAGATGAGTCCCAGGGCGAAGCTGGCCTCGGGGTAGATTTCCTTCGGGTAGGCCGCTGGAGCCGTCGTCCAGAAGGCAGGACCCGTTCCCTGGACGATTCCGGTTATCGCTATTCCAAGGAGTGCCAGCGTGTAGTCGTTTGCGCTTATGGCTTTCCAGACGAGGAAGAGTCCCACGAAGGTTACCGCGTAGGAGAGCGTCATGACGCTGACGATGGCCTTGAACAGACCGCGGTTGCTGGTGTTCTTAACCGAGAGGCGGTAGCCGAGGTAGCCCATGATTATTGACCAGAGACCCATCGAGACCTCAAGGGTCATAACGAGGTTTGCCACCTGGGAGTCGCTGAACTCCACGTTGTGGAGCGTGAAGGAGCCGAGGGTGAAGATAATCCACAGGGCCGGGAAGAAGGTGAAACCGAAGACCCAGGTGAAGGGCATCTTCCAGACGTTGACCCCCGAGGAGTGCTTCTCCTTGGGAATCTCGAAGTCCTCGACGAAGAGCCACCAGATTGCGAGCATGACGTACATGAGTACGGCCGAGATTAGGAAGGCTTCCCTGACCGATGACCAGCTCGCGTCGCTTCCACCAGCCCACTTGGCGAGATTTATGCCGTAGATTCCACCCCAGAAGATTCCGGACAGGATTACACCCTTGGCGAAGGGCCTCTCGGCCACGAAGAGTCTTCCAATCTGGTTGCTGAAGACCGCTATGAGAGCGACGATAAAGCCCTGGAAGAAGCGGAGCGCTACCACACCCCACCAGCTGGGCATGAAGGGAATCAGGAACTGCGGAATCGCGGCGAAGCTGACGATTAAAGCCACACTCCTCTTGAAGGAGCCCTTGAAGAGGCTCGTTCCGCCGAGGAGGAACGCGACGAAGAGGCCGACGACGTAAGCGGTCTGCTGGTAGCCCATCATTGCCTCGGTGATGCCGTAGTGCGTCAAAACCGCGTTCTTGAACTTCTCGAGCATGTGCATCGTTCCAAAGCCCGAAGCAACGAGAAGTGTGTTAATCAATACCGTTGACCACCTCTTGTCCATGACAACCACCCCTAGAGCTTTCCAAGCAGCATCAGGACGCCGAAGACTATGAAGAGCACCCCGGCGCCTTTGTGTATCAGTTCCATCGGGAGGACGTCCCCGATGGCATCCCCCAGCAGGGCACCGATGAAATTAACGGCCGCGAGCCCGAGGATTGCACCGAGAAAAGCAGTTTTCCAGCCGTACTTGGATGCGAAGGCTATCGTCGTCAGCTGTGTCTTATCCCCGAGCTCGGCCAAAAAGATGGCAACGAAGACGGCGATGAGATTTTCCATCGAACCACCTCACAGCTTGGAGAGGGCCTCCTTCATTCTCTCCATAGCTTCGATGAGCTTGTCCTTCTCGGTCGCGTAGCTTATCCTGACCCATCCCTCGCCCTGCTTTCCGAACGCCGTTCCCGGAATGACCACGACGCGCGCGTTGTCGAGGAGCCAGTCCGCGAAGTCCTCGCTCGTCATATCGAGCTCGGGGTCAATCTTGACCCATATGTAGAACGCTCCCTTGGGCTTGAAGGGCTGCAGGTGGGGCATGTCGTTGAGGTACTTGAGGACGAGCTTCCTCCTCTCGTCGTAGACCTGCCTCATCCTCTCAACGGCTTCCCAGCTCCTCTTGTCGCGGAGTGCAGTTATGCCCGCAATCTGGACGAAGGACGTAACGTTACCGACGACGTAGGCGTGGAGCTTAATCATATCCCTGATGACCTGCTTAGGGGCTATGGCGAATCCGAGGCGCCAGCCGGTCATGGCGAAGGTCTTCGAGAAGGAGTTCGCGAGAATCGTGTTGTCCGGAGCGTACTTAATCATCGGGTAGTGCTTTGCCCCCTCGTAGAGAAAGTGCTCATAGGGCTCGTCGCTGAGGATGTAGATGTTGTAATCCTGGGCTATGTCGGCTATGGCCTTGACGACGGACTTCTTCATAACGGCTCCGGTCGGGTTGTTGGGGTAGTTGATGACAATCATCCTCGTCCTCTTCGTTATCGCCTCGACGAGTTCATCAGGGTTGAGGCGGAACTTGTGCTCCTCGCGGAGGGGAATCCTGATGATTCCGGCCTCGGCTATCTTGGCGTCCTCCACGTAGCAAACGAAGGCAGGGTCCGGGATGATAACGTCATCGCCCTGCTCAAGGATGCTCTGAAAGGCGAGGTAGGTAGCCTCGTAAGCGCCAGCGGTGACGAGGATGTTGTCAATATCAACATCAACCTTGTAGAAGTCCTTGTAGTACTCCGCTATGGCCTCCCTAAACTCGGGAATACCCGCGTTGGGCGTGTAGTGAGTGTAGCCCTCGTCGAGGGCCCTCTTCGCGGCGTCCTTAATCACCTCGGGCGTGTCGAAATCGGGCTCGCCGATTCCGAGGGAGATAACGTTTTCCATCTTCGAGGCCTTCTCGAAGAGCTCCCTAATCTTCGAGCGCTGGATTATGTTTATCCTTCCGGCGAGGAAGTATTTTCTCTTCTTGTAGCGCATTCCTCATCCCCCCGGGCACTGCGGGGGTGTGAAAGGGGCGGTATATAAATCTATCCTTAACTGAACGTTGAAAAAAGGCCGGTTTTACCTACAAAACTTCGACGAGAGCCGATTTTTCAAAAAAAGTTTTCGCGATTTCATCGGGACAGTCATCGAGGGGGAGCTCCTCCAGCCCCAGTTCCTCAAGAATCCTCCTCGCGTCATCCTCACTCCCAAAGACCACCAGGAAGTTCTCACCCGGCTTTGCACCTACCTGTTTGATTGCGTCCTTAATCTGGAGCGTTCCGGCGAGGCGGAGGAGCAGTTCTCCACCAAGGGTCTTCGCGTGGTTGGTTCCCCGCTCAAATGCCCTCAGAGCGAGTATCGATGCGAAGGCAACGGCCTTCCAACAGCCAGTATTGACCAGCTGAACGTTTCCCCCAAGGTAAGGGATGACCTCCTCAACGTTTCGAACCGAGACCCTCGCAATGAAGACCCCATCCGTTACGCGAATCACTTCTGAACCACCGTCTTTTCGTTTAGACCACTACCTTAAAAGGGTTTTTCAAAAAACTTTTGAAAAAGATAATATAAGAATATTAACACAGAAGCACAAAGTATTTAACTAATTAATCACTACCTATCCCAGCGGCTCAATGGACGTGGTGGTGCAGGAATGAGCAGGATGAGAATCATAAGTGTCCAACTTCCGCAGGGCCTCATAAACGCTATGGACCAGCTTGTTAAGAAGGGTGTCTATCCCAACAGAAGTGAAATCATCCGAGAGGCCATTCGCGAGCTTCTAAAAAAGGAACTGTACCGCCTTGAGACCGAAAACCGCTCAACGCCTGACTACATTATAAAATAAGCCGCTTGAATAAGGCCTAAAATAAGGAATAAAATCAGCTCACACTCAACGCTGGGGGTTGGGGCGATGGTGTTTAAACTGCTTGAGCAGGCGGGAATAAAGATAGACCTCGACGACGAGCCAAAGAAGCCAAGGATGGAAGAGAGCCTCATGGAGGATGACGACGACCTGATAAAGATTGTTATAGTTGGTGTTGGTGGCTCCGGCAACAACACCATAACGCGCCTGTACGAGCTCGGCGTCCAGGGGGCGGAGCTCATAGCGATGAACACCGACGCGCAGGCGCTGAAGCACGCGAAGGCCCATAAAAAACTCCTCCTCGGTAAGGAGATAACGCAGGGTAAGGGCTCCGGCGGAGACCCCGAGATAGGCTACCGCGCGGCCGAGGCGAGCGCCCACGAGATTGCCGAGACCATCGGCGACGCCGACCTCGTCTTCATAACCGCCGGAATGGGCAACGGAACCGGAACCGGTGCGGCACCTGTTGTGGCGAGGGTCATTAAGGAGCGCGCCAGGCACAACGGTAGGTTTAGGGAGCCCCTTGTCGTGAGCGTTGTAACGTTCCCGTTCAAGAACGAGGGCAAGCTGAGGATTGAGAAGGCCAAGGCGGGAATAAAGGCGCTCCTCTACTACTCGGACACCGTTGTAATAATCGAGAACGACAAGCTCCTCCAGCTCGTTCCGAAGCTCCCAATAAACGCGGCCTTCCGCTTCGCCGACGAGATAATAGCCAGGATGGTCAAGGGCATAACCGAGACGATTAAGCTCCCGTCGATGGTAAACATCGACTTCGCGGACGTTTACAGCGTCATGAAGAACGGTGGAGCGGCTTTGATTGGAATAGGCGAGAGCGATTCGAGCAACAGGGCCGTTGATGCCGTCAAGAACGCCCTCCAGAACAAGCTCCTCGACGTCGAGTACGGAAGCGGTGAGAAGGCACTCGTCCACTTCACTGTCGGCCCGGACGTCAGCCTTGGCGAGATTAACGAGGCAATGAACATCGTCTACGAGAAGCTCGGCGAGAAGAGCGAAATCAAGTGGGGAGCAAGGATTGACGAGGACATGGGCAAGATGGTCAGGGCCATGGTGATAATGACCGGCGTCAAGAGCCCACACATTCTTGGAGGCGAAACGGCACTCCAGCTCGCACCAAAGGAGTCCCTCCTGCCCGCAAAGCCCAAGAAGACCTTTGAGTCCTTTGAGGACAAGCTCTACAAGACCATAGCCAGGAGGGAGGAACCGAAGGGCGGGCTTCCACCCTACGTGAGCAGGGTCCTTGACGACTTCGAGGACCTTTCCTGACTCTTTTAACTCATTCGGGTGAAAACCATGGCAGTGGTAATCAGCGTTGCCAATCAGAAGGGGGGAGTCGGGAAGACAACCCTGACGATGAACCTCGGCTACGCACTGGCCGATATGGGAAAACGCGTCCTGCTCGTTGATGTTGACCCGCAGTTCAACCTGACCTTTGGTTTAATCGGAATGAGGGTTCTCGACTACGCCGAAAGGCACGTCGGAACGCTGATGACGAGGGAGAGCGAAATTGATGAGAGCCTGATAAGCGTCCGGGAGAACCTCGACCTCATTCCGAGCCACCTAAACCTCTCGGCCAAGGAAATCGAGATAATCAACGCCTACAACCGCGAGAGGAGGCTTGAGAAGGCCCTACTACCGGTTCTGCCGGACTACGACTACGTTCTAATAGACAACCCGCCGAGCATGGGAATCTTCCTCGTCAACTCGCTCACCGCTTCCGACTACGTGCTCATCCCGCTCGAGCTCAGCTACTTCGGTGTCATAGGAATGCAGCTCATGTTCAACCTCATGAGGATGATTCGCGAGGAGACCAACGAGAATCTCAAACTGCTCGGACTGGTTCCCAACAAGTTCACCAAGCAGACCAAGGTTCCGAAGCTCCGCCTCAAGGAGCTCAAGGAGACCTACCCGGACGCACCGATACTCACGACGATTCCAAAGGCAATAGCCCTTGAGAAGGCCCAGAGTGAAGGTAAGAGCATATTCGAGTTCGACGGCAAGAGTCGCGCCGCGAAGGCCTTCCTAAAGCTCGCGAAAGAGGTGGTTGAGATTGCCGAGGGATAAAATTCCAAAGCTCTTTGACGGCTCGATAGACGAGCTCACGAAGCCGACGAAGCCGAAGCCCAAGAAGGAGCGCAACCTGAAGAAGGAGAAGATGCAGAAGACCCTTTACGTCAGCAGGGACATGAACATGAAGCTCATCCAGCTCTACGCCGAGGAAGGGAGGAGGCAGAGCGCCATCGTTGAAGATGCTGTCAACCTCTACTACTACCTCCGCCTTGCCCTTGGGGAGAAGAAGTTCGAGGAGCTTTTAAGCGCCGTGAAGAGGGAGGACCCCGAGTTCCTTCGTGATTACATCTCAAAACTGAGACCCTGAACTCAGGGCCCCACCCCGGGTGAGGTTAAATCAGGGCAAATAAAATAAGCCCTCAAATCATTCGCAGAACTCCTCGACTATTCTCCTTATTATCTTGCTCGTCTTCGCCCGGTCGCTCTTGTAGAGGTAGGGAACTCGTATTACCTCAGCGTTTATGCCGTGCTTCCTCAGCTCCTCCTTGAGCTTCTCGCAGTTGAAGTTCTGGTCCGGGCCGATTGCTATAACGTCCGGGTCTATGCGCTTCACGAGCTCGAAGTCTATCCCGCCGGGCGAGCCGATGTAAACCTCGTCCACGTATTTTATCGCCCTCAGCAGTTCAGCCCTGTCCTCGGCCGGGTTTATCGGGTTCCTCCGCTTGTTTCTCCTGACGGTCTCGTCGTGGGCTACTATGACTATAAGCTCATCGCCCAGCTCTTTCGCCTGCTTCAAAAAGTGTATATGACCGACGTGGAGGATATCAAAGACTCCACCGGCTAAAACGCGGATTCTCCGGCCTTTAGATTCCCCCATCTCATCCCACCGTGACGTTCCAGATTTTATCCTTGGCGTGGTGGATGTTCTTCACTGCCTTCCCCTTGGGCTTCTCCTTCATCGCCTTACCGCTCATGAGGGCTATGCCTATCGCGAGTGGCCTTCCGTACTGCTCTTCAACCACGAAGACGAAGTCGCCTTCCCGGATGTTCTCATCGGCGTCAACTATGCCCGCGGCCATGACATCGGCGCCGTTGATGATGTATGGAACCGCCCCTTCGTCAACGACAACGCGCCTCGGCCACTTCCTCAAGTCCTCCTCGTTGGACAGCTCGTAGAGCGCTATGACAAGCGGGAAAATCAGGCCCTTTCTCCGTATGAAGAAGGGCTTTCCGTTGACGAGGAGGATTTCGGTGGTCTTGTCGAACTCGGCGACCTCAACGCGGTCCTTCTTGCTCAGCATCTTCTCGGCTATCTCCTCGCCGAAAATCTCGGCCATCTCGCGGATTATGGCCTTTACCTCCTTCTTGCTGAGGGGATGCTTGACCTTCAGCTCCACGCTCTCACCTCCTCGTAAATCTGTCTCGCGCTCTCCCTCGGGTTATCGCTCGCGTAAATCGAACGGCCCACGATGATGTAGTCGGCACCGGCCTTTAAAACCTCGCCCGCCTTTCCACCCTGCGCCCCGACTCCGGGGGTTAGGATTTTGATTCCCGGCTTGAGCTTTGAACGGATGTAGGCTACCCTCTCTGGCCTCGTGGCCGGAGCTATGACCCCAAAGGGCTCGAGCCGGTTGGCGAGCTCTATTAACCTATCCGTCACGGGCTGTATGAACTCCCTCGCCCCCGGATGGCTCATCTCGACGACGATTATCGTCTTCCCGAGCTCCATAACCGCCTCAACGCTGTCGCTCCCGACGAAGCCGTGCGCTATGATGTAATCCGCCCCCGCTTCGAAAACCTTCCCCGCTATCAGCCGGTTGGTGTTGGGAATGTCCGCGAGCTTGAGGTCGGCTATGACCGGAAGACCGGTCTCCTCCTTGAGTTCGGGGATTATGTCCAGCCCGGAACCGATGATGAGGGGCCAGTTCACCTTAATCGCCCAGAGGTAGTCCGCCGTTTCGCGGGCTATCTCAAGGGCCCTCTCGCGCTCGTAGACGTCAAGGGCAAGGATAAGCCTGCTCTCGGCCATCGACTCACCTCACGAGGGACTTTATCTCATCGGGAACGTCCTTGAGGAAAACCGCCACGTGATAGGCGCTCTTCATGGCGTCGGCCGGGTTCTCGGCCCAGGTAACGACGACCATGTCTCCATCATCAGGCCCAAGAACGGAGAGCTTCTCCGCCAGCTCAGGCATGGTCTCCCGCAGGGGCCTGCCGTCCTCCGGAAAAACTACCTCCCCGTTTTTAACGACGAGAATCATCGCACCCTTGGCGAAGAACCTTATTGCCTCATCGCGAAGCTCGATGCTCTTGAACTCAGGAGGTTTCCTGACGATTAGGGCGTAGGCCGGAAAGCCCTCAACCCTTCCAACCGCGTGAACCTCCGAAAAGGCCCAGGAAAGCCTCTCAACGAGCTCTCTGCCTTTCTCACTGAGGGCGTGGCCCCTCTGGGAGGACTCTATGAGCTCCATCCTTGAGAGCTTTCTCAAAAGCGTTCTAACGCTCCCCTCTCCGATGCCAAGGAGCTCTGAAATCGTCTTTCTTCCGACGGGATTCTTCATCAGGAACAGAACCGCAACCGCGTCTTCAATCGTGAACTCAGGATACGCTCCCCTCTTCCAGCTCATTCTCACCCACCGAGAAAAGTAGGAAAAGGGAGTTAAAAGCTTGCCGTCAGAGCCACTTGGGCTGGAGTCCGGCCCACATGCGCATCTTCTCGTGGGCAATGATGCGCGGGATGTTGTGCATCTCCTTCGGTCCCGGGTTCTTCATGTAGAAGGCGTTGACCTCGTAAACCGTTCCGAAGGCCTTCTTCTCGACGGCAATCTTTCCAAGCCTGACGAGGTCGACGAGCAGACCTGCCAGAGCCGGGCTGTCGTTTATCCTTCCAGTTATGACGAGCTCGTCGTGGGCGCCGTTGAAGCTGACGTACTCGATGTGCATGGCGATGAACTTCTTGTCGCCGAGGGGTTCGAGGAAGCCGGTCGGCTTGATGTAGTGCGGGGCGTCGTAGCCGAGGAGGTCTTTGACGATGGAGCTCTTGGTGAACTCCTTGCTCTTGTTGCGCTCCTTGTCGGTGAGAGCCAGGAAGTCCTGGTTTCCGCCGATGTTGAACTGAGCTATATCGAGGACGTAGCGGTTCCTCTGGGCGAGGTGCGCGAGGACGTCAGCCGTCAGCGGGGTGGCGCCGGTGGCTCCGTCGTCGCCGAAGATAACGAGGTTGCTCTCCTTCGCGAGCTCGACGAAGGCCGGGTCGTTGGCTATAAGCGTTGGAATCGCGTTGACGAAGGCCGCACCGCCGACCTCCTTGGCGTACTTGGCGGCCGCGTAGGCGTAGACCTGGGTAGCTGTGAGCCTGTCCTTCCTGTCCTCGGCGATGGCCTTCTCAAGCTCCTCCTTCTTCTCGAAGGGAACGAAGGCCTCGGTGGTGCAGACGTTGACGAAAACCTCTGCCTTGAGCTCCTTCCACTCGTTGACGAGGTGCTCGACAGCCTCGCTGAGGGTCATCTCGTCGTCGAGACCGGTAGCCTCGAGCGGGAGGTTCCTGAGGCTTCCGAGGTGTATTCCCTTTCTGACGGTGATGCCCTTGAGGCTCTCCGGGGCCTCCGGGTCGTAGGCCTTGACGACCTCGTGGAGGTCCTTGCCGACCTTGGCCTTGTCAACGTCGTAGGAACCGACGATTTCGATATCCTTAATCTTAATCGGGAGCTCGTCCGCCAGCGGGACGCCGTAGGGCTCGAGCTTTCCGGCCTTTACCTTCTCAAGACCGCTCGCGAATATGCTTGCAACGTAACCCTGGCCGAGTATAACAACCCTGACCATTTCACCCACCTCCTTTTCGTTGTTCTCAAATATTTTACAGTGGTTAAATAGTTTTTGGTCGCGAAACCTTTCTGGATATGAGCTGACCTCCTCCCCGCTCTGGAGGGTTAATCCCTCACTAATGACGGGGAGGTTTGAGGGGTTTCATTCAAACCCACTAAAAAGTGGGTCTTCGACCCCTCTGGCCGGGTCTTCGGCCAGTTACCCCTCCTCTGAGCGTACAAACCGCTCAGATTCGGGGTTATGGTCGTCACAACCTTCCTCAAAATGTTGAAAGCTCCAACTAAATCCGCGTTAAAGATAAGCCCCGTCACGGGACACTTAAACAATCCTCTAACAAAGCGAGCCCCCTCGTGGGGCTTCCCGCAAACGGGGCAAAGCTTAGAAGTGAAAGCCTCATTCACAACTTCAACAGAGATACCATACTCTTCAGCAACTTCTGTCAAGCGTTTAATGACGTAATTAAACCGCCAAACATGAGAAAGGATAAAATTCTGCCTTTTGCCCTTATCAGAATTCCGAGCTATTCCCTTTGGATAGCCGACGACAATTCTCTTAACTCCCGACTCGTAGAGCTTCTTAACCGTTTGTCTTACCGCCGTGTTAATGTAGTGCTTTGCTTGAAGTTTGGCCTTTTCGTGCATTCTCTTGAGTTTTCTACTCGTTTTGGCTCCACTCTTGTTGAGTTTCGACTGATACTCAGCAATCTTCTTCCGCCAGTAGAAGTCAATGCTCTTCAAAGGCCTTCCATTCACGAGGAAGCTTTCCCCGTTTTCCACATAAACGGCCATGAGATTGTTCACTCCCAAGTCAATTCCTGCAGAGAGGTTTCCTCTTGGAGTTCTTGGGAGTTTAATCCACTCCCCACTCTCAAGTTTTTCCTCGACTGCGAGGCTTACGTGAGCATACCATCTCCGCTTTACGGGGTCGTAGATGATTTCTAAGCGACCCTGCTTCCCCTTCAGGTGTATTCTACCCTTGAACTGGATTTCGAGACGTTTGAACTTTCCAAGACCCTTTAGAATGAGCTTATTCCCTTCAATCCTGTATTGGTCGTTTCTGAGAACGATTAATGGTTTCCTCCTCCCGTTTTCTTTGAGGTAGTTTGGTGGTTTGGGCTTAAGCCAGTTGGGAAGTTCTCCGTTCCGCTTCTTCCGGAGGAGTGAGAAGAAGCTTCTCCAAGCCTCGGCGTTTTTGCGGCATATTTGTTGAACGGTTGCAGAGCCGATTTCCCGCTTAAACTCATCATAAACGGTTTTCTCAGTCTTGTTAAAGTCCACGATTTGCTCTTTGAAGAATTGTTGTCGTCTAAGATAGTTTACTTGGTTCCAGACTTTAGCTTCAGTGTCCGCTAACTGGTGGAGGGTTTTCGCCTGCTCTTTTGAGGGCTGGAGTTTAAGCGTTACAGTTCTCTTCATTCTAAAGTGTAGTATGAATTTTAGGCTTTAAAAGAGTGTCGCTTTCTCGCTTAAAGACTGTTGGGTTGTTTACTGCATCCCCGCCCTAAAGGACGAGGCATTCAAAAGAATAAAGTAAACCGTCGCCCCGACGCGGAGGTTCGTCAGGACTGCGAGGAGCGCGAAGAGCGCCCTAACTGCGAGGCCCGAAGGAACGAGCAGGAACAGCATCGTCAGGAAGACCCTCTCGTCTCTCTTCCCGGGGAGCTTTCTGAGGGCGGGAACTTCCCGATATGCGTCCCTGCAGAAGGCCCCCTTAAAGCGCTCGGTCGAGTAGCTCACCATGACCGAACCGAGCAGAGCTAAGAGCGCGACCAGATACCAGAGGGGCTCTTTCAAAGCTGAGTAAGCAAGGAGCGCGAGGAAAGAGCCGTCAACGTAGCGGTCGAGGATTGAATCCACGTAGCCACCGAGCCTGCTCGTCCTCAGCTGGGCCCTTGCGAGCTCGCCGTCAACGCCGTCGAGGATTGAGCTCAGCTGGTAGAGGATTCCAGCTAAAGGCAGGCTGACGAGCGTTAGGAAGGCCGAGAGCACGCCGAGGGCGAAGGTGACGACCGTCATCTGGTTTGGAGTGACCTTCTCAACGAGGAGATAGCTGATTCTCGTCGAGATTTTCCTGTTGAGGTGTCGGCTGATGAACCCGTCGCCGGTCCCCTTGACGGCCGTGAAGATGAGCATCTTTCGGGCCCTCTTGAGCTCCTCCGGCGTGTCCACGTCGGTCCAGCCGAAGCCGTCAACGAAGGTAACCGGAAGCCCAGCGCGCTCGACAACCTCGCTGAGGGAGTAGTCGCCGTTCCTCTCGTTTTCAAGCTCCTCCGTTACTTTGAAAATCCCTTCATCGAGGACGAGGAAGCCCGTATCCACGGCATCCCATTCTTTAAGGCCCTTCCCGATTCGCTCGACCCTGCCGTCCTTCACCTTAACCTTCGTCGCCTCGTCAACGTCAATCCACCCCGGCCTTCGGTCCGCTATGAGACCGTTTCCCTTTATGGCCTCCGCAACGAAGGCCTCGCTGTAGACGTGGTCGCTCATGACGAGGACGAACCGCTCGGAGAGGTGGCCCTTGGCGAGGTGGAGTGAGTGACCGTTGCCCTTCTCGGGCTCGGGGTTTATCACGAGCTCGGCGTTGAAGCCGTTCCTCTCAACGAACTCGCGGTAAAGGGGCGCGTACCGCTCGTTGGTGACGATTAGGAAGCGCTCAACGCCGTTCCTCTGGAGGAGGTGCATCGTTCGGTACAGAATCTCCCTTCCGGCAACCCTAACGAGGCCCTTTGGCCTTCCGCCCATCCTCGTCCCAAGGCCTGCCGCGAGAATCACTGCCGTTTTTGGAGTCATCGGCATCACCTTTTTAAGGCCCTCAAAGAGGCCCCATCAAGAGAACCAAGATTAAATTAACCGCAGGTAATTTAAAGCTTTCGGTGATGGAAATGCGCGTGGCGGTCCTTTACTCGGGGGGCAAGGACTCGAACTACGCTCTCTACTGGGCGCTGGAGCAGGGGTTTGAAGTCAAGTACCTCGTCTCGATGGTGAGCGAGAGGGAAGACAGCTACATGTACCACGTGCCGAACATTCACCTCACGGAACTGCAGGCGAGAGCCATTGGGATTCCGCTCGTCAAGGGGTTCACCAGCGGGGAGAAAGAGAAAGAGGTAGAGGACATGAAGGCCGTCCTTGAGGGCCTGAAGATTGACGGCGTCGTTGCCGGGGCTTTGGCCAGCGAGTACCAGAAGCAGAGGGTTGACAGGGTCGCAAGGGAGCTCGGCCTTGAGAGCTTCGCGCCGGCCTGGCACAGGGACCCCGTTGACTACATGCGCGAGCTGATTGGAATCTTCGACATCGTAATGGTCGGAGTTTCGGCCTACGGGTTGGACGAGCGCTGGCTCGGGCGGAGGATTGACGAGAAAGCTTTGGAGGCGCTTGTGAAGCTCCACGAGAGGTACAAAATCCATGTGGCCGGAGAGGGCGGTGAGTTCGAAACCTTCGTCCGCGACGCGCCGTTCTTCAAGGCTCGCATAGTGTTTGATGAAGTCGAGAAGAAGTGGAACGAGTGCAACTATTCGGGAGTGCTTGAGGTTAAAAGGGCGCACCTTGAGAGAAAGGACAACCTTTAATTTTCCTTCCGCGAAGTTTTATCGGTGGGAGCATGGAGGTTATTGAAGCCGTCTACGACCACGGGGTTCTGAAACCCCTGAAGAAGGTGGACCTAAAGGAAGGCGAGAAAGTTCGCATAGTCCTCAAGAGGTCCCTCTACGAAGTTATCTCGGAACTTGAGAAGGAGTTCGAGGACGTAGATGAAGACCTCAGGGAAGTTCTCGTGAGGGAGAGAAAGTGATAGTTCTTGATGCATCTCTGATTATCGACTCCCTTCTTCCAAAACTTAGGGATAGGCATAAACTCGCTAAAGAGTTGCTTAAGGCAGTCTCAGAGGGCAACATTGTGGTTACAATGCCGAGAATAGCGAAGATTGAGATGCTGAGCGTGTTTAGCAGGAAAATAGGAATGAGGGCAGTTCAGGTTGTTGAGACCTTAGGAGAGGGCGTTGAGTTTGTTGGAGAAGAGGAGTTTTACCAAGTTGCGGAGGCTATTGCGCCCAAAATTCAGGGAAGGGCCGTGGATACATACTACATAGCACTCGCTTTCAAGAACTCAGCTATTCTGCTCTCCTGTGACAGACGACAGGTAGAAAACGCCAGAGTTGCGGGCGTTGAGGCATACTATGTCCCCGAAGAATTTGACAAGGCAATGAAAAGAATAAATGAACTCAGGGCTTCACCCTGACCCAGAACCACGCCTTCGAGCAACCGCCCGAAACGCCACAGCTCGGGAACTCGAGGCTCCACTCCTTGGTCGGAATCGCCGAATCCGGCTCCCAGTCGAAGTAGTCATCGTCAAAGAGGAGCGTTATAGAAACCTGCCCCATCGGGTCGTCGTCGTTGCCCCAGTTTCCGGCATCCTCTTCCCAGCCGTCGTATTCGAGGTAGAGGAACGGCACGTCCGCCCTCGTGTGGCCGATAATCAGAATCTGGGGTCTCGTGGTGAACCTGTTGCCCGAGAGCACTCCGGACTTTGGATAGCGGTTGACGGGCTGAACCGGCGCCATTCCAGTGGTTCTCTCGGCCGTTACGTCAGGAACGTCCACTTCCTCCGGCTTGAAGGAGATGAACCCGCTCGCGTAGAGGTAGTACTCGTCGTCGCCGAGTTCAGTATCCTTCGTGAACTGAACGGTGTCGAGGTAGGCCTGGAGGGTGTTGTAGCGGAGCGTCCTCGGGACTTCCACGGTTTGGACGAGGTAGGTAACCCTCATGTTGCCGTCCGTTGACCAGACCTCAACGAGAACTCCTTCGCTGTAATCGGCCCTCGCGTCTATCGTGTAGCCGGAGTAGCCAACCATGTCAGGTTCGGTTCCAAAAGCGGCCAGAATCCTTGAGCCGTAGAACTCGCTCGCGCTTTCACCTGTAACGAGCTGGTTGATGAACATGACTCCGTTGTAGCCGTACTTCATCGCGGTTCCGATTTCACCGGTGGCGAGGCCTAAAGCAGTATCAACGAGGAAGCCGACGCCCATCGTGACGTACTTTCCGGGACTGTCGATGTCCCAGCCAGCTGTGTGGACGTAGATTTTCCTGTATTCCCTAACCTCGTCAAGGGGCATCGCGAAAATCGGGTAGCCGTTGATGAAGGGGTAGCCCACACTTATAGCCCTCTCATCATGGTATAAAAGCCGGCTGTGGTCGTCCGCCTCGACCCAGCGCTTTGCTGGATAGCCGACGGCGTAAATCGGCCCGTACTTCCAGTTCAGGTCGTTCTCGTGCTCCCAGTAAACCGGAAAGGCCCACGAGACGAGCTGTATTTCGCCCTCCGCGCTGTCCTTGTTGCCCTTTATGTAGACGTCCTCGACGACGATGACGAGGTAGCGGTCGACGTCTTTCTCTATGCTGAGCCCGTTGGTGGCGTTCACCCACAGGTTGCTATGAGATGGGAAGCGGGGCTTCATCGAGGGAGCATAGACCTGGCCCGCGAACCAGAGGCGGAAGTAGCGCCAGGGGACGAGGGAGAAGAAGTTCTCGATGGTGAACTCGACAACGTGCCTGTCGTTTTCGATGTAGGTGCTCACATTCCCCTCGCGGTAGACGCTTCCGTGCGCGTCCCTCAACTTAAAGGAGTCCTCGTTTACGTAGGCAATCCAGTCGGCCTCGCCGTTGTCGATGCTGTCGAAGAAGACCTTCATAGGCATCATGTCGCGGTACTTGCGGTCGTCGAGATAGAGCCTTATCATCAGGTCGTAGCCCCTCGCCTCCATGTAGAGCTTTCCTTCCTCCGTAAAGAAGCTGGCCGGCGAGTAGTAGTCAATCCAGCCCTTCCCGGCCTCGATTACGAAGCTCCCGGTGTAGGGATAGACGAGGCTCGGGCTCTTGTCGGCCATCGTGCTCCCGTATATTCTGAGGTAAACCCGGTCGGGGAAAATTTCCGAGAAGTTCTCAACGGTGAAGCTAACGCGCCTCCCGTCGAGCCGGACGTTTCCAGCCCCCACTTCAACCGGCCCCTCGCCTGTCAGCTCGTAGAGCCTGAAGCCCGTTGAATAGAGGTGGAGCTCCCAGATTCTCCCGAACTCGTCGCCTTCATCAAAGCGGAGAACCGTCGGCTGGTAGGTGTACTTCCTGCCGGAGAGGTCGATGAAGACGGGAATGTGGACGTAGGCGTTGGCCAGGCTCTCGTTCTCAAAGGTTATCGTGAACTTAACGCTCTTTCCGGGGTCGGTCGAGGACGTTAGGAGCGAGACCCGCTCTATAACCTTCCCGTTCGGCTCGAAGGCGTCGCTCCAGATTGGCCCGGCGTATGTGAAGTTGGCGGTGAGCCTGTAAACCGGGATTACAACCGGTTCGAGCGTGACGTTGAGAAGCCCTATCGAAAAGCCCGGCCCGGTTCCGTTCCCGTTGGCCTCCCCGACCTCGCAACCGGAATCGGGGTCCGAGCTTTCATCGCAGAGAACTTTTCCATCCTCGTCGTACTGAAAGCTCGCGTTCGATGAGGGCGTCTCGGTTGGCGTTGGTGTCTCGGTTTGGGTTCCGGTTTGCGTTTCCGTCGCGGTTGAAGTCTGGGTTTCCGTTGTAGTGCCTGTCGGAGAATCGGTCTCAGAGTGCGCTCCGACATCTTCAGAAGATGAGCTTCCGGTATCGCTTCCACCTGTTCCGGTCGGAACACCGATGCCGTTCCCGCCGAGACAACCGCCAGCCAGCACTAACCCTGTCAGAAGAAGGAGGAGCAAAACCCGTGAGAATTTTCTCATATACACACCTCCAACCCAAACCTCGGCAAGAAAAGAAAGCCACACAGGTTTGGACTGTAGGTAGTAGGCACTCATTCTATTTAGGGCTTTTCATGAATGTCTCTTCACACAGAAAAGTTATTAAAGGAAGTGCAGAATTTACCCCGGGTGGTGGTGTGATAGAAGTCGAGAACCTCGTCAAGCGCTTCGGCGGGAAGGTTGCGCTCAAGGGAATCTCCTTCACCGTCCGCGACGGCGAAATCTACGGCCTCTTGGGCCCAAACGGGAGCGGTAAGAGCACCACGATGAGGATTCTGGCCGGGATTATTCCCTCGAGCGAAGGAAAAGTCCTGGTCGAGGGGATAAACGTCGCCGAGAACCCGATTGAAGTCAAGCGGATAGTCGGCTACATACCAGAGACGCCGGTTCTCTACGAGAGCCTGACCCCGATGGAGTTCTTCTCCTTCGTGGGAAGCATAAGGGGGATTCCAAAGGGGGAGCTTGAGGAGCGCGTTGAAAGGCTTGTCAAGGCCTTCGGAATCGAGGAATACCTCGGCGAGCTGATAGGGACGCTCAGCTTCGGAACCCAGCAGAAGGTTTCGATAATAGCCGGTTTGCTCCACGACCCAAAGGCCCTAATCCTCGACGAGGCCATCAACGGCCTCGACCCCAAGAGCGCGCGCATAATGAAGGAGCTCCTCAACGGCTTCAAGGAGGAGGGGAAGAGTATCGTCTTTTCGACACACATTCTCGCCGTTGCCGAGGCGTTGTGCGATAGGATAGGCATAATCTACAACGGCGAGCTGATAGCCGAGGGAACGCCAGAGGAGCTCAAGAGCTTCGCCCACGAGGAGAGCCTTGAAGACGTCTTCCTCAAGCTGACCGAGAGCCAAGAGGAGGTAAGCTCCCTCGTCAGGGCCCTAAGGGAGGCCTTCTGATGGAGTGGGAGATAGTAAACGTCCTCTACCGCGAGATGACCTATAAACGGCTGAAGGCAAATCCCCAGCTCTCGACGGACTGGAACAAGTTCATTAAGGCCTTCAAGCGGAGCGGAAGCCTTAAAAAGGCGTTGCTGAGCCAGTCAATCCTCTTCGGAATCTTCGGCCTCATGCTCTTCCCAGGTGTTTACTACGTCAAAGACCCCTCCGGCTCGGCGGTAATCTACGCGAGCTACTGCCTGCTCCCGCTGATAATGGCCCTCTACGGAACGGCCGTTACGGCCCAGTACGCGGTTTCGCTCGGCCTCTTTGAGCCTCTACTCTCGCTCCCGGTTCGCGTCGGCGGGAAGTACCTCAGCGTAATGCTTTTGATTACACAGCTCCCGTCGGTTCTCTTCCTCCTTCCCCCTGCGGTGGCCCTATCCCTCAAGCTCGGGCCCGTTGCTGGAGTCCTCGGCTTCGCTTGGGCGTTAATGGGCGCCATGCTCGGCCACACCCTCGGTCTGCTCATCTACGACCGCTTTGGAAAGGCCTCCGGCGGGAAGTTCTCCGGCCTCAAAACGGCCTTCAAGGCCTTTGGAATACTCCTCGTGATGTCCCTCTTCTATGGCCTGAACTACCTCCAGCGCTACGTTGCAAGCCACTACGAGGCGCTTAAGGGCGTTTTCGAGAGGTACTCTGTGGCATATCCCTTCTCGGTCTCGACGGTCGAGAAGCCCCTCCTCTCGCTCGGCCTCCTGGCCGTTTACGGCCTCGTGATTGGAGCGGTCTACGTTTCAACGGTTAGAAGGCTCTGGAGGAGGGTAAGCGAGGGAACGGCAACCGAGAGGAGAGGCGGTAAGGCAAGGCTCTCGCTCCACAGCCCGGCCCTGGCGCTGGCGCTCAAGGACTTCAAGATAGCGACGAGGAACACGTCCCTTCTAACGGGCCTGCTGATGCCCGTCGTGGTCATAATCCCGTCTCTCGCCGGTGCGTTGAAGTCCGGAAGCGAGAACGCGGTGCTCGGCTTCGTTTTGGCGATTGGTTGGACTTCAGCGATAGCGATAGATGCAGTTCTGAAGATAGACGGCAGGGCATTTGAAGTCCTTCACTCGCTCCCGCTGAGCCTCAGGACGTTTCTGAGGGGCAAGCTTGTGACGATGACTACTGTTCCGGTAACGGCGGGCCTGCTGGCGGTTCTGGGTCTCTCGCTCAGAAATCCAGGCTCCCTGAAGGTCCTTCCCCTCGCGCTCCTCCTGCCGGTCGCGACAGCCGGAACGACGCTGACGGTGTTCTACTGGGGAATCAGGGAGGTGGCACTACCCCAGACGACGTGGAAAAAGATGCTCTTGGCTCTGCTCGCGAACGGGCTGATAATTGGAGCTACAGCGGGGCTGTGGTACGTTGAGTGGTTCCTCTCGCTCCCCTTCGTGCTCCTCGTCGATGCGCTGTTGCTCTGGCACCTCAGCAGGTGACGTGGAAGATTCCAAGGACTCTTTTCTTTTCGTTGAGCTCGTTGAAGAGCTCCACCGCTTCCCCGGTGGGGAGCTCATAGACCTCTTTGTCCCTGACCAGCTCCCTGCTCTCGGGGAGTAGCGAGAGGTAGCCGTAGTAGCCGGTGCCGACGAGTAGAACCTCGAAGTCCTCAGTAAGGTACTCCCTGAGCTCGTCGGGGTCAAGTTTGTGGCTCGTTCCGTGTTTGTTTTTGCTCAGCCACTTCTTTCTCTTTTCAACCCTTCCGCTCGGGTAAACCACGATGTCGTGCTCGTAGGTTCTTCCGTCAACCACTATCCTCCCGAAGGAGGGGTATTCGAGCTTCATGGCACTCACCAGCAGTCCTTTGGGTGCAGTGCGTCCCTCAAAATCTTCGCGTGGTCAAAGGCCAGCGGAAGCTTCTCAACCTCGTCAATCGGAACAACCTCGACTTCCTTCGCATCGTCGCCGGCTTTAAGTTCCCCTTCGCCAATGCAGAGAAAGGCGACCGAAACGGTGTGTCCCCTCGGGTCTCTGCCAGGGTCGGAGTAAACGCCCACCAGTTTGAGGATTCTGACGTCCAGACCAGTCTCTTCCTTCATCTCCCTCTTCAGGGCTTCCTCAACGGTCTCGCCGTACTCGACGAAACCACCGGGAAGGGCAAAATGGTTCTTAAAGGGCTCGTTCTTTCGCTTTATGAGAACGACACCGCCCCGATAGAGTATGACGCCGTCAACGGTGAGTCCTATGCACCGATGGAGCTCGGCCTTGAAACCGTGTTTTTCTGCGAGGGCCTTAACCTCCTCGCGGAATTCGCTTACATCAGCCCCCTTCGGGGCTTTAACGAGCAGAACGTAACGGTCCATCTTTTTCACCTCAGGGAAGTCCCTTCTCATCAGCTTTCAGCGTGCTGACGTTTCATCATCGGTCGGTTGGAGTTATGTTTAATCACTTAAAGCCTCAACGGTTACACCCCTTGCGAGCTCGCTCACCTCGTCGAGGCTGAAATCCACGGAGCGATACCGGAGGAACAGCGCCGTGAAGGCGACGGCCCGCTTTAGGGACTGGATGAAGGGACACTCCATGTAAAAACCGGTGAAAGCTCCGAGAAAGACGTCTCCCGCGCCCGTTGATTCGCCGACGTCAACTTTCAGCGGAACGAAGCGGTAGGGCCTTCCGTGGAGGTAGGCCTTTCCAGGGTTAGGACCGTCCGAGAGGAGGAGAACCCCAACAGAGCCTGGGTCAAGGTTCACGTGGGGAAACTCCGCGACGTCGGCGTGCAGGATGCCGACTCCGCGAAGGAACGACCCGTCGCGCTCGATGAGCCTCACTGGGCCCTTCTCAGGGGAGCGTATGAACCCCTGAAGGTCGGCCGAGACGAGCCCTGCCCGGTTTAATGCTTCTCTCACGATGTCCTCTGGAATCTCGTTGGCAACGGGGTTGAGGATTATCGCGTCGTACTTCTGGGCCGGGAATTCAGTAATGGGGGAGGCGCGCGAAATCAGCCTTAGCTCCCGCCTGTTGGAGTCAAGGTAAGTCAGCTCGTAGGACGTTGTTTCATCGGAGGGCAGGACTGTCAGTTTGCCCAGGGAGCGGAGCTCGTCAATCCACTCCTCCGGGAGCTGAGAAAAGCTCGTGAGAATCTCAACATCGCAGAAGCGCGAAAGTGCCAGGGCGGAGTAGTAGGCTCCGCCGCCGAGTCTCTCTTCGATTTTCGAACCGCGCCTTATTACATCCCTGACGACGTGGCCGACGACGAGGCACTTCATTTTCACCAGTCCCAATCTTATACTCTTTGTGAGTGGACATTAAAAACCTTTCCTAAATTACCGAAAGGCTTTTAAGGGGAAAAAGCGAAAAGTTTAAAAGGAGATGTCGTTTTGGGGTGGGGCTATGAAGCGCTTAGGAAAGGTTTCTCACTACGCAAAGCAGGGCTTCCTCATAGTCAGAACGAACTGGGTTCCATCGCTCAACGAGCCCGTCGTTGACAAGGATTTGAGGCCGGTAGGCATTGTTAAGGATGTTTTTGGTCCCGTTGATTACCCCTATGTTGCCGTTAAACCCCGTGTTAAGGACCCCGAGAGATACGTCGGTGCTCTTCTGTACGTGGACAAGAGGAGGAAGGATAAAAAGCCGGGTAAGAAGGCTAAAGTCAGAGGCTCTAAGGGTTCTAAGAAGCCCAAGCGTTCTCGCCCCGCCCCCAGGAGAAGGGGGTGAGAGCGATTACTCCGAAAAGGGTTTGTCCCGTGTGCGGGTCAACCGAGTTTATATACGACCCCAGGAGGGGTGAGATAGTCTGTAAGGTCTGCGGCTACGTCATCGAGGAGAACGTTGTCGATGAGGGGCCGGAATGGAGGGCCTTCGACCCGGACCAGAGGGCCAAGCGCGCGAGAACCGGTGCGCCGATGACGCTGATGATACACGACAAGGGCCTCTCGACCGATATAGACTGGCGCGACAAGGACATACACGGCAACCAGATAACGGGAATGTACAGGAGCAAGATGAGAAGGCTCCGCATGTGGCAGCGCAGAATGCGCATAAACGACGCCGCGGAAAGAAACCTCGCCTTCGCGCTGAGCGAGCTCGACAGGATGGCGGCGCAGATGCGCCTCCCGAGGCGCGTTAAGGAGGTAGCGGCTTCTCTATACAGGAAAGCCGTCATGAAGAAGCTAATCCGGGGAAGGTCGATAGAGGGCATGGTTTCCGCCGCTCTGTACGCGGCCTGCAGAATGGAGGGCATTCCGAGGACCCTCGATGAGATTGCGGCGGTTTCCAAGGTTACAAAGAAGGAAATCGGGAGGAGCTACCGCTTCCTTGCGAGGGGTCTCAACCTGAACCTCCGCCCGACGAGCCCGATAGAGTACGTTGACCGCTTTGGAGACGCCCTCGGCGTCAGCTCAAGGACCAAGGAGAGGGCGAAGGAAATCCTCCGCGAGGCCATAAAGCGTGGCATAACCAGCGGAAAAGGCCCAACGGGATTGGCCGCGGCAGCGCTCTACGTCGCTTCACTCCTTGAGGGCGAGAAGAAGACCCAGCGCGAGGTCGCCGAGGTCGCTCACGTCACCGAGGTGACCGTCAGGAACAGGTACAAGGAGCTCGTAGAAAAGCTCGGTATAAACGTGCCGATGTGACGATGATAGCGGTTTTAAGCGATACCCACGTGGGGGACAAGGCAAAGGCCCTCCCAATTCCCCTTTTGGAGAAGCTTGAGGAGATTAATCCAGAGCTCATTCTCCACGCCGGCGATGTAACGTCATCGAAGGTTCTTGAGACCCTTGAGGAGATAGCGCCCGTGATAGCGGTCCGGGGAAACGTTGACCACCTCAGTCTTCCGGAAGAGGAAACCGTTGAAGTCGAAGGAATGAGAATCGGCGTGATTCACGGGCATCAGCTTCTAAGTCTAAACGCGCAGTTTTTAAGCCTGAAGGCCCTCGACATGGAGGTTGACCTGCTCGTCTTCGGCCACACCCACCGCTTCTACTTCGATTCTTTCAGCGTCTACGGAAGAAGGGTTTATCTCCTGAATCCGGGTTCGCCGACGTTTCCACGGTGGAATGAGGCCGGCTTCGCGGTTCTGAAGCCCGGAGAAGAGCCAACCGTTAGAAGGGTTAAGCTTTGGTAAACGGAAAAGAGAACGGGAAAAGGACATCAGCTCTTGATGGCAAGCTTGATGTCCTCGGCCTTGACGGTCTTCCTGCCGGCGTGCTGGGCGAGGGCGACGGCCTTCTTGGCAATCTCGAGGGCCTTCTCCTCAAGGTGCTCGGCGAGGACCTTGGCGGCCTCCTCGCTGACGCGGGCGGCACCGGCCTTCCTTATAAGCCTGTCAACCGGGGCAATTGGAAGCTCGGCCATTCACAACACCTCCTATCTTTTATTTGCAGGTTTCTGCGTTCTATTCTAGGAGTGAAGGCATATATAAACCTTTCGGAAAAGGAGCCCTCTGGGTGGGCCTATCGGCGCGATTTCAGTTAATCGTCGAGAATTCCGAGTCCGTCGGGCCCATCACTATTTTACACGAGAATGGCAACCCAGCCGGGAAGATTGAGAGAAGGTAGGAGATTGCCCCGCAAACCCGAAAGCCGCCCGAAAATCCTTCAAAAAAGTCTTCACTTATGTAAAAAGGCGTCCATCAGTCCTCAAAATTTGCCAGTAGGGTTTTTATAGTCAGGAATGCAATAGAGTGTTTACCGAGGAGGTGTTGCAGATGGTTGAGAAGTTCGACAAGATATACGACTACTACGTGGACAAGGACTACGAGCCGAACAAGAAGAGGGACATCATAGCCGTGTTCCGCGTTACCCCCGCCGAGGGGTACACCATTGAGGCGGCCGCAGGTGCAGTCGCCGCCGAGAGCTCGACCGGAACCTGGACGACCCTTTACCCCTGGTACGAGCAGGAGCGCTGGGCCGACCTTTCAGCTAAAGCCTACGACTTCATAGACATGGGAGACGGAAGCTGGATTGTTAGGATTGCCTACCCGTTCCACGCCTTCGAGGAGTGGAATTTACCTGGCCTTCTCGCGAGCATAGCGGGCAACGTCTTCGGAATGAAGCGCGTTAAGGGCCTTCGCCTTGAGGACCTCTACATTCCGGAGATAGTCCTCAGGAACTTCAACGGACCGGCCTTTGGTATCGAGGGCGTCAGGAAGATGCTCGAGATATACGACAGACCGCTCTACGGCGTCGTCCCCAAGCCCAAGGTAGGCTACTCGCCGGAAGAGTTTGAAAAGCTCGCCTACGAGCTCCTCTCCAACGGTGCAGACTACATGAAGGACGACGAGAACCTCACAAGCCCCTGGTACAACCGCTTCGACGAGAGGGCCGAGATAATGGCGAGGATTATTGACAAAGTCGAGAACGAGACCGGCGAGAAGAAGACCTGGTTCGCCAACATTACCGCCGACATCCGCGAGATGGAGAGGCGCCTTGAGATTCTGGCCGACCTCGGGCTCAAGCACGCGATGGTCGACGTCGTCATAACCGGCTGGGGCGCGCTTGAGTACATCCGCGACTTGGCGGCCGACTACGGATTGGCCATTCACGGCCACAGGGCGATGCACGCGGCCTTCACGAGGGACAAGTACCACGGCATCTCGATGTTCGTCCTGGCCAAGCTCTACAGGCTCATAGGAATTGACCAGCTCCACGTTGGAACCGCCGGCGCCGGAAAGCTCGAGGGCGGAAAATGGGACGTCATCCAGAACGCGAGGATTCTCAGGGAGGAAACCTACACCCCCGACGAGAACGACGTCTTCCACCTCGAGCAGAAGTTCTACGGCATGAAGGCAGCCTTCCCGACCAGCTCAGGCGGTCTCCACCCGGGCAACATCGAGCCGGTCATAGAGGCCCTCGGAAAGGACATAGTCTTACAGCTCGGCGGTGGAACTCTCGGCCACCCGGACGGACCGGGAGCCGGAGCGAGGGCGGTGAGACAGGCCATCGACGCCATAATGCAGGGAATCCCGCTCGACGAGTACGCCAAGACCCACAAGGAGCTCGCTCGCGCCCTCGAGAAGTGGGGCCACGTCACGCCGGTCTGATGACCTGTCCGGCTTCAGCTTTTCTTTTCGTCTTCCGTTCAAACTTTTCTCCAAAGGTGATTTAACGCACTTCCCCTTAGTTGCCCCGGTGGTTCCATGCATCCGGAGGGATTCCTTGAGGTCATAACCGGCCCGATGTTCGCCGGAAAGACGAGCGAGCTGATAAAGAGAATCGAAAGGCAGGCCTACGCCAAGCGGAAGGTCGCCCTCTTCAAGCCGAGCATAGACGACCGCTATTCGCGAAGCGACGTGGTTGCCCACAACGGTCTCAGGTACAGGGCCTACGTCGTCCCCACGAGCGAGGAAGGGGTTGAGAGAATAGTCGAGCTGACGAGAAAGGAGGGCTTTGATGTAATCGGGATTGACGAGGTTCAGTTCTTCCCGATGGGTATAGTCGATGCGCTCAACGAACTCGCTGACGAGGGCGTTTACGTCATAGCGAGCGGTCTGAATCTCGACTTCAAGGCGGAACCGTTTCCAGTCATGAAAGAACTCCTCGTCAGGGCAGACAACATAGTTTACCTTACCGCCGTTTGCACGGTCTGCGGAAGGCCGGCGACGAGAAGTCAGAGGCTGATAGACGGAAAGCCGGCCCCACGGGACTCACCGGTAATAATGGTGGGAGGAAAGGAAAGCTACGAGGCGAGGTGCAGGCTACACCACGAAGTCCCCTGAGAGGACTTTCTCCCACGTCTTCACGTCCTTGAGGCCGTGTCCGGTCGCAACTACAACCACGGTCTCGTCTTTGTCTATTACTCCCTCCTCGCGCATTTTCTTGGCGAGTGCGAGGGCCGTTGCAGAGGACGGCTCTACGAATATCCCCTCCCTTCCGAGGAGCATGCCCGCCTCCGCCGTCTCCCTGTTGGTAACCGTGTCAAGGTGGCCGTCGCTTTCCCTCACGGCCCTTATCACGTTCTCGCCGTCGACCGGCTTCTTGACCGCTATGGCACTCGCTATCGTCGGAACCTTCTTCTGGACCTTCTCAATCGGCTTGCCCGTCTTCCATGCCCTCACTATCGCGTCGTAGCCCTCTATCTGGGCCCCGGCAATCCTCGGCAGGTCCTCAACGAGGCCGACTTTGTAGAACTCCTTAACTCCCTTCCAGATTGCCCTTAAGTGGGTTCCTGCTCCAATGGGAACGATAATCCAGTCAGGGACGTTGTAGCGGAGCTGGTCAAGGATTTCGAAGCCCGTCGTCTTCTGTCCCTCGACGCGGTAGTGGTAGTTGCCCGTCAGGTAGTAATCCTCCTCCATCGCCTTCCTCTCGGCCTCCGCCAAAGCTTCGTCGTAGGTCTTTCCGAAGACCTCGACCTTTGCCCCGTACATTCTCGCTTGAGTGAGCTTCTCCCCAGGAGTTCCCTCCGGGACGACGATGGTAACCTCAAGCCCGGCTTTGGCGCCGTAGGCTGAAACGCTCGCCGCCATGTTGCCGGTTGAGGCCACTATAACCTTCCTCGCGTGGAATTCCAGGGCCTTGGTTATCTCGACGCTCGAACCCCTGTCCTTGAAGGCTCCCGTTGGGTTCTCGCCCTCGTATTTGACGTAGAGCTTTCCAAAACCTAGCTTCTCCTCAAGGCGTTTGAGCCTGTAAAGCCTCGTTCCGCCCTCGTTGAGCGTGACGATTCTCTTGAGGTTCGAAACCGGAAGGAACATCCAGTACTTCCACACGTGCGGACTTTCTCTGAACCAGGGGTCGTCGTCCTCGATTAGGTTCGCTATGTCGTCGTAGTGGTAGGTAACGTCCAGCGGGGCGCCGCACTTTGGGCATTTGTAGAGCCCGGAAGCGAGCGGGTATTCGGCACCGCAGTGGGTACAAACTAGCTTGGCCTCGAACATCTCAACCACCTGGGTTTACATAGGTGAAGGTGGGTTTTTAAATTCAGCTTTTAAACCGAAAAAGGTTTAAAGGCCATTTTCTAACTTCAGGTTAGGGAAAGGGGGTGAGAACATGGAATCGGGCGAGATGGGAAAACTGCTCGACATACTCGGAAACGAAACCCGGAGGAGGATTCTCATCCTTCTCACCAAGAGACCGTACTTCGTCAGCGAGCTGAGTCAGGAACTCGGAGTCGGACAGAAGGCCGTCCTTGAGCACCTGAGAATCCTCGAAAAGGCCGGGCTCATCGAGGGCCGAACGGAGAAGATACCCAGGGGAAGGCCGAGGAAGTACTACACCATAAAGCGCGGTTTCAGGCTTGAGGTACTGCTTACTCCCTACACGTTCGGCACCGAGATGTACGAGCCAAAGAAGCCGAGGCAGACGGCAGAATACGCCCAGGCGAGACAGCTCATAAAATCAACCGAGCCGGTTGAGACGAAGATAAACGAACTCCTCCAGTTCCTCGGCGAGATAGAGAGGCGCGTTGACGAGGTTATGAGAACCAAGCAGGAGCTCGAAGAGGTCAGACTGCTCATAGAGACCTACATAGAGAACCTTCTCAGGAGGATAGCCCAGGAGAACGAGAGGGAATTCGAGAGGCTCATGCGCGAGTTCGGTCCGAGGCTTCCGAGGAAGATAGTGGAAGACCTGAACGACTTTTAGGAAGCGGATAGAGAATAAAGAGGGCCGTTAAAGTATCTTGCCCTCTTCCTTCATCCTGACGAGCCTGGTTATGTAACCGGCAATCCTGTTTCTGATGGTCTTGCTCGTGACGTTGGTGAGCTCCTGAACCATCTTCTTGTTGTGCTCGAAGTCCCTGGTGAACTTGTCCGGATACCTGTCAAAGAGCTCGCGAGCGGTCCTCTTGATGAAGGTCTGCTTTATGTTCCCCATTTCCATCACCTCTAACCTGACCCTGTGGCCGTATCTCAAATCAAGGGCATCTTTTAAAAGTTTTCCCACACCGCCGGAAACCCAAGGGTTTTATAGTGCCACGAAAAGCTCAACCCATGCTGAGGGAGGTAATCCACTGCAGGGGACACGAGAACGTAAAAGCAACTCACCGCTCGACGCTCGAGATAACGACCGAGGACTTTCTAACGCCCCGGGGAGACTGCATAATCTGCGTTTCTGCCGACAAGGCCTTGAGCGACCTGAGCGAGGAGTTCAAGAGTGCCCTTAGGAGGGGCGCAAGGCTCCGCGTGGTCATACGCGCCGGAAACCTTTCCGATGAGCTCACCGCATACGGGAGTCCGGAGCTGAAGCTCGAAAGCCCGGTTTCGATGGTGATAAGGAAGAGTGACTACATAGACGCCAGAACCCTCGCGATAAAAGCTACTAAGTCCGCGAAGGACATAAAGCGGGAGCTCGTCGAGCTCCTCAGGAACCCCGAAACCATTGTCACGGTCGAGCTCGTAATCGAGGAAAAAGCTTAAAAGCTCCAACTCTTTTATTTACTTGAGGTGAAGAAAATGCTCGAGGGCTACTACATAGTCGAGAACACCGGAGTCGTTCCGGCCGAGAGGAGGTTCAAGTTCAAGGACCTGAAGGCGTGGGGCTACGACCTGCACCTTGGAACGATAGATGGAAAGGAGGCCTACTTCGTCTCAAGAACGGGAACCCACGAGGAGGGCGAGACCTACACGCAGGACGGCAGGGAGTACCACATCAGCGAAACTCAGAGGGAGATACCGAAGAACGCGAGGTTGCTTGCGAGAATCGTCATAGAGCGCGGTCAGCCCTACCTTGAGTTCTGGCTCGATACGGAGGAAGCCAACTACCCGCTCGCCAAGGAGGACCCGAGGCTAATCCTGCACCGCTTCTGGACGGCCAAGAAGTTCAACCAGCTCGAGAAGCACGTCGGGAGCGTCGGCCTGACCACGGACTTCTTCAAGGACAACGTCTTCGTGAAGAGCCTTCCGCTGCCCTTCGAGGAGTACCCGCCGAAGGTGAGGAGGGTTCTGAGGGAGGTCAGAGACGTTCACAGGGATTTGACCGGCTTCGGAAGGTTCGTCTTCCAGTACTACGGCGAGGAAGAAGAGACCCACAACTACCGCCTCTGGTGGCTCCTGCCGACGATACACCTCTTCGACGTCGAGGTCTCGAACGAGGTTGACAAGATTCTGGCGATGCTGGATTGAGGCGTGATTAGGCCTCTCCATTTTTCCACAGCTCAAGGAGGTAGTCCTTCTCCTCCATGAAGACCTTTGCGCGCTCCCTTACGAGCTTCTCGGCTTCTTCCGTGCTCGCGTCCAGCGTCCTCCTCACGAAGTCCGCAGTCTTGGCGAAGTAAAGCGGTATCAGCGGCTCGGCTTCGCCCATAATCCCCTTCCTGTAGGCAGCGGCGCCCTCGTAGAGGACGTGGCTCCAGAGCCTGTCGTCGAAGTCGAAGTCCCTCAGAGCCCCTCTCACGGCCTCAAATGTTCCCGGCCTCAGGACCCTTTTGAGAACCCTCTCGTATTGTGAGAAGAGCTCTCTCGCCTTTCTCTCAAGGAGCTCAAGGGTGACGTTGACAGGCTCAGGCTCGCCACCTCTGAAGTCGCCAAAAACCGGAACGGGCTCGATTTTCCTGACGTTCATCCAAACGTCCTCGTACCTCCCCATCAGCATGAAGAGAGTCCCGACGACCTGGTTGAACATCGGGCCGAGCGACTGTGCGGGGTCCTTGGGGTCGTGAACCTTGACTCCGAGGGGGGCCTGAACGATTCTCAGCCCGTTCGCTATCGCCGTAGTTGTCAGGAATATGTCTATCCCAAAGCGCGCAACGTGGGTGTTCCAGACGTCTTCGGAGAGGCAGAGCTCCATCAGCTTCCTCCCGAGCCCGAAGTCGCCGCCGATGGGCTGCCTGACGTCCCTGCCGTAGAGGGAAACGGTCATCGGGTAGGCTATGCCGTTGGTTATAGTCCCGTCCCACTTGTGCCTCAGGTAGAGCGGCGCGACGAAGTCGTAGCCCCTCCCAATGGGTTCAGCCAGGAGGCGAATCCACTCCGGCGTTATGCTCCTCAGGTCGCTGTCAACAAGGACCAAAACGTCAGCGTCCCTTCCCAGGGCAAACTCCATCAGCTCCTTCACAGCGCTCCCCTTGCCCGGAATCGGCCAGCGGTAGGTGAAGCTGTGAACCTCCACCCCCTCCGGAACCTCCGTGCCCATGACCACCTCCCAGGTCCCGTCGGTGCTCCCGCCGTCCGCGTTTACGATGATGCCCCCGCCGAAGTACCTCGCAAGGCCCTCCGCGGCCTGCCTCACCACAAAACCTATCGTCCCGGCGTTGTTGTAGCTCGGGATTCCGACGACGACCCTCATCGCGACCCCCTTGAAAATTATTCGGGCAAGGGTTAAATAGCTTTCGCGCCGAGTTAATAAAGGTGATGACCTTGCTGAAGGTCGGCGTGGTGGGGTGCGGCAACATATTCAACCTCGCCCACAGGGACGCGCTGAAGGTTCTCCAACGCGAGGGGCTCATTGACGTCGTCGGCTGTTTCGACCTCGTGAGGGAGAGGGCTGAGGAAGGAGCGAGGGCCCTCAACGCCAGAGCCTTTGAAGGCCTCGACGAGCTGATAGGCGAGGTAGATGTCGTCGAGATTCTCACGCCGACCCACACGCACGCCGAACTGGCAGTTAAGGCCCTGAAGGCCGGCAGGCACGTGATTGTCGAGAAGCCGATAGCGCTCACGGTTGAGGAAGGCGAGCGAATGATTGGGGAAGCCATGAAAAGGGGCCTTCACCTGCTCGTGGGCCACGTCAGACGCTTTGACAAGCGCTGGATGAGCATGAAGGATGTCATAAGGAAGCGCAACATCCTGCCGACCCACGTCAGGAAGGTGGAGGTTCAGAACCTCCCGTTTCCAGCGGACTACTGGTACTGGGACGAGCGGAAGAGCGGCGGGGTCGCGCTCGACCTCGGCGTCCACGTGACGGACTTCCTGCGCTGGTTCCTTGATGCGGAACCGGTGAGGGTTTACGCGGTCGGGAAGGCGATAAAGGAGGAGGCGAGGAGGAACGGCACCTTTGACCACTTCGTCATGATGATTGAATTTGAGGGAGGGAAGACGGGCATAGGCGAGGTCAGCTGGGCCTACCCGTATCCCTCGCGCTACGGCGTCTTCTACCACCACGTGGACGTGATTGGAAGGAACGGGAGGATAAGGTACACACCCCTCGACACCCCCGTCGTCGGGGTCGCGAAGGCCAGCTTCGAGATGCCCCGCTTCTCCCCGCTCCTCTCGACGTTTCCCGACGCGTTCGAGCGCGAGCTGGAGCACTTCTTCAGGGTGATAGCCGGTGAGGAAGAGGCAGTTGTAACGGCAGAAGACGCCCTGATTGCCCTCAGGATTGCAGAGAAAGCAAGGGAGAGCGCGAGAACCGGGGAGGTGGTGGAGGTATGAGACTGAAGTTTGGGGTGATAAGCTACGCCCATCCCCATGCCCTCCGCTACGCCCCGGCCATAGCGGGCGGGAGGTTCACGGAGCTCGTTGCCGTCTCCGGGGACGGCCCGAACTCGGACGTCGCCCAGGCCGAGGCGAAAAAGTACGGGGCGCGCTTTTACAGGAGCTACGAGGAGCTGCTGAGGGACGATGAGGTCGAGGCCGTCTACATAGCCTCAGAATCCTTCAGGCACGCGGGGATGGCGATAAGGGCCATGGAAGAGGGGAAGCACGTCCTCCTCGAAAAGCCGATAGCCCTGAGCCTCAGAGAGGCAGACGAGGTAATCAGGACCGCGAGAAGGGCGGGGGTAAAGCTCATGCTGCCCTTCAACCCGCGCTTCACTGAGCCCCTTCGGAAGGCCAAGGAGCTCCTTGATGCTGGAGAAATCGGACCCCTCGAGTACGTTCACGCGATTTCCGAGAACGTAAAGCCCCCGATATTCATCCAGGGGCTGGACATGAGCTGGTTCCTCGACAAGAGCAGGGCCGGCGGCGGTGGCTTCATGGACACGGCCCCCCACGGCGTTGATTCCCTCATCTGGCTGACCGGCAGGGCTCCGAAGAGGGTCTACGCGGACATAGGGAGCAAGGTCTACGGCTTCCCAGTCGACGACATAGGGACGGCAATACTTGAATTCGATGACGTCTTGGCCGTCCTCACCGCTGGCTGGGGCAATCCAAAGGGCTACTCCTACGGAATCGAGATGAAGTACTACCTCGTCGGCAGGGAGGGCTTCCTCGACGTGAGAACCGCCTACCCGGACTTCACCGTCTACCAGGACAGGGCCGAGAAAATCTACTGGGACAGGCCGGACGTGAGGGGAATCGTCGAGTCCTTCGCGAGGGCTGTCCTCAACGATGAACCCGTCCCGATAGACGGCGAAACCGGAAAGCTCAACCTCGCGGTAATACTCGCGGCATACGAGTCCTCCGAGAGGAAGAGACCCGTGACGGTGAAGCTCCGATGATTGAGGAACTAATTCAGGAAGCCATAAGGGCCGGTGACCCTTACGGAGCCCTCAAAGGGGCGCTACACTACGGAGAGGGAAGACTCGCAGTTTTGGGCAGGGAATTCAGGGTGGGGGGCAGGGTTTACGTCCTCGCCATCGGAAAGGCCTCCTGCCGGATGGCGAGGGCGGTCTTTGAGACCCTACCTCGTGAGCTGGTTGGAGACGCGCTGATAGTTACGAAGCACGGCTACGCTATGGACTGCGATGGAATTGAAGCGAGGATAATCGAGGCGGGTCACCCGATTCCGGACGAGAACTCCCTCCTCGCCGGAAAGCTGGGCCTTGAGCTCGCGGAGAAGGTTGGCAGAGACGACATCCTTCTCACCCTCATCTCAGGAGGCGGGAGCGCGCTCTTCGTTTATCCCGCTGAGGGGATAAGCCTCGAAGACCTCATCAGGACGAACGAGCTCCTACTTAGGAGCGGGGCGACGATAAGGGAAATCAACACCGTCAGAAAGCATCTGTCAAGGGTCAAGGGCGGAAGGCTTGCGAAGGCCGTGAAGGGAACTGTGGTAAGCCTAATCGTCTCGGACGTCGTTGGCGACGACCTCAGCTCAATAGCATCCGGAATAACCTCCCCAGACCCGACAACTTACCGCGACGCCTACGAAGTCCTCGTGAGGCGCGGAATCTGGGACAGAGTCCCGGAGAGCGTGAGAAGAGTCATTGAGCGGGGCATGCGCGGGGAAATCGAGGAGACGCCGAAGGAACTCGGCAACGTCCACAACTTCATAATCGCGGGCAACTCAAAGGCGTGCGAGGCCGTGGCGAGGAAAGCTGAAGAGCTCGGCTTCAACTCGGCGGTGATGACGACGACGCTTGAGGGCGAAGCTAAGGAGGTCGCTTTGGCGGTCGGCTCGATAATAGAGGAAGTAGCAAAGCGGGACAGGCCCGTTAAAAAGCCCGCCGTCCTCGTCTTCGGGGGCGAGTGGACGGTGACCGTTGGAGACGCGAAGGGCCTCGGCGGGCCCAACCAGGAGTTCGCGCTGAGCATCGCCCGGAAAATAGCGGGGCTCAACGTTACCGTTGCGGCCTTCGACACCGACGGGACGGACGGGCCAACAGACGCGGCGGGAGGAATCGTGGACGGGGAAACGCTGAGGAGGCTCGAGGAAGCTGGTGTTGACGTGGAGGAGGCCCTCAGGAATCACGACAGTTATCACGCCCTCGAAAGGGCCGGCGCGCTTCTCAAGACCGGCCCAACCGGGACGAATGTGAACTCGATGGTCATAGCGGTTGTTGGAGACCGCGGCGACGCCCTTTGAGACGGAGGTATTCCTCCACAAGGGCCCCTATGAGCAGAACGCTCATAAACACTGCCTTTCCTGGGTTTTCCTGACCCTTGTATGCTCTGTAGAGGGTCAGCCCAACACCGACCACGAGGAACCACATCCCTATGAGAATCTCCCTCATTAGGAATGCGCGCCGTCCTCTTGAGAGAACCCTTACCTCAGAACTTTCCCTCAGGACAATCCGCTCGTCACCGGGCACGAACTCCAGCAGGGTTATCGGAACAACCGCCAGCAAAAGGTAGGGAAGAAACCACAAGAGAAGGAGGTACAAAAAGACCAGGTAAAGCACCCGCGCAAGGTTTATGTCACTGCTCCGCTGAAGTGAAAGGAACTTCCTCAACGGGTCGAGGAGGTGAAGTCCGACCCTTCTCGCCACGGCCTTTCTCTTTCCTTCAAACCTGGCGACGAGGTTGCCGAGAAAGGGAAGCTTCAGAGGGACTGTGGAGGCGAGAAGGAAGCTCTCCCCCTCGAAGTCCACCAGATAAAAGTGCCCCTCGTAGCGCTCCCGGATAAAGTCCGGCGCAAGGCCCCATATCTCCCTGTTAGTACCTTTAACCCAGTACACGAATGTGTTCTCCCCAAGAAACTTTTCGAGCTTTTCGGGACTTCCTTCAACGACTACTACGCGCTCAAACGTTACTCGCATGTGTGTCGGTTTGATTATTCCTTTTTATAGTTAACGCTCGGCGGGAAAAACCGATAAATACTCCAATCCCGATGATTTTAGGGTGCAATCAATGGGCTTGAGCAGAAGGGAGCTGATAAGAAAGCTCTGGCACGTTTCGCCCGGAATCCTTGGGGCACCGATAATACTCTTCACGCCAAGATGGGCACTTTACCACCCCACGAGCCTTAAAACACCAAAACCTTTTTAAGTCTTGCAAGCGTAATAGAATCTCGGAGAGGCCACCGTAAAACAACCCAAGCTGGATGAGGTGTTTCAAGTTACCCTCCAGCATTGGAGGGTTGACGCCGTAAGGCGTCCTTATCAAGAACTGCCCGTTGTGGCAGTTAAAAGCTCTAATGGTGGCCTCCAAGCCATAACCCCAATCCGGCTTCGCCGGTAGGGGTAACGGGCCGAAGACCCGGCCCGCGGGCTGAACCGAAAGGGGCAACCCGAGTAAGTAATGGGCCCGCAAACCGAACCGCCCGTTAGCGAGGGGTTAACTCGTTGGAACCCTCGCCCTTCAGGGCGGGGAGGAGGTCAGTCGTCGTCTGGTCGCTGGCTTTCCTCTACACACTTCAGCATCTCAAGCTCCTCCGCGGCTGGAAGTTCACCGTTCCAGTAGCGGACCTCAGTTACCGAACGATGGCACGGGAAGACGAGCGCGACAACTTCCTCGGAAGCTTTCTCTTCTGGGTGACGATGGGGATTATCTGCACGGTCTTTCCAAAGCTCATGGCGCTCTCGGCCCTGTGGGTCTCGACCTTCGGCGACTGCTTCAACGCCATTGCCGGACAGGCCCTCGGCGGACCGAGGATTCCCTGGAACCCTCGAAAGACCCTAATCGGAAGCGCAACGATGTTCATTGTTTCAGTTCTGGCCCTCTGGGGTGCACACAGGGTCCTCTCGCTCGACCCGAGCTGGGGCATTATCGCAGGCGTCGCCCTTCTCGCCACTCTACTCGAAAGCCTTCCCCTCCGCTCGGCCTACGACGAGTTCACGGTTCCCTTCGCAACAGCTCTCCTCCTGTGGCTCGTCTACGGTGGGTCTCTGCTGTCGCCGGTGTGGTGATTAAACCCGCACAAACCCCCAGCTCCTGAAGTGCGTCTCTATGCCCTCCGTTTTTATCCCCAGCGAGCGAACCTCGTCGCGGAGCTCCGAGAGAAAAGCCCTGAAAAGCTCCTCTCTGGTTAGGACGCTGTAGCTTTCGGGAAACTCGGAGCGGAGCGTTTCCCGAAATTCGTTTCCGGCCTTTCGGAGGTTTAGAACCTCGAAGAAGTAGTAATCGACAAAACCTTTCGTTTCCTCAACAATCCGTGAAACGTCGGTGACGCCCGGTATTATCGGGCTGACGAAGGCGTACGTTCTTATTCCTTCCTCGTGAAGCCTCTGGAGGGCGTTAATGCGGGCTTTCATAACCGGTGTTCGGGGCTCGAGAATAGATTTGTCACGGCCCTCAAAGGAGTTGAGAGTTAAGCCAACCTCAATCGAGCGGAAGAGCTTGAGAAGGTCGATATCCCTCGTCACGAGGGGCGATTTGGCGAGTATCGCGAGCTCATTCCTCTTGTCCATGAAGCGGAGCGTCGAGCGGGTGAGCTTTAGCCCGGCCTCGACCGGCTGGTAGGGGTCGCTCACCGTGGACATCACGACCTTTCCCTTCACGTGCTTCCTCGCAAGTTCGGGCGCGTTGATTTTGGCTATCACCCAGCTCCCCCATTCCTTCCCTCTGAACTCCCGAACGACGCTCTTGGCGTAGCAGTATGGGCAGGCGAAGGAACAGCCAACGTACTGGTTGACGCTCCATGAAACGCCGGGAATCCGCGAGCGCGTGTAGAGGGATTTGGCCCTTCGCCTTACGACCTCAATCTTCATAAGCACGGGTAGGGACTACTCCTTAAAAGGTGGTCGCATGGAAGTCGAGGTTCGGCACCGGCCCGTCCGCTATGCGAGGCTCGAAATCAAGCCCGACGGGAGAATCGTCGTGACGGCGCCGGAGGGCTTTGACGTGAACGCTTTCCTCAAAAAGCATGAGAGGTGGCTGAGCAACCGGCTGAGGGAGCTCGAAGAAGTCAGGAGGGAATCGGCGAGAGGTTTCCCGTTCTTCGGCGAGTTCTACCGGCTCGAGCTGGGGAACGTTCGAGAAATTGAGCGCGGTGAGGATAAGCTAATCCTTCCCGCCGAGCGTGAGCGGGCGCGAAAGGCCCTGAAGGAGCTCCTGCGGGCCAGGGTAACGGCGCTCGTCGCCCTCTACTCCGTCCTGATGGGCCTTTCCCCCGGCAAAATCTACATCAGGAACCAGAAGACAAAGTGGGCGAGCTGTTCGAGCAGGGGAAACCTGAGCTTCAACCTCCGCCTCGTGGCTTTACCCGAGAGGCTGATTGAGTACGTCGTAATCCACGAGATGGCGCATCTGCGCTACCTCGACCACTCCAAGGCTTTCTGGAGGCTCGTGGGGAGATTTTATCCGGGCTACGGAACCGCGAGACGAGAGCTGAAGCGCTGGTGGGGGATAATCGAGGTCAACGAGGGGTGGAGATGGCTGGAGGGAAGGGAGTGATTGGGAGAATCCTTAAGCTCATCGCACTGATGGCGGACGAGATAATCGTTGCCATAGTTCTGCTCGCGGTTCTGCCAGCCCTGGGAATAGAAGTGCCAGCCCTCGTCACGGGGCTGATTCTGGGAATCCTCCTCGTCAAGGACGTTCTGATAGCTCCGTACGTGCTCGGAGGCGGGCTCGAAAAACGGCCCCAGACCGGGCCCGAATCGCTCGTCGGCAGAACCGCTATGGTTGTTGAGGACCTCTCGCCCGAGGGCCTCGTGAAGCTCGACGGTGAACTCTGGCGCGCGAAATGCCTTCACGGAACGGCGAGGAGGGGAGAGAAGGTCAGGGTCGTGGGGGTTGAGGGGACTAAACTTATTGTCGAGCCCTGAACTGTTGCTGTACTTCGGCATGACTCTGTTCGTCCTCTACGGAAAGCTCAGGTCACTAACAGAATGACAAATCATGAATCCAAACTTTAACAAAGGGTTAACAGCGACAACGGCAAGGTATATTTATTCCGCAGAAAACGGCGTTTGTACTGCGAGGGAAGGCTCATGGTTCACCTTTACATCATCCTCGACGAAGCGGGCGACATGGGCTTCTCAAAAGGCAGTAGCAGGTACTTCGTTATGGGTGCCATCGTAGCTAAAGCGGAAGACGTTAAGAAAATCCGCCGGATTCCCAAGAAGGCCAGAGGGAAACTCGGCAAGAAGAAAAAGGACATACCTGAACTCAAGGCCTCAAAGAGCAATGATAAAATAAGGAAATTTGTTCTCGATGAGCTTTACAAGTGCAAGAGCGCTCACGTCTCGGCGGTTTACATAAACAAGGCGAACACTTACGGCTACATCAGGGAAAACAGTTTCCAGAAGGCAGTTCACTACAACTATCTTGCGAGGGTTCTGATAGTCGAGTCGCTAAAGAGCTACCTCGAGAGCATCGGTTACACCTCTGACAAGGCCCTAACCGTTGAGATATTCCTTGACAGGTACCACACAACAAAATTCCGGAAGAAGAATCTGGAGGAGTATATCAGAAAGATGATAAGAGACGCATTCCCCTACGAAGTTAACGTGCTCGTGCATCAGAAGGACTCCCAGGGAGAACCGCTGATTCAGGTTGCGGACTTCGTTGTCAACGCGTTTTACAGAAAGCTCAACGGAAAGGGAAACCTCCTCACAAAGTTCGAGAGCTCAGGAAGAGTTCTTAAATTCAAGCAAATTTACTGAAACCAAACGAGAAGCAGGAATCGGACCCCGGGCCGCCATTTGCGCGTACCTCAAGGTACGCGGCGGACACCGGGACTTACCCTCATCTCCATACGTACGTTACGTGCGCTCTCTTTTAAAAGTTTAGGTGCAAGTTTGTGTAGCTAAGCTCCTCGTTGAACCCCCAACGAGCGAAGAACCTCGGTGATTTCCTCCGGGCGGTTGGTCGAGAACGAAACGTCCCAGCCCTTCCGCCTCTTGAGGTAGACGCAGGCCTTTCCGGGCAAGGTGAAGTGGAGCGGTGCGTTGCAGGAAACCCAGCTGTTCCTCACGGCGAACCACTCGATTTCGTCAATCCTGATGGTTTTTCTGATGAAAAGGCCGAGGAAACCGCTGAGAAAGATTCTGTCCTCGTAAACCCTCACACGGAAGGCCATTGCCTCAAGGATTACCGCTATCGTGAGGGCCGTTGCAACGGTCATTATGAGGACGCCCTGACCGGTGGCGAAGCTCTCGTAGAGGCCGATTGACATACCTATTATCGGAGGGACGAGCAGGGCGATTATCCACTTGGAATAGAGCGTTTCCTCATAGAGCATGGCCCATCGGTAGAGGTTCCCGCCAACGCTTTAAACCCCTTCCCAAACCTATGGTGGTGATACGATGGTTAGGGTAATGCCGGTTGACAAGCTGACCGACGATGACGTGAGGGAGATTCTGACGAAGTACCGGAAGATAGCCCTCGTTGGAGCCTCTCCGAAGCCCGAACGCGACGCGAACGACGTCATGCGCTACCTCCTTGAGAAGGGTTACGAGGTCTATCCCGTCAACCCCCGCTACTCTGAAGTCCTCGGGCGGAAGTGCTACCCGAGCGTTCTCGACATTCCTGACGAGGTCGAGATAGTTGACCTCTTCGTAAGGCCAGAGTTCACGAAGGACTACGTTGAGCAGGCGATAAAGAAGGGCGCGAAAGTTGTCTGGTTCCAGTTCGGGACCTATGACCGGGAAGCCTTCAGAAGGGCAAAGGAGGCGGGCCTTACGGCTGTCGCCCACCGCTGTATCAAGCAGGAGCACGCGAGGCTTGTGGGAGAATGAAGAAACCGGAAAAGCCGGTGAAAGAGGACATTAACTCCAAAAGAAAGAATAACGGGGTCATTTTCTAAGGTAGTGCCACCAGGGATATATCATCTTCCTCAGCCTACCCATGAACCCGCCGAATTTCACCGCGATAATTGACACAATCACGAACAGGACGATGAAGAACGTGGCCTCGGATTGTGTGTAGAACGCCCCCGATTTGAGTTCGTACCAGATGGCCAGAGGAATGGCGATTATCAGCCCAATCCCCAGATACCAGAGGGCCCTGTACACGTATCGCTCGACGAAGAGCGCGAAATCCATAGCACCACCAGTATAGGGGCAACTTCTCTGATAAATAAACTTTTCGATGAATGAACTTAAGATAACACCATGAACGGGAATAATCATGCATCCTGATTATCGTATCGCAAAACCAGCATTTCAAAGGATATAGGGGTCTGAAAGATGTATTCCATGAGGGGCATCTAAAGTTGAGTAAAGTTGATAGAAACCCCCTTCAAAACTTGCACTTCCAAAAAAGCACTTACTGTTCCGCCAGCGCTTGCGAAGCTAACGCTAAAGGGGGTGTGGGGGTGTTAGCCCCCTCAGCAAGCTTTGCTTGCGCAAAGCTTGACCAAAATGGTTTAACTGTCCAGAAGGGCAGAGGGAAAGTTGCATGCGTTATCAAAAAGTCGATGGATTCAGGTTTACTCTTATGATAGCGTGTGGAGGGAAGTTTTTAGTTTTAAACAGCGCCCGGAGGGCGCTAACGGGAGGAAAACACGTTCAAAACTGGCAGGTTTGGAAGTAAACCCCCTAAGAACAAACTATTCAAAAGGCATGCCAACCTTGATGAAACTTTGCTGGGCAAAGTTTCTTAACGTGGGGGCGAAGCCCCACTCCGGGCGTTTAAGAGTACAGAGCAAGCTTTAACAAAGCTTGACCAAAAGTTAGTAGCTCCTTGACAGAAAACCCACCACAAGGATTTTCCCAACACTCACAAAATCTGCCTTCCCATAGGAGAACACTCTCAAACGGCTTTAAAAAGGGGTTTACTTCTCTTGACGCCCTTCGGGCGTCGATTTAAAAGCAAACCCACGACAAGGGGCAATTTAAACCGTTCTCATGTCAAAACAAGCCATTCAAAGAGAAAATCATACTTAAGATTCAATTTTCCAGAAGGAGCTACGGACTTTGATGAAACTTTTGCTTGGCAAAAGTTTCTGGTGCGGGGGCGGGGATTTGAACCCCGGAACCCCTGCGGGACGGGACCCTAAATCCCGCGCCTTTGGCCAGGCTCGGCTACCCCCGCGCGGAAGTGAGTTTTCGCTCCACCTTTAAAAGCTTTGAGGGGAAAGCCTTATAAGGATGTAAAGGAAGCTTTACGTAAAGGAAACTTTACATGGTGGGAGCATGGAACCCGGTTCATTGCTCGGTCTCCTGGTGGGCCTCGCGGTGGGATTATACCTTCCAACCATTTACAGAAGAAACGTAGGGTTTCAGCGTGATGAGAGGGCGGAGCGAATTGAAGAGAAAGCCTCCCTTTGGGCCCTCAACTTTGTTCAGATTACGAGTGGAGCGGGAGTAGCGTACTCGGCTTTCATAGCCGGAGATACCAGCACAGCGGCGTTCTCGTTCCTATTGGTTGCGTTCCTCACCGCCACAGTTGGGAGGCTTCTTTTAAAGGTGTACTACTCGAGGGTGATGTAAATGAACTGGGCGGTGATTGTTCTCCTTATCGCGGCCCTCCTGATTTACTGCACCACATTCTATCGCTTCATGAAGGAGACCGAAGGAATGAAAGACGAACGTGGGAGGCGTATAAACCAGGCGGCCTC
The DNA here is from genome assembly GCF_000585495.1 of Thermococcus nautili. Lineage (NCBI taxonomy): Archaea > Methanobacteriati > Methanobacteriota > Thermococci > Thermococcales > Thermococcaceae > Thermococcus > Thermococcus nautili. The sequence goes on from NZ_CP007264.1 coordinate 1,457,985, forward strand.
TGAGGTGACCTTAATCATCGTCCAGACCCTACTCCTAGCTTCTCTAGTGACAGTGGAGCTTTTTGAAAGCATAAACCCCAGCCTATTGCTGGCCCTTATATTCACCGTGGCCGTTCTTGGACACAGCATACTGAGGTATCACTACGCAAAGGTGATGTGAATGGGATTCAAGACAATCCACTTCCTGTTTCTCTTCGCGACTATGTTGCTGATGAGCTACTATTCCGGGATAAACACCTACCTGAGCTGGCTCTTCTTCACAATCACATGGCTCGGGGTGTTGCTCCTCCTGAGGGTGTATAACAAGAGGGAACCAATAACCGACGAGAGGACAGAGCTGATAACCATGAAGAGCCTCTACAACGGAATGGGGATTGGTCTCGTGGTCTTCGGCTACGAGCTGATATGGCTTATTGGCCACGACAGCGAAACGGCAGTTCTGCTTTCCAAGTGGCTCATGTTACCCCTGCTTGCAGGCGTTTTGGCCGCGGCAATTCTGAAAGCCTACTACGAGAGGGTGATGTGATGCGCAACAGGTTGCGCGACCTTAGGGAGGCGAAAGGGCTAACTCAAGAAGAGCTCGCAAGGGCCTTAGGAGTTACGAGGCAGACGATTATTGCGATTGAGAAAGGGAAATACGACCCCTCCTTAAGGCTGGCCTTCAAGATAGCGCGGTTCTTCGGCGTTAAAATCGAGGACATCTTCATCTACGAGGGTGATGAAAATGCTCGTTGAGGTTGAGAACCTTGAGAAGGATTACGGAAAGGTCAAGGCCCTGAAGGGGGTAAGCTTCTCCATCCGGGAGGGCGAGATATTCGGCCTCATCGGGCCGAACGGAGCGGGAAAGAGCACGACCCTCAAAATCCTCGCAACGCTCCTGAAGCCAACCGGCGGGACGGCGAAAATAGCGGGCTATGACGTCGTCAAGGAAGCCGACAGGGTCAGGGCACTGATAAGTTATCTGCCAGAGGAGGCCGGAGCGTACAAGAACCTCACCGGGAGGGAGTACCTGGAGTTCATGGCGAGGCTTTACGCCAAAGACGAGCGGAAAGCCCGGGAAATGCTCCAGCTCGGCGCTGAGCTCGCCGGCCTCGGGGAGAGGCTCGACGACAAGGTCTCAACGTACTCCAAGGGAATGACGCGCAAGCTGTTGATAGCGAGGGCCCTCATGATGAGGCCGAAGCTGGCAATCCTCGACGAACCGGCGAGCGGGCTCGACATAGTGAACGCTTACGAGATTAGGAAGACGATAAGGCGCTTCGCGAGGAGCGAAGGAACGACGTTCCTGATTTCAAGCCACAACATGCTTGAGGTCGAGTTCCTCTGCGACCGCGTTGCCATGATTGCCGGCGGAAGAATCGTGGAAATTGGAACGCCGGAGGAGCTGAAAACCAAATACGGCGCCGAGAACCTCGAGGAGGTCTTCATGAGGGCCATCGGCGTGAGCATCCCAGAGCCGGTCGGGGGTGAGGGCTCATGAGCGATTTTCTCGTCCTGGCCAAGAAGGAGATAAAGAACCTGATGCGGGACAGAAAGCTGATTTTCGGCCTCATAATCGTGCCCCTTATCGTCTATCCCGCCCTTGGAAAGATGATGCAGTTCGGGTTTGAAAGCGCGACGAAGGAAACGCACGTGGCAATAGTCAACTTCGACGATGGAAAGTACGGTGAGTTGCTGATAAGGGCCCTAAACGTCACCCCCAACGTCACTGTAACCGTCATAAGCGCGGGTTCGGTTGACGACGCCCTGAGAAAGGCACTCCAGGAAAATCAAAACGTCCTGGTCGTGATTCCCCATAACTTCAGCGAGAGCATTGAGTCCGATGAAGCCGCGACGGTCCAGATATACGGGGTCTTCAAGGAGATTGGCTCGGGGATGAGGGAGAGCGTGAGCGAGGGCAGGATTAACGCCGTGATAAACGTCCTCTCGGAGGAGATAGCGAAGCTCAAGGTTCAGGAACTCGGCGCGAAGAACCCGGACGCGGTTCTGCACCCGATAAGGGCGGAGAGCAAGTCATACCTCCTTGGCAGAATCGTTGACGTTCCCCCAACGGTTGTCTCGCAGGTCCTGGCTTCCCAATCCTACGGACTGCCCCTCATAGTCTTCCTGATGGTCATGATAACGTCCCAGATGTCGGCGGGAGCTGTGGCAAGCGAAAAGGAGAACAAAACCCTTGAGACGCTCCTGACGCTCCCTGTGAGAAGGACGACGATTGTGGCATCGAAGATAACTGGAACGGCAGTGATGGGCGTTATAGCGGCCTTAGCTTACATGATTGGCCTCAAGCAGTACATGGCGGGGTTCGGGACCCAGACGGGCGTCTCGCTGAGTGAACTCGGCCTCTCGATAACACCAACCGGCATGGCACTCTTCGGCGTCGTCGTCTTCCTGACGATAGCATTTTCGCTGAGCCTCGCGATGCTATTGGCTGTCTTCGCCGAGGACGTTCAGAGCGCCAACACGGTGGTCAGCTCGGTCATACTGCCCCTCGCCTTCCCGTCGTTCGTCCTGATGTTCGTTGATATCAGCCAGCTCCCGGCCCTCTGGAAGTACCTGCTCTTCGCCAGCCCCTTCACTCACCCTGTCGTGGACTACCGCTACCTCATAGCGAAGGACTACACGGCTCTCGGCGCGAGCATAGCTTACCTCGCCATCGTCGCCGGTGCAACGCTCTACGTAACCGCGAGGGTCTTCGCCAGCGAGAAAATCCTGACCGCAAGGCTCGGGTGGGGAAGGCGGAAGGGGAGAGAGTGAGCGGGTTTTCTTTTCCTTTTTCCGTGGAACGTTCCCGGCGTTTGCAACGAGAATTTGGCGTGTTGGAGTTGAGCTAAGAAACCTTTAAAAGTACGAGTGCATAACATGAAGTTGAGCCCGCTAGAATATCGGGCGATGAGCCGCATGAGCATGAAGTCCCGTTGAGGGACGGAGTTGGCGGGCCCTTCGAGTGGTGGCCCTGGCAGACCCTTATGAAGCCGGGGACGCACCGTGAGAGGGGCTTCATAGTATTCCTCTTTTCCGCAGTTCTTTCTTGAGAGCGTTTGGATTAGGATTCTTCTCGTAAATCTCGCGGCCGATGTATGCGAGGTTATCTGTGAGAAGAACAACGTGCCGGAACTCGTATCTTCTCTTAGCCAAACTTTCCTTGAAAACGTTCTTTTGGCCTGAATACTCGCTGAACTTTTTAAGCACGGCATCGTCGAGAATTAGAATGCGAGTATTCTCCGATTTGTTAGCCACCTCATCCTTAATCTCGCTCAAAAAGGGAGTTATGATGATTTTCTCCAGATAGGGTTTTAGTTTTTCGAATCTGCCTGGGAATTTTGCAATGTAGTTCCTTCGCTCCTGCTTCGGAAGCTCCGCCAAGTGCTTAAGCCAGCTGCCTTTCTCTCGTATATGTCTGAGATTGTTGTAATCTACCTCAACTAACGCGTAGATGGTTCTTTTCTGCCTGCTTCTGTCTACAGAGATTACAAGCGCCTTCATTCCGCCACCAGCCAGCTCGGCCTCTTCTCCTCGGGAATCAGCTCGACGAGCTCTCTGAGTTCTTCTGGAGTCAAGATGTAAACCTCATCGGGAAGCTCGGCCTTTGAGGGAACGTAAATAAGCCTCTGCTCGACGTTATAGACCTTGCCCCTCTTCCTCTGCCTCTTGATTTGCTTGCGAACCTGCACCTTGAGCATCGGTCCCACCAGCATCCAGTAAAGAGACCCCTTTATAAATTCTTCTACCGTAGAATGTAACGGACAATAGGTGGGGAAAAATCAAGAAGTTAGATTTTCAATTCTCCTCGAGTCTTATTGCAACGTCCGACCACCTTCATTTTTTCCACCTCCGTTCCCTGCGTTTCAATTCTCCTCGAGTCTTATTGCAACACGACCTTAACGTCCCCCGGCTGTGGGGCGAAGCCATGTTTCAATTCTCCTCGAGTCTTATTGCAACCTTCTCGTCCACCAGCAGGAAGATGGCCAGCACCAGGTTTCAATTCTCCTCGAGTCTTATTGCAACTTCGCTCATCATAGACATTTCAAAAGCTCCAACGTGTTTCAATTCTCCTCGAGTCTTATTGCAACATAGTAAACATTCACCGTCGCGTCCGATTTTACCGCGTTTCAATTCTCCTCGAGTCTTATTGCAACTCGGGCACGTAGTCCGTTGCCCTTTGCTTCACGTAGGTTTCAATTCTCCTCGAGTCTTATTGCAACCTTCTTCTTCCACGCCTCGTAGTCGAAGTCGGCAGGGGTTTCAATTCTCCTCGAGTCTTATTGCAACTCTATGACCTGAGTGGCAACATGGTCAGAGTGCCGGCGAAGTTTCAATTCTCCTCGAGTCTTATTGCAACATGAGAACGGCCGAGAGGTCCTCATCGTCATCTTCGAGGTTTCAATTCTCCTCGAGTCTTATTGCAACCTTCAGGCCTTAGTCTTGGGGCTATCGTTTACATCAACGCGTTTCAATTCTCCTCGAGTCTTATTGCAACAAGCGGTTAAGGTGGGGTTGAGATGGGCGACATAACGGTTTCAATTCTCCTCGAGTCTTATTGCAACGTAGCGGACAAGACAACAAAAGCGGTAGTCTATTCTTGTTTCAATTCTCCTCGAGTCTTATTGCAACCCTTCGGCAGTTTCTTTATCTGCTTGAGAAAATGCATGGTTTCAATTCTCCTCGAGTCTTATTGCAACCATTTTGTATGACGTGGCTTGATGACTGAGAAACAGGTTTCAATTCTCCTCGAGTCTTATTGCAACCGTTTTACACTTTTTCCTTAATCGTGACGACTTCATGAGTTTCAATTCTCCTCGAGTCTTATTGCAACAGGTCGGCAGGGTGGCATAAGCTAGAGTTTGTAAACAGTTTCAATTCTCCTCGAGTCTTATTGCAACATACCGGCAAGCGATAACTATAACAAACGAGAACAGCAGTTTCAATTCTCCTCGAGTCTTATTGCAACTATCAAGATTGGCAACCTTGGCCAAAGGAGAAAGGAAGTTTCAATTCTCCTCGAGTCTTATTGCAACAGGGCGCGAAACTCGCCCTTTCGCCCAACAGAAAAAGACGGACCGTCCAATATTTAAGCCTTTCTGGAAATCGAACTTTAACCCTGGCCTTTTGTTGGTTGTACAAACGCCCGAGGAGCACCCCCCACAAGTGCGAACAACCCGGATTAGCGCTTCCCCCAGCCGAGGGAATAGCTTACCGCGATTTCCCGAGGTGTTACTGACCTCTGTTGGGTCGTCCAACGGCTATCCTGCGTTTCTCCTGGAAACAATCCAATTTAAGCAGGTTTTACGGTCGCTCAGGCGCCAGGAAGACATCATTCGGAATGTTCGAAAATATTTCGTTACACAGACCAACAAAACCGTTCCGATAGGTTACGTCTATATGACCACAAAAATCGATTTCCGGAGCGGGCCTGTAAGAGCATTCTCAAAGGGAAGGCCAACGCGAGCCGAAAAATTGTGGAGAACAGCACTCGTCGAGGTGTCACTCAATCGGCACGCCGTCCTTCGTCCTTGGAGCGAGCCACTTCATGAGCTTCCTCGGGTTCTTTGTGCGGATTATTATCGTTATCGGGCCGAGCGGGCTCTCCTCGTTGAAGTTCACAACTCCCGCGTAAGCGGCCTGCTTGTTCACCTTGACTATTATCTCCTCGCCGAAGTAACCCTCCTCGAGGAAGGAGCGCGCGGTGTCGAGTATCGCCTGCCCTCTGAAAAGCTCATAGAGCCTGCTGAGGGCTTTCCTGCTCCTCGTCTTCCCCGTGAGGATTACGTAATCGCCCCTGTCAAAGACCTCGAACTCCAAATCGGGCACAAGGTTCAGCATGGCTCTCTTTACCTTCTCGATGTCCTCGGTCGGGTAAACGTACGCCTCAAGCTCGACTTCCTCAAACAGCTCCTCCATGCTCTCACCGGGCTAAGGTCGAAAGAAGGCTTATAAACCCAACCGCCCAGATAATTAGGGTGGCCGAAAGATGTTAGAAGGTTTCATCGAGGGGCTCGCGAGGTACCTCCTCGAAATCAGCGGGGGAAGCCTAATCTGGGTGTCCTTCTACGCGGGCCTCTTCGTGGCTTTGATGACATCGCTCGGAGCTATGGTGGCCCTCTTCGCCAAAAAGCTTCCGGCTGAAGGCGTTGACTTCTCGCTCAGCTTCGCGGCCGGGGTTATGATTGTCGCCTCGTTTACCTCGCTCATTCTGCCGGGAATAGCGAGCGCCGGGTTTCCGCCCGTGGCCCTTGGAATAGCCCTCGGCGTCCTGCTGATTTACGCCGTTGACAGGCTTCTGCCCCACGAGCACCTCGTTAGGGGCTATGAGGGGCCGAAGGGGATGAAGGAACGCCTCAGGAAGGTCTGGCTCCTCGTTTTCGCGCTCATAATCCACAACCTGCCCGAGGGGTTAGCGGTTGGAACGTCCCTCGTTTACAACCTCGAGGTCGGCCTCATCACGGCCATAGCGATAGGTATACAGGACTTCCCCGAGGGAACCGTTGTCTCGCTCCCGCTCGCGGTCATACAGAAGAAGAGCCTCGGCCCTGTTCTCATCGGCGTCCTGAGCGGTTTGGCCGAGATGGTCATGGTAATCCTCGGCGCGGTCTTCTTCACTGCCTTCGCTTGGACGCTACCTTACGGCCTCGGCCTCGCAGGAGGGGCAATGCTCTACGTCACAGTGAAGGAAATGATTCCGGAGATATACAGGGGAGAGAAGAGCGAGACCCTCGTCACGCTGGGCTTCTTCGCGGGCTTCTACGTCATGCTCCTCCTCGATTCAGCCCTCGGATGATTTCCCCGACGAGGGTAGCTACTTTCTCCTCGTATTCCTCTTTGCTCCCGTCGTTTATTAGCATGTGGTCGGCCATCGCTATAACGCCACCGATTCCAAAGCGGAGCTCCTTCCAGTCCCTCTCCTCAAAGTCCTCCCAGTTCTGGGGGTCATCGTGCCTTCCCCTGGCCTTCAGCCTCTCGAAGCGGAGCTTCGGCGGTGTGTGGACAGCAACGATGATGATTTCTTCCTCAGGAAAGGCCCCCCTGAAGGTTCCCACCTCGTCGAGGGAGCGAACGCCGTCTATGACCACTAACGGGCTCTCCTCTAAGAGGGCCCTCACCTTCTCGACCGCGAGCTTGGCAACGGCGTTCTGACCGAGCTCCTGTCTCAGGCGAATGCTGACCTTGGCAACGTTTTCCTTGGTGAGCTCGAGGCCACGCTTTAGGGTCTCCTCACGCACGATGTCTCCGAGAGAAACGCTGGGAAAGCCCCTCTTCTCGAACTCCTTTACAATCCTGCTCTTTCCAGAACCGGGCATTCCAGTGACTATTACTATCATTGAGCCCACCCCGAGTAGCTCGGAGGGGATTTAAAAAGATAACCCTCACCGAAGAAAGTCCTCCAGCGTTCCCTTTCTCTTCGGCTTTTCTTCAGCCACTCTCTTCTCGATTCCGAGGTAGCGGTAGATTCCGTCGAGGATTTTGGCACCTATTCCCTCGACTTCGAGGAGTTCAGCAGGCTTCGCGTTCGCTATCGCCTCAACGCTCTTAAAGCCGGCGTTGTAGAGAGCTCTCGCCCTCTTCCTTCCGATGTTCGGCAACCTGACGAGTTCGAGGAGCTCTTCCCTAACGCCGTGTCTCAGGCGAAGGTGCAGGTCGCGGAGGTAGTTAAGGATTTCCTCCTTCGGCTCGAAGAGCTTGTAGAGCTCAATGAGCGAGTACATGAGCCAATCAGCCAACTCAAGGAGCCGGTAGAGGTCGCCGGGGTCTATGAGGTATGTCTCGTAAATCCTCGCCTCGGGAACCTCGTTAATCCAGTCGAGGAGAACCTTCGCAGTCTTCACCTGTCCGAGGAAGCCCTGGAAGCGCGAGTCCTCGTAGTAGGGTATGCTCGCGTAGAGCTTGTCCTCAAGCTCGTAAGCCAGGTCAAGGTAGTCCTCCATCTCGCGCCTCCTCGCTGTTAAAGTCGCCATATCGGGGGTTGAGGCTATGAGCTGGAAGATTCCGAAGGGGTTCGGATTCCGCTCGATTGCCGGAAAGGCGTCCTTGAACTTCTTGGCCGTGAGCGGGTCTATGTAGAGCTGAGAAGTTCTCTTGCCGAAGGGCAGCGGCATAAAACTGTCGTCAAGGTCAAGGTCGATGAACTCGTTCTCTATGAGGAAGTAGACCACCTCTTTCGCCTTGTACTCGAGCGAGCTCAAGTCCTTCCTCTGGTGGGCGTAGAAGGTTTTCTCAAGGAAGCGGACGAGCTCAGAAAAGCTCTTAATGCCAAAGTTCGTGATTAAAGCCAAAACCTGACTCCTGAAGGCCTGCTCGTTGGCGAGCATCGAGAAGAGCTTCTCGGGCTTCCCGCGGATGTAGCGCTCCATAAGCTTGCCCGGCTCGTCGGTTCTCGCTACTATTATCGCCTCGCCGTACTTGTCGTACCTCGGCCTTCCGGCCCTTCCCATCATCTGCTGGATTTCCAGAACGGGAATATCTGTCCAGCCGAAGCCGGCGTAGCGCTTGGTGTCGCGGATTATTACTCTGAATGATGGTAAATTCACACCAGCCGAGAGGGTCGGCGTCGCGGTGATTACCTTAATTAAACCTTCCCGGAAGGCGTCCTCGATGAGGGTTCTCTCGACCCTGCTCAGTCCGGCGTGGTGGAAGGCGACGCCGCCCTTAATGGCTCTCTTCAGTTTCTCGCTCGTGGGGTTGTCCTCGAGCTGATTGGCAAGGCTTTCCAACGCCCGCTTCTCGGGCTTGGTAAGGTGAGACGATACGAGCTTCGAGATTGCTAAAGCTTCCTTCTCGGCCGAGCGCCTCGTGTTGACGAAGACGAGCGCGCCCTTGCCCCGCTTTACGGCATCGGTGACGAGGGAGTACCAGTTCTCGGGGTAGCTCTCAACTTTCCCGTCCTCCCAGACCAGCGTTCCGAGGTGGAAAACTCCCCGCCTCAGCTGAACCGGTCTCCAGTCGCTGACGACGAGCGATGCATCGAGCCACTCAGCCAACTCCTCCGCGTTGCCGACGGTGGCGCTCAAGGCCAATATCTGCGCCCTGCCGAGCATGTGGGTTAGAATCATCTCGAGCGTAGCGCCCCTGTCGTAGGAGCCGATTAGGTGAACCTCGTCGGCAACGACGAGCTTAACGTCGTCAATCCACCTCGCGCCGTGCCTGAGAAGGGAGTCGAACTTCTCAGCTGTGGCGACTATTATGTCGTACCGCCCAAGCCAGTCGTCGGTTGAGTCGTAGTCTCCTGTGGTTGCCGCGACCTTCAGGCCCAGCTTCTCCCACTCCTTGAACTCGCGGTACTTCTCCTCGGCGAGGGCCTTGAGGGGGACGAGGTAGACGGCTTTACCCCCCTCGCGGAGAAGCTTGTCCACCATGACTATCTCGCTCACGAGGGTTTTTCCGCTCGCCGTTGGGATTGCCAGAACGAGGTTTCTGCCCTCTAAGGCACCGCTCTTCAAAGCTTCAGCCTGCGGTGGGTAGAGCTCCCCTATGCCCCTCTCCTTGAGGACTGCCTTAAGCCTCTCGTCAACGGGAAGTTCATCAACCCTCATTTCGACCGCAACCCCTATTGACGGAGCGGTTAAATAGGTTTGGGCTACGAAAAGCTTAAATGAGCGGGGCTCCAACTAAAGAGCGAAGAAAATTTCGGCGGTGATGCCAATGGTTAGGTCGTATGTTTTGTTGACTGTGGAAATTGGGAAAGTTGAGAGCGTTATCGAGGCCCTCAAGCAGATACCGGGCGTTACCAAGGCCGACGCCGTCACCGGTCCCTACGATGCCATCGTCCACATCGAGGCCAAGGACCTCGGTGAGCTGACGAGGAGAATCCTCCACGACATCCACAACATCGACGGCGTTATAGACACCACTACCGCCATCGTCGTCGAGATGGAGGAGGAGTGATTACCTTCTCTTCCTCTTAGCCTTGCCCTTCTTGGACTTTGCCCTCGAACGGAGTTCTCTAATCTTCTCCGCAATCATTTTGAGGCTCTTCCCCTTCCCGTAGGGGCTCTCAACCCTCAGAAAACCGTAGGTTCTGAGCTCCTCGTCGAGACCCGAGAGACGGGGGTTGAGCTTGCTGTGGTCCTTTTCAATGACCTTCATCCCGAGGATTAGAACGGCGTCCTCTATCTCGGAGAGCTTTGGAGCATCAACCGCGACGTTCTTGGGAACCGTTCTCCCGTACTTCCTGCTGAGTCTCGCGTCGAGCTCGCTCGGCCACACCGCGAACTTCATCTTCCCACCCGGCAAGATTTAAAAGACCGGCCGTTAAAAACCCTTTTGGTGAAGGTCATGGCCATCAAAAACCTTGAGAAAGACGTGCTCAGCTTCATGACCCCCGGAGACGTTGTTTTAATCGAGTACCAGTCGCGAGAACCCATAGAGAACCTTGCGTGGGGTGAGCTGTTACCCGCCATAAACGCAGGCGGAGTGGTTGTGGTTGACTTCTTTGGAATGGGCGAGATTCTTCTCAGGAAGTTCATGAGGAGGGGAGATGTTGATTACTCCGGCGTTCTGGAGCTCCTCAAAGACCTAAGGGTCGTGAGGGTCGGGCCGGGAACGGTAACCTACGGCGAAATCCTTGAGGACGTCGTGCCAAGCTATGACCCGCACACGTTCCTGAGGAGCTACCACTCCATCATGAGCAAGATATCACGGCTTCCCCAGAAGCCAAAGTACATGGTGACCTTCGGACTCGGCCACTACATCCACTTCAACCCCGAGAACGCCATCAAGTCGATACTCACGGCGGTGAGCACGATTCCAGCGGAGGACCTCGTCATAATCAACTTCGTGAACGCCGACGTCATAAAGCGCGCCCACCTTGCGATACTCGAGGAACTCAGCACGGCAATAGTGGAGGTCTCAGGAGGGGAGTTCAAAGTCTACAAGGACGGTGGGATTGGTGATTGAGGAGGGAAGCAGGGTTCTTCTCGTCGATAAGCGGGGAAAGCGCTACCTCGTGAAGGTTGAGGACAGGGAGTTCCACACCGACCTCGGAATCCTCAGGCTGGGCGAGCTAATCGGAAAGCCCTACGGGAGCAGAATAGAGAGCCACAAGGGTGAAACCTTCGTGGCGCTCAAGCCGGACATCAACGACATAATAGCGAAGATGAAACGGGGGCCACAGATAGTCCACCCCAAAGACGCGGGCATAATAATAGCCTACGCAGGCATTTCACCCGGCGACACCGTCATAGAGGCCGGAGCCGGGAGCGGGGCCTTGACAATCTTCCTCGCCAACGCCGTAGGGCCGGAGGGCAGGGTTATAAGCTACGAGGTCAGGAAGGACTTCTACGAGATAGCGAAGAGGAACATCGAGCTCGCTGGCTTCTCGGACAGAGTTGTTCTGAAGAACAGGAGCATCTACGACGGAATAGAGGAGGAGACCGCCGACCATATCGTCTTAGATTTACCTCAACCGGAGAACGTCCTCCCGCACGCGGTTGACGTTTTAAAGCCCGGGGGATACTTCGTGGCCTACACGCCCTGCATGAACCAGGTCCACCGCTTCTTCAGGGCGCTGGAGGAGTACAGGGAGCACTTCATGAGGCCGAGGGTCGTCGAGGTCCTCGTCAGAGAACAGGAAGTAAAGAGGGACTGCATGAGGCCGAAAACGACGATGCTGGCTCATACAGGCTATATAACCTTCCTCAGGAAGCTGTGACCTTTTCTCCTCTTTCCTCGAACGTGAAGTAGGCCGTTAGCCAGCCAAGTGCTATTACCGCGAGGGATTTAAGTAGGGGATTGCTCCCAAGGAGTTCCCTGACTAGGGGCACCGCCCCGTAGAGGAGGGGCAGAAACATCCCTAAGGCCGCCACGACTACCGCGACGTGGTACACAACCCGCTTCCACTCCATTTTCGGCACCGTTCTCACCTCGGCGTCCCGGTTAAAAAGCGTTTCCTTCAGGTTTCAAAGTCCTCCCTCGAAATCCATTCGGAGTTCTCAACCAAAGGTTGAGCACATCTTTATAAACACTAAGGGTTCTGAACCTTTAGATGTCCAACTTTGGGCTCATGCACGGAGGTGTTCATCGTGTACCGGATACTTGAAAAGAAAGAGCTCGCAATGAGGAACATCTGGTATAAGATTGAGGCCCCCCACGTGGCCAAGAAGGTTCAGCCCGGCCAGTTCGTCATCGTGAGGGCCTTCCCGAACGGCGAAAGGATTCCCCTCACACCGGTGATGTGGGACAGGGAAGAGGGCTGGATTGTCCTGATAACCTTCATCCGCGGAAAGACGACCATGAGGATGGCCAACGAGCTCAAGCCCGGCGATTCAATTCTCAACATAGCCGGCCCCCTCGGAAACCCGGCCGAGATGGAGAAGTTCGGCAAAATCCTCGCCATTGGGGCGTATACAGGAATAGTCGAGGTCTACCCGATAGCCAAGGCCTGGCAGGAGCTCGGAAACGACGTCACGACGCTCCACGTCACCTTTGAGCCGATGGTCGTTCTGAAGGACGAGCTTGAGAAGGCCGTTGGAAGGCACGTCCTCGAGACAGTTCCCATTGACCCGAACCTCGACTTCCCGACCAACATGAAGAACGTCACCAAGAGGCTCGTCGAGAAGGTTCGCGAGATGCTTGAGAAAGAGGATTACGACCTCGTCTTCATGGTCGGCCCAGCCGGCGACCAGAAGGCCGTCTTCGAGGTCGTTAAGGAGTTTGGAATCCCGATGAAGGCTGACCTGCACCCGATTATGGTGGACGGAACCGGCATGTGCGGCGCCTGCCGTGTTACCGTCGGCGGCGAGGTCAAGTTCGCCTGCATAGACGGCCCCGAGTTCGACGCCTACCAGGTCGACTGGGACGTCCTCATAGCGAGGACAGGTTATTACACTGACATGGAGAAGAGGGCCTTTGAAGAGTACCTGAAGGCCGTCCAGGGAGGTGAGCAGTGATGGTCGTTAAGAGGAAGCTCATCAAGGAGCGCGTTCCGACGCCGGAGAGGCCGGCAGAGGAGAGGATTAGGGACTTCAAGGAGGTCAACCTCGGCTACACCTTCGAGCTTGCCGTTAAGGAAGCCGAGCGCTGCCTCCAGTGTCCGGCAAACTACGCGCCCTGTATAAAAGGCTGTCCCGTCCACATAGACATTCCGGGCTTCATCGGCAAGCTCGTCCAGTACCGCGACGACCCGGATAAGGCTGTAAAGGAGGCCCTCAAGGTCATCTGGGCCTGCAACTCCCTTCCGGCCACGACCGGTCGCGTCTGCCCGCAGGAGGACCAGTGTGAGATGAACTGTGTCATGGGTAAGGTGGGGGACAAGGTCAACATCGGCAAGCTCGAGAGGTTCGTTGCCGACTACGCCCGCGAGAAGGGCATAGACGAGGAGCTCCTCTTCGAGATGGTGCCGAAGATAGAGAAGAAGGGCCAGAAGGTTGCAATCATCGGAGCCGGTCCGGCCGGACTTACGGCAGCTGGAGAGCTGGCGAAGCTCGGCTACGACGTTACAATCTACGAGGCCCTGCACGAGCCCGGAGGAGTCCTGATGTACGGCATCCCCGAGTTCAGGCTCCCCAAGAGCATCGTCGAGAGCGAGATTGACAAGCTCAGGAAGCTCGGCGTCAAAATACTCACCGACCACATCGTCGGAAAGACCGTGACCATAGAAGAACTCCTTGAAGAGTACGACGCCGTCTTTATAGGCTCGGGCGCCGGTACGCCAAGGCTCATCAACGCCCCCGGCATAAACCTCAACGGAATCTACACGGCCAACGAGTTCCTCACGCGCGTTAACCTCATGAAGGCCTACCTGTTCCCCGAGTACGACACTCCCGTGAAGGTTGGAAAGCGCGTCGTGGTCATCGGAGCTGGAAACACCGCCATGGACGCCGCGAGGAGCGCGAGGCGCTTCGGTGCCGAGGTCATCATCGCATACAGGCGCGGCCCGGAGGACGTCTCCGCGAGAATTGAGGAAGTCGAGCACGCCAAGGAAGAGGGAATAAAGTTCGAGTACTTCGTCAACCCGGTCGAGTTCATAGGCGATGAGAAGGGCAACGTTAAGGCAGTCAAGTTCGAGAAGATGAAAGCCCTCGACGAGCGCGACAGCAGGGGCAAGAGGAAGATAGTCGGAACCGGCGAGTACGTGACGATTGAGGCGGACACCGTCATAATAGCAATCGGCAAGCACCCCAACAGGCTCATCATCAACACGCCCGGCCTGAAGGTCGAGCGCGGAAGAATCATCGTCGACGAGAACCTTATGACGAGCATTCCGGGAGTCTTCGCAGGTGGAGACGCGATAAGGGGCGAGGCAACGGTTATCCTCGCAATGGGCGACGGAAGAAGGGCCGCGAAGGCAATCCACGAGTACCTCACGAAGAAGAGAAACGAAAACGCGTGAGGGTTCTCCCTCTCCCTGTTTTCTTGTTACTTAAACACAGCCTCAAGCACCGGGTCAGGGATTTTGTAATGGACGTTCCGACCGTCCCTGACCTTCTGGAGGAAGGAGGAATCTACGAGCGCCTTTAGAAGCCTCGCCAGCACGCTGTCGGCTATGCTCTTGCCCTCTTTCCGTTCGAGGTGCTCTTTTATCTCTTCCCACGTGTTCCGTCCGCTCGCAACTGCGCGCATTATCTCCAGGTAGCGTTTCCTCGCGGCAGGTCTCTTAGAGAGGAAGTTCTCAAACTCCTCCAGCGCGAGTCTCTTGGCCTCTTCAAAGACCTCTTCGACTATTTCACTGGAGGAGCCCTTCTCGAGAACCCTCCTGCCAAAGAGGACGAGCCAGCCGACGATACCGTCGAGCTTCTCCACTGCGTCCTCGATTATCTCTTCTGGAGGGGCAACCCCAACCTGCTCGAACCCCTTAATAAGGAAGTCCCTGCTCTGCTCCCGCGTGAACCTTGAGAGTGTAACCTCGTGAAAGTATCTGCCGTAGAGGGGCGCCTTGGGGTCGTCCACGCCGAGGTAGTCGTGGAGCAGGCCAACTTCGGAGCCGGTCATGACGATTCTCAGGTTCGAGTAGTCATAGAGGTGAGCGATTAAACCAGAGAACTCGCTTCCGACGGGGCCCCTCAAATACTGCACCTCATCGAAGGCCAGAACGACGTCGTGCTTCTCGAGCTCCCGGAACAGGGCTATCAAGTCCGTTTTCTCCTCGCGCCAGGAGAGGTTGACGCCGAAGCTCAGAACTCGAAGGCCCGTTATGGTTCTGAGGTTCTCCTTGAGTTCCTCCCAGAGGTTGCGGTTCTCGCGGAAGAAGAGGTTTAACGCGCTTTCTATCCGCTTGTAGACGTCCATTCTGGAGTTCGGGTTCACCCCCCTGAAGTCCACGAGGATATAGGGAACGCCGAGTTCGTTCAGTCCAACGAGGAGGAGAGAGGTTTTCCCCAGCCTCCTGATTCCCGTGATGACCGTGAGGGGATTGTTTGAGCGGAGAGAGTTTTCAAAGTCGCTCAGCTCTTTCTCCCTGTCGTACAAATCCTCGCGCTTCCTCTTGGGTCGGGTATCGAAGTACGTAACTACCACCCCAGTAGTTAACTACTGGGGCAGAAGTTATAAGGGTTTGGTTTTTTAAGTCGCGGGTGGGAGTAGGGAAGGCGATGACGAGCCTCACGGTAGCTGAAGAATGATGAGGGGTATACTAACCGAGCCGTTAGGCTTTTATCCTCCCCTTCTTGAAAGAAACCGAGCGATGACGACCTCTAGGGTATCTGAGTCCGTGTTTTACACGGCAAAAATGATGAAAGCCAAGGGCCGAGCTCACTCCTCCTCAAGCTCTTCAATCTCCTCAAGGATTTCTTCAAACTTCTTGAAGTCCTCGGTTTGGGCGAGGAGAGTTATGAAGTCGTCTATCTCCTTCTTCTCCAGGAACGCTCCAGCTAAGAGCTTTCCGGTGTAGCGGTTGTTCTTAATCTCCCAGAACATATAGAACTCGGGGAAGTTCTCCTTTATCTTCCTGTAGGCGACGCCGTACTTTGAATCCTTGAGCGGGTTCTGTTCGAGGTAGAAGTGCCCCGGCTCCAGTTCAATCATGTGGAGAATCGCTCCCCTCTTTGTCTTAACAAGCTTCACCTTAACGTCCCATTCCTTCAGAACCTTCATAGGAACCACCGGGAAGAATAGGCAAGAAAATACTTAACGGTTGCGGAAAGGAGAAGGTCAGAGGCTCTCCAGATACTTCGCGTAGGCCTCGGCGTCCATGAGCTCCTTGAGCTCCTCGTCGAGGTTGCTGGGCTTGAGCTTGGCAATCCAGTGCTCGTAGGGGTCCTCGTTGAGAACCTCGGGGCTGTCCTCAAGTTCTTCGTTGACTTCAATGACTTCGCCGCTGACCGGGGCGTAAACCTCCGAGACGGCTTTGACGCTCTCGAGCTCACAGAGGACGTCGCCCTTGCTGAGCTCCTTGCCGACCTCGGGAAGCTCGACGTAGGCCAAATCGCCCAGCTCCTTCTGGGCGTAGTCGCTTATGCCGACGAGAACGGTTCCGTCGTCAAGGACCTGAACCCACTCGTGGTCCTTGGTGTAGTAGAGGCCTTCCTTAACCTTGTACTCCCCGACTTCAATCATGAACATCACCGTTCACGGTAGCAGGTTTGAGCATTTAAACCTTTCTCGAAATGGTTCCGGAAACCCGGGGTGTCCAAAACCATTATTAACTTCGACGTCCAAACTTACCGTATGAGTCGCGTTCCCTTCTACCTGAAGGAAAGACTAGAGGCCATGAACGAGAGGGTTTTGAGGAGCAGGTTTGAGGCCTCAAAGCTCCCCCCTTGGGAGAGAGTAGTTCTCACCTGGCTCCTTCTCCTGGCCTTCTGGGCCGTCATAACCGCGAACACGGAACCCTCTAACTTAGTCCTCGGCTCCGTTGTCACCCTCGTGATAGCACTCTTCATGCGCGACCTCATCACGGAGGACATACGTCGAAGTGGCAACATAGTGGAAAAAATCCTCTACTTCACCCTGATTTACCTGCCCCAGTACCTGGTCATAATGGCCTTCCGCCTGCTGGAGAGCAACGTGAAGGTAGCGAAGAACGTGATTCTCATGGACATAAGGCCGGGCATAGTCAAGATAAAGACGGACTTAAACTCGGACACAGGCGTAACGATACTGGCGAACTCAATAACCCTCACCCCGGGCACTCTAACGCTGGACGTCAAGAAAAAGCTCGGAGAGACCTACCTCTACGTCCACTGGATAGACGTCGAGACCCTCGACCGAGAGAAGGCCGGAGAGAAGATAAAGGGGGACATCGAGGAATGGCTCAAGAAGGTCTTCTGGTGAGCGCCTTCTACCTGCTAGTCTTCACGGCACTGCTGGTCTCGTACCGCGTGCTCAGGGGACCGACCCTTCCGGACAGGGTGGTGGGGCTTAACACGATAACGACGAAGGTGGTGGTGATAATAGCCCTGGTGGCGGCGATGAGGGGGGAGTACTACCTGATAGACCTCGCCATAGTCCTGCTGATGGTGAACTCCGTGGGAGGGCTTATACTGGCAAAGTACATGGAGCGTGCCGGCGGTGCTTGAGGGACTAATCCTCTTCGGCGAGGCGGTGATGCTCTTTGGAGCCCTGGGGATACTCCGGTTCCCGGACGTTTACACCCGGCTTCACGCGGCGAGCAAGTGCGACACGGGAGGGGCCATGAGCATAATCCTCTACCTCGTCCTCACGATGGACGCACCGGGAATCGTCAAGGCCAAGTTCCTCGTGCTGGCCTTCCTGATAGCGATGATAAACCCGATGGTGAGCCACGCCCTCGCGAGGGGGGCCTACCGCTACGGCGTCAAACCCGAGGCAGTGGTGGATATGTATGCTTGGGACAATCCTTGACGTGGTCTTCGTGGCGATGGTGGTTCTAGCTATTGCCGTGGTCGAGGAGGAGAACCTCATAAACGCGGTGGTCAAGTACTCCCTGCTCAGCCTGCTCTTTATCCTGGCCCTCTTCGAGCTGAACGCACCGGACGTGGCGCTCTCGGCGATAGTGGTGGGGGCGATAGTGATAGGCGTGTTCCTGTTCACAATTGAGGAGGTGGGGCGGTGAGGGGCGCAGTCGTTCTGACCCTGGCCCTCGGCTTGCTGTTGCTCTCGCTCGACTACCACTTCCCCGCCGGCGGGAGCTTCACCTACTACGTGGCCCACTGGGGGGAAATCGGCGTTTCGAACCTGGTCTCGGCCATTTTAGCCGGCTGGAGGGCCTACGACAGCCTCGGCGAGGCGAGCCTGCTATTCACGGCGGTGGTCGGCTTCTACGTCCTCTTAGGGGGGAAGAAGAAGTGAAGATGAGCGTCGTGGTGAGGACAACCACCAAGATGGTCAGCCCGTTTCTCGTCACGTACGCCGCGTACCTGATGCTCTACGGCCACGTGAGTCCCGGGGGCGGCTTCCAAGGAGGTGTGATTCTCGCGGTCGCGGTGATACTGCTCATAACCTCCCACGGCTACCGGAAGGTCAGGAGGAGGTTCCACTTCAACTGGGCGAGCCTGATAGAAAGCTCCGCAGGGGTCATGCTAGTGCTCCTGGGCGTGGTGGGACTTATGGCAGGCGCGTTCTACGCCAACTTCCTCGACACCGAGGGGGGCATAATCCTGCCCTTCAACGTCATCGTCGGGCTGGAGGTCGGCGCTGCCTTCACCTTCGTCTTCTACATACTCCTGAGGTGGGTGGAAAGTGATTAGTCCTGAGCTTGCGGGCATAGCGGTGATGCTGGTCGGAATCTACGGCCTGATGGCAAAGAGGGAGCCGGTAAAGCTCGTGCTGTCCCTCAACGTGGTGTCCCTCGGCCTGGTCCTGTTCTTCGTCGGTCTGGCGTATTACCCGGGCGGCGACGTCCCGGTCATGCCGACCGAACCCGTTGACCCGCTCCCGGCGACGCTGATGCTGACGACGCTCGTCGTGGACGTGGCGATAACGTCGCTCGCCCTTGCGATGGTGCTTAGAGGGGGTGATGCCCCTTGATTTCCCTCGCCCCGGCCACCGCGATGGGCCTCGCTTTCCTCATCGTCCTGCTCGACACCCTCAAGGTCAGGGGGTGGCCGGTGAGGCTGGCCTTCTTAACCGGCGCGGTACTGCCGGGCCTCGTGCTCCTCCTCTCCGACCCGGTGGAGGTCGTGGGCGGCTGGGACAGGAGGGCGGGGATAGAGGTAGCCTTCACGCCCCTCAACGCGCCCTTCCTCGTGGGGGAGGGGGTGCTGTTCCTCTTCGTTGCCCTCTACGCGGTGAGCTACTTCCGGGAGGACGGGAGGTACGCGAAGGTGCTCTCCCTGCTACTCCTGATGCACGCCGGCCTGATGGGGGCGTTCGTGGCGAGGGACCTCTTCAACTTCTACATATACTCCGAGATAGCCTCGGTCTCGGCCTTCGCCCTCGTGGCGCTCCCGGGAAAGGAAGCCCGGAGGGCGGCCTTCAAGTACCTCATAGTCTCCCTGCTCGCGTCGTACCTCTTCGTCTTCGCGGTCGGGATTATCTACATGGAGACGGGCTACCTGAACGTCGCGCTCATAGCCGAGAACGCGGTGGAGAGTAGGGAACTCAGCGTTGCCCTCGGGATAGCCCTCTCCGCCCTGCTCCTCAAGGCCGGAATCTTTCCCCTGCACTCCTGGCTTCCAGATGCCCACTCGATGGCACCGACGCCGGTGAGCGCCATGCTGAGCGGTGCCCTCGTCAAGGCGCCAGCATACGGAATGGTTCTCCTCATCTCCTCCCTGCCTTCAGGTGAAGCCCTTCGAACCGCCCTGCTTGCTGTGGCGGTAGCGTCGTTGTTCTTCGGCGTGGCGATGGCGCTCCTCCAGAAGAACGCCAAGAGGCTGCTGGCGTATCACACGGTCTCCCAGATGGGCTACGTGCTCCTCGGCATAGCGAGCCTCAACTTCCTCGGGGCCGCTTACTACGCCATGGCTCACTCGATTTTCAAAGGGGGCCTTTTCCTCGGCGTTGGCTCCCTCGCGGGCGAGAGGAAGGAGCTGGGAACATTCGGGTACAGGGGGGACCACTTCCTCTCCATCTCGATAATCGCCCTGAGCCTGGCCATCGGCGGGGTTTCACCCCTCGTTGGGGCCTACGGCAAGGGACTGCTGTATGAGAACCTTGACGGGCTGTGGAAGCTCGCGGTTCCAGCTGGGAGCGTTGGGACGCTGGCCTCGTTCACGAAGCTCAACGCTCACCTCGCGGCGAAGCGCGCGGGGAAAATCCCGCTCCGGCTGAAGGTCCCAGTCTTCGGGCTGGCCCTCGCGGCCATCGCGGGCGGCGTTTACCTTAACCCCCATCCGAACCCGAAGGACACCCTCTACCTGGCCCTGGCCGTTGCGCTCTTCCTGCTCCTCAGGAGGGCAGGGCTGTTGGGGATTAAAGGTGCGGAAAAAGGAGGAGAAATCGGGGAGGAGATAAACCGCCTGGTGGCCGGGCTGGTGGCGTTCGTCGTTCTGCTCTCGCTAATCCAGGGGCTTTAGGAGGACCTCCTTGACCTCCGGGAGGGCCTCAAGCTCGCTCCTGAGGTCGTCGAGGCTCTCAACGCCGCTGACGTCCACCACCGCGACGATGCCGGCCAGGCCTATGGCGGAGAGCTCCTCGGACTCGCTGAAGAGGATGTTCACCCCGTGCCTGCCGAAGAGGCCGCTTATCTTCGCCAGAACCCCCGGCCTGTCCTCAACGACCAGCTCGACCTCCGCGAGCCTCTTGCCGGGCAGGGCTATGCGCTCGAGGTGAACCTCCTTAAGGTCGGTGTCTATCTCTACGAGAAAGTATGCCCCCTCCAGGAGGCCCAGCTCGTATGCGTATTCCGTTGGAATCTCAACGACGCCGTTTCGCCGTATCTTAACTATCTCGTAGTGCCTCATGACGAAAGTTTCACGGGAGGGTATTAATCATTTGCCGTGACCGGAAGATTTTTAGCCTGACCTAAGAAAGGATAGAGCATGCAAATCATAGGGTACGTCTTCATAATTATAGCTTTCGCCAGACTTCTTGCCGAGGGCTTTGAGAGACTCGGCTATCCCGGCTTCCTTGGCGAAATTACCGCCGGTATGATTCTAAGCGCAGTTCTCATAAACATGCCACGAGACCAGATGGAACTAATGGCAGAGCTCGGCCTCTTCTTTCTAATGATTTCGGCGGGACTTGAGGTCACTCCCGAAGAGCTTCACTACGCGGGTAGAATAACGGTGCCCCTCTACGCCCTAACGTACTTGGTGATGTTCGCCGTGACACTGCCGTTTACGGGGTGGACGGTTAGCTCGGACAACATTATATCGGCCGCAATACTCTCCACCGCATCCGCCCCTATAGTCGTCAGGCTGAAGCGCTTCTTTGGAGAGGACTTCCTTCACGTAGCCCTTTCTTACGCCGTGATAAGCGAGATAATGGGACTTCTTATAGTCTACATGGTGGTGCGCTTTCACGAGAGTCCTGGACACTACGAGATGATACTGTCCAGCATAATAAAGGACGCCCTCTTCGTGGGGGCAATACTGTACGCCAACTACCTCCTGGGCATAAAGCAGAAGGTCCGCATAATACGCTTCCTCCGCAGGCTCAAGAGCGACGAAGCTGTCTTCGGGCTTTTCATGGTGTTTTCAACTTCCCTTGCCTTCATCAGCGAGGAGATAGGAATGCACTTCAGCATAGGCGGCTTCCTGGCCGGTTTGATGATGCACAGCGACCTGGTCGGGACGAAGCAGTACGACAGGCTGACCACCATAGTGAGCGGCGTCACTTACGGAATCTTCGCCCCGATATTCTTCGCCTGGCGCGGCCTGAACTTCGAGACCGAGCTGTCGTTCGTGGTCATAGAGTTCTTCGTGGCGATATACATCGTTAGACTGGCTCTATCAACAATGGCCGTCAGAAAAACAGACCTGCCGACCAGCATAGTTAGAGGAGCCGGCATTGCCAGTTTCGGAGTTCTCGGTTTGCTCATGGGCGAAATCGGTTTTGTCTCGGGAGTTCTAAGCGAACACATGTACGCTATGTCTTCACTTGCGAGCGTCCTTGGAATCTTTACGTCAGCCACGCTGGGAAGGCTGGTAAATCAGCGCACCTCAAAGAACCCCGGAAGCCTCACCTGACCATGACAACAGATTTAGAAGGGAGATTTAAGGTAAATCCCCTCTCACAGGCTTTCTTTTAGATATAGCGAAACGTTTTTAAGCCGCCCACAGACTAGCGAGTAAGCGAACCGTTGCTTTCGAGTATAATCGCCTAACAGGTGAGAAAAGAAAGGAGGAGGCTGAGATGAGCTGGACGACACCTAAGAGGGCTTTCATAGGAGCGGCCGCCGCAGAGGGCGGAACTAAGTTAAACGCCTTCGACAACGCACTCCTCAAGCTCGGCATAGGGAACGTCAACCTCGTCAAGCTCAGCAGCGTTATCCCGGCACACATCGAGTGGATGGACAAGGTCCACGACGTCCCGATAGGAATGCTTCTGCCGACCGTTTACGCGCACATCGAGAGCGACGAACCGGGGATGACCATCAGCGCGGCCCTTGGAGTTGGGATAAGCAAGAACAACGAGGGTGGCCTAATCTACGAGTACGCCGGCTACTGCACGAAGGAAGAAGCCGAGAGAATCGTGAAGAAAATGGTCGAGGAGGGCTTTGCCAACAGGGGCTGGGAGCTGGCAGAGTTCAAGGTTGCAAGCGCCGAGATAACAGTCAAGGACAAGCCTGCCGCGGCAATAGCGGTCGTCGTCATGTTCCCCTACTGAACCTTTTTCTTTTCAACCAGGGTGAACTCGTTGTCACCTGTTCTCTGAAAGACCATTTCGTAGCGGGCCCTTCCCTTAACCGCCCACACTTCAACCACCGAATCGCCGGTCATCCACAGAACCTCAAACCCGAGCTTTCCAAGGGCCTCGCTCAGCGGGCCCTCAAGCTTTACCCCGGGAATCAGAAGCTTTGGGACTCCCTTGCCCTGGAGGAATCGCCAGAGTGACACGAAGAGGGCCCTTGGACTGCCTTCGTCAGCGGGAAAGACGAAGAAGAGAACACCATCGTCGAGGAAGCGCTCAAGGCGGTAGTCATCAAAAAAGGCAACGTCAAGCTCAACTGTAAGCCCAGGACTCGCGCTAATTTCACCGACTAGATGGGGAATCCCCTCTCCAAATCCGCCAGAGATTTCAGCCCACAAATCCGCTATTTCCTGGGCGAGTTTTCTTCTGAGCTCTGCCTCGGCCATCGCTACTAACTCTCGGAAGGGCCTTAATAACTTTGCCCTGTGAAAACCCATAGGTTTAAAACCCAAACGGTGAGCTAAGCTCAGGTGAGGTTCATGGGCTACAGCGAGGAGGAGAGGGCCTTTATCGAGTGGTATCCGAGGGGCTACGGCGTCGGTTTCAAGGTTAAGGAGAGACTCTTCGAGACGCAGACGAAATACCAGAGGCTCGAGCTCTACCAGACGGAAGGGTTCGGCAAACTGCTCGTCCTCGATGGAACGGTTCAGCTCGTCGAGATAGGCGAGGAGAGCTACCACGAGGTTCTCGTTCACCCGGTCATGCTCGCGCACCCGAATCCAAAGAGGGTGCTCATCATAGGCGGCGGCGACGGCGGGACGCTGAGGGAAGTGCTCAGGCACGAGAGCGTGGAGAAGGCCACGATGGTCGAGATTGACGAGATGGTCGTCGAGGTTTCGAGGATTTACCTCGGCATAGACAGGGGCGCCTTCGACGACCCGAGGGCCGAGCTGATAATCGGCGACGGCGTCAAGTACCTAAAGGAAACTGAGGAGCGCTTCGACGTCATAATCGTGGACTCAACCGACCCTGTTGGTCCAGCGAAGCTCCTGTTCAGCGAGGAATTCTACCGCTCGGCCTACGAGAAGCTCAACGAGAAGGGCCTCTACATCACCCAGGCGGGGAGCGTCTACCTCTTCACCAACGAACTCCTCGACGCCTACAAAGCCATGAAGAAGGTCTTCGACAGGGTCTACTACTTCAGCTTCCCCGTGATAGGCTACGCCTCGCCCTGGAGCTTCCTCGTGGGAGTTAAGGGCGACTTGGACTTCAGGAAGGTGGACGTGAGCAGGGCCCCCGAGAAGCTCTACTACTACGACCCCGAGAGGCACGAGACGCTCTTCCAGATGCCGAAATACGTCAGGGAACTCCTTGAGAAGGAGTGAAGGGCGTGAACTGGAGAAAACCGGCAACGCTACTCCTAACCGTTGCCATAACCGCCTACCTGCTCCACAAGGTCTACGCCGAAGCCTCAAAGGTGAACCTGAGCGCTTCCTCGCTGTTATCTCCCTATTTCCTGACAGCAGTTCTGACGGGTTTCGTGGCGTACCTCCTCTACACCGCCCTCTGGTACGTTTACGTTCACCACGCCTCGGGAGTTTCGTTCAGAAGAACGCTGCTGGCGACGCTCTCGGGAACGTACTTGGGGTTCTCCCTCAACAGCGCCGTTGGAGTTCTCGTTAAAGTCAGACTCCTCGGAACGGACTACTGGTACACGATGGGTGTCGGTCTTCTTGCGATAGCAACCGAGTTCCTCGCGGGCCTGCTGTTAATCGCGTTCATCGGGAAAAATCCGATAGCATTAACCATCGCCGGAGCCCTTCTCGTGGCGATTATTTTTGACAGAGTGGCCTACTACTTCTTATACCCGTTGTTCTGGGCAATTAAAAAGCTCCAAACTCTCGAAAAGATGTATTCTGGCTGGCACAGGGCCAGGGGAGAGCTCAAAACTGTTCTTCTAGCGATAGCCGTTGGAATGCTCCTAGCAGTTGCGAACTCAACGGCGCTGTACCTGACGGCAAGAACTTTTGGAGTGGGAGAAAACTACATCAAGTTCCTTGAAGCGGTGCTGTACTCAAACTTTCTCGGTGGGCTTCTTGGAACTCCCGGGGGGATTGGAGCGAACGAGCTTGGAGTAACGCTCGCCATCGGCGACAGTCCAACTGCAATCGTTGTGGCGTTTCTCTACAAGTTCATAACCCAGTACGCCTACGCAATCGTTGGGGCAGTCGCATTTTACCGCCTCGTGGCGGGCGAGGTTAAAGCTAATTAAGCACATCACCTTAATGGTTAATAATCATCAGGCATCTGGTGAACAACATGGAAAAGGAAGGGGTTCTTGGGGAGATTGACAGGCGGATAAAGCGCCTCCAGGCAGAGATAGAGATAGCCGAGACAGGATTAAGGAGAATTGAGGAGCTCGGGGCCAGGGCAAAGGGGCCGGAGGTGAAGGACTACTCCCCCTATTACCTCGCGGGAATGCTCCTCTGGTTCGCAATAGGCCTCGTCCTCCTCGTGGTCATCTCAAGGAGGGCCCCCTCAGGTGTTAAGATACCCACCGGGCTCTACGCGCTGATGATTATCGCCTTCAGCGTGCCCCTTGCCTACTACCTCCTGACCCGGGAGAGGAAGGAAGAACCGGGAAAGGACCTGCTTGAGAGGGAAAGAATGGCAAGGCTTGTTCTCAAGGCCTTCTACGAGCCCCTGAGAAGGGCCGTGGAAAGGGACGACAGGAAGGCCCTCGAAACCCTCGCGGATGAGCTCCTGAGGAATCCCCCGCTCGCGAGCGCAATCGAGAGGCTCGGTGAGGGCGACCCGAAGGTCATCGCCTACGCCCTGCTCCTCTACGCGAACTTCAGGGACGGCCTTGAGAACGAGGTTGCGGAAACCGTGGAAAGGATTCACAACAAGCCCGTAAAGGCCCTCCTCCAGTCCCTGCTCAAGCCGAAAGGTTATAACGGTGAAGGGCGCTCGATAGAGGGGGAAGACCATGAGGTTTGAAGTTCTCACCAAGGACGATATGAACGCCCTCTCGCGCGAGCTCAGCAGGGCGGGAATAATGAACAGGACGAAGGAAGAAACCAGGGCCGAGATTGAGCACTACGTTGTAATCCGGGGCACCTACGCCGAGCTCGTCGAGGTGGCCTCAGAGGTTCCGGCCATAGGTGAGGAGCTTGAGGCTGTAAAGCTGGCCTACGACGAACTTCTCGAAAACTGGGAGCCCGGCGAGGTTAAGGAGCTCGGAACCCTCTTCGAAGAGCCCGACCTGCCAAAGCTATCGGTTGTGAGCGCGCTTATTGAATCCGGGGCGATAGAGGAAACCGAGGGAGGCTTCCTGCTGAGGGAAAGAGTTCCCCTCGACGCGCTGAGCCTTGAGCTACGCTTCCCGATTGAGGAAATCGGCGACGAGCTCGAGGAGCTTGAGGAAAGGTTAAAGGCGACGCTCGTAACCGAGTACACCCTTGAGAAGCGCTACTACGTTGAGGTTTTGGAGGTCGAGAGGGAGCTAATAGAGACTGCCCTTGATATAGCGGAGGACTACGCGACAGAGGAGAGCTACGTCGAGGCAATGTTCGACGGAATAGCCCGCTCCGTTTTGGCGGAGAGAATCCTTGAGCTGGCCGAGAAGTACAGGAGGAAGAACGAGCTCATCGAGGCAATCATGGAGCTCGAACCGATAACCGTCGAGGGCAGGAACGAGAGGATAAACATCTACTACGACGAGGACGCGATAGAGGACTTCCTGAAGGTTCTTCAAACGCTCGGCTACCTCAAGGTCAAGGGCAACAGGATATGGATTTAGCAAAGTTTAAAAGCCCGAATCAAAACTCCGCTCGGGGGTGGAGGAGATGGCGGTGTTGAAGGCCATCAAGATTAAGGACAGGGACGGGGAGATACTCTTCCGCTGTCCGAGGTGCGGAATGGTCTTCCGCGACGCCAAGGCCTTCACGAGGCACGTGAACAGGGCTCACGGCCATCTCTTCCGCAAGTGATTTCCTTCTTTTCTTGCGGGATGAAGAAACAGCCAGGACCCTGAAAAAGTGATGAGCGGAGGGCTTAACCGACCGCTACTCGCGCATTATGATTTCCTTCGTGAGGCGGACTATGAAAGTTTTCCCAACCTTCTCCCTCTCGACGAGCTGTTTCTTCTCGAGCTCCTGAATGATTCTGCTTATCGTCGGCCTTGAGTAACCTGTGAGCTCCGGCAGTTCCTCCTGCTTTACGGTTCCGCCCTTGTCGAGGATTGCCTTGACGACTATGCGCTCCTTCTCGGTCAAAACCTCGATTGGAACCTTGTTGGCGGACCACTTCTTCTTGGCGTAGTAGAGTGAAGCCGGAATCGCAACCGCGAGGGTAAGTATCACCGCGCCGATGACGAGGGTCCAGTCGGTCTTGGCCGGGGGTGTTGGGGACGAGACCGTTATCGTTATGCTTTCCTTCACCCAGTACGTCTGATACCCGAGTTCCTGAAGCTGGGTCTGGATGTCCTTGGACATACCCGCCCCGATGAGAACCACGAGGTTCGGGTGGAGCCTCTTGAGGGCGCTGATAACGGACTGGGAAAGGTTGTTTGGATTCGTCAGAAGGAGCGGGTTCTCGTAGGTCATCGCCCACCTCGCGGCGGCAAGGGCAGAGCCATAGTCACTTGCACTAGCGAGGATTACAGTCTTGGCGCCGTTTGGATAGAACTCCTCGGCGAGCTTGACCGAAGTGTCAACCCTCGTGGCGCCGCCTATCCTCGTGACCTGAAACCCGAGGCCGATGAGCTGTTCCTGCACCTTCTGGCTGATTGCCTTGTAGTCACCTATAACGAGCACCTTGTACCAGCCGAACTGTTCATAGCTCTGGAGCTGGGCGAGGGTGGTTGTGTCAAGCTCATCTGGATTAACTGGGAGAATTGGTATTCCCAAAAGCCGTGAATAGGGGAGAGCGACTATATAATCAATCAGGTTGTCGTTTCTCACGATTATCAGGTCGTAAGGGGGGCTTTCCCCCGGAACCTGGGCCCCAACGGGATGAACGAGCGGAGTGATGAACATCAAAACCAGTGCAAAGATAAGAAACCCAGCCCTTCTGCCCATTTCACCACCTGAAAAGGAGATAAAGGGAGGCTCTTAAAAGGTTTTTCAAAGCTCAAGCTCCTCGCCGGGCTTGAGGATAACGACCTCGGCTTTATCCCCAACGAGCCTCTTGAACTCCTCGGGGTCGGCCGAAATCGGGGGCCAGGTGTTGTAGTGCATCGGGACGACCTTCTTGGGCTTGAGCAGTTCGACGGCTTTAGCGGCCTCCCTCGGGCCCATAGTGAAGTGTCCGCCTATCGGGAGCAGGGCAACGTCAATCGGGCCGTAGAGCTCGCTGAACAGACCCATGTCGAGGAACACGAAGGTGTCGCCGGCGTGGTAAATCGTCTTTCCATCGAGCTTGACTATGTAGCCACACGGGTTGCCGATGCCGTACTTGCCGTCGCTGCTGGAGTGCCAGGCCGGAACCTGGACGATTCCGACACCGTCTATCTCAGTCGGTCCGTAGTTCATGCCGATGACCTCAACCCCCTCGGCCTGCTCGCTGATGTAGTTGGCGACGTCGAACATTGCAACTATCTTCGCGCCGGTCCTCTTGGCTATCTCGACCGCGTCGCCAATGTGGTCGCCGTGAGCGTGGGTAACGAGTATCAGGTCGGCCTCAACCTCCTCAGGCTTCACCGCCGCCTGCGGGTTGCCGGTGAGGAACGGGTCTATCAGAATTCTCTTGCTCCCCTCAATCAGAAAAGCCGCGTGGCCGAGGAACTTCACCTTCACCATCGCCATCACCTCCGAGGATAAAATAACCAGAGCTTACTTAAATCTTTCGCCGTGACTCTGGGTTACATTAAAACCCCACAGTTCCCGTTGTTATGGGTAAGCAAAAGCGTTTACTTCGGAGTAAAAGCTAGCCCTGCATTACAAAATGTCACCATTACTGAACGTTCATGTCCGTTAATGAACATAAATGGCAAAATTTATAAGGATGAACTTCAATGAATATGAGAGGTGGTTCAACTATGGAGTCCCAGACTCAAATACTGACCGTTCTCGTTCTGTACCTTTCGTTTCTCGTTGGATTTGGAGTTTACCAGGGCAGAAAAGCCAAGAGCGGAAAGGACTTCGCCATAGCCGGAAGACGTCTTCCCGGATGGGTGGCGGCCCTTTCAGAAAGGGCGACGGGTGAATCCGCGTGGGCCCTCCTCGGCCTGCCAGGACTGGCATACGCTGCCGGTTTATCTGCAATATGGGTCGCTGTGGGCTGTGTGGCAGGAATAGTGACCGTATGGGCCGTCTTCGCTGGAAGGCTCAGGAAGGAAGCCGAAACCTACGACGCCAGAACCTTCGTTGATTACATCGCCAAACGCCACTCGGAGGCCGAGAAGTGGATACGTCTCCTTGGTAGCGTCACGATAGTGTTCTTCTTTTTCTTCTACGTGGGTGCGCAGTTCATCGGCGGCGGAAAGACGCTCAACGTGCTCTTCGGGGTGGACCCCAAGGTCGGCATGCTGATTACCGCGATGATAATCCTGCCCTACACCGTCCTCGGCGGCCTTCAGAGCGTCGCCTACACCGACACCGTTCAGGCCATCGTCATGATACTTACCCTCACTATAGCACCTATTGTTGGAATAATCTACATCGCGAACCACCCCGGCCTCTTCGCGAGCTCCGTCACGGAGGCCCTTAAGCTGGCCGGTCCAAAGTACTCAACAATACTCGGCGGACTCGCGGGGACGTCGGCGCTGATATTCATAATCGCAGAGTTCTCGTGGTTCTTCGGCTACCTCGGAGGAATGCCCCAGCTCAGCATAAGGTTCATGGCAATCAAAGACGAGGAGAACGCCAAGCTCGCAAGGAACGTTGGAATCGGCTGGACGATTCTCGCCTATATCGGAGCGCTCATGATAGGCTGGATTGGAATAGCAATCTTCGGCCCCCAGGGGCTCGCTGACAGGGAGAACGTTATGCCCTCTGTCATGCTCAAGCTCTTCCCGCCGGCGATAGCGGCGGTGTTTATAACCGGTGCCATAGCGGCGATGCTCTCAACGGCTGACTCGCTCCTAATCCTGTCCGCAACGGAGCTTTCCGAAAACATTCTCAAGCCATTCCTCGGCGAAACCGACGAGAGAAGAAGCCTTAGAATATCAAGGCTGTCAACGGTTGCCCTCGCCCTCTTGGCCCTCGTCACCGCCTACCTCGTACCAACGAAGCTCATCTACACGATAGTCGGCTACACCTGGGCCGGCATTGGGGATACGTTCTCGGTGATAGTCATACTGACCCTGTTCTGGAAGAGGTTCCACGGAAGGGCCGTGCCGCCGACAATCATCACGGGCCTGCTCTTCACGGTGTTCTGGATTAGCTCCGGGCTGGACGAGAAGGTATCCGCAAGGCTCATGACCTTCATAGTAACTGCGGTAGTGGCAGTGATTGCAACCTACCTCCTCAAACCGAAAGAGCGACCAACCTCCTGAAACCTTTTTCCTTTCATTGACGTCTTTTTTCGAGCATTGTAACCATCCTATGGCCCACAATGCTCGTATCTACCACGATGTAGCTTTTGGGAAAGCTTATATACGATTCCACGGAGATTTTAACGGTGAGGTTCATGAACCTGGACTACTTCTTCAAACCGAAGGGTATAGCCGTCATCGGTGCATCGAACGACCCGATGAAGCTCGGCTACGAAGTTTTCAAGAACCTCAAGAAGTACAAGGAAGGAAAGGTTTACCCCGTCAACGTCAAGGACGAGGTTGTTCAGGGCGTTAAGGCCTACAAGAACGTCAAGGACATCCCCGACGAGGTTGACCTTGCGATAATCGTCGTTCCCAAGCGCTTCGTGAAGCAGTCGATAATAGACTGCGGTGAGAAGGGAGTTAAGGGAGCGGTCATCATAACGGCCGGCTTCGGCGAGACTGGTGAAGAGGGCAAGAAGGAGGAGCGCGAGCTCGTCGAGATTGCCCACAGGTACGGAATGCGTCTGATAGGCCCGAACTGCGTCGGCGTCATGAACACCCACAACGACATGAACGCGACCTTCATAATGGACGCCAAGAAGGGAAGCATAGCCTTCGTGAGCCAGAGCGGAGCTTTAGGAGCGGGAATCGTCTACAAGACCGTCAAGGAGGGAATTGGCTTCTCCAAGTTCATCAGCGTCGGCAACATGGCAGACCTCGACTTCGCGGAGCTCATGGAGTACCTGGCGGACACCGAGGAGGACAGGGCCATAGCCCTCTACATCGAGGGAATCAAGGACGGAAGGAAGTTCATCGAGGTCGCCAAGAGGGTCACCAAAAAGAAGCCCGTCATAGCCCTCAAGGCAGGAAAGAGCGAGAGCGGAGCGAGGGCAGCATCAAGCCACACGGGTTCCCTGGCCGGAAGCTGGAAGATTTACGAAGCTGCTTTCAAGCAGAGCGGAGTTCTCATCGCCGAAACAATCGACGACATGCTCAGCATGGCTCGCGCTTTCACCCAGCCGTTGCCCAAAGGAAAACGCGTCGCAATAATGACCAACGCCGGCGGACCGGGCGTTTTGACGGCCGACCAGATTGACAAGAGGGGCCTTAAGCTGGCCGACCTCGAGGAGGAGACGATAGAGGAGCTCCGCTCGTTCCTCCCGCCGATGGCCGCCGTAAAGAACCCCGTTGACATGATAGCTTCTGCAAGGGGCGAGGACTACTACAGAACCGCCAAGGCCCTCCTCCAAGACCCGAACGTCGACATGCTCATAGCGATATGCGTCGTCCCGACCTTCGCGGGAATGACCCCAACGGAGCACGCTGAGGGCGTTATCAGGGCAATCAAGGAAGTCAACAACGGCAAGCCAGTTCTCGGCCTCTTCATGGCCGGTTACGTCAGCGAGAAGGCGAAGGAGCTCCTTGAAGAGAACGGAATCCCAAGCTACGAGAGGCCGGAGGACGTTGCCGCCGGTGCCTACGCGCTCGTCCAGCAGGCGAGGAACGCTGGGGTTTTGGAGGATGAGTGACTTTCATTTTTCATCAACTTAATTTCGGAGGTGTTGTTTGATGGCGAAGGTGACGGACATAGTGCTGTGGGATAAGCCCGGGGAGAGGGTTCTCCTCCTCGGAAACCAGGCAATAGCGCGCGGAGCTTTGGAGGCCAACATAGCGGTTTTCGCGGCTTATCCCGGAACCCCGAGTTCGGAGCTGACCGATACGATGGCGATGGTGGCCAAGAAGGCAGGAGTTTACATGGAGTACTCCACCAACGAGAAGGTCGCCTTTGAAACCGCGCTTTCCGCTGCCTGGAGCGGTCTCAGGGCCATGACGGCCATGAAGCACGTCGGACTGAACGTTGCAGCGGATACGTTCCTCAGCGCCGTCGGCATGGGCGTCGAGGGCGGTTTCGTCATAATGGTCGCCGACGACCCGAGCATGTGGAGCAGTCAGAACGAGCAGGACACGAGGGTTTACGCAAAGTTTGCCAACGTGCCCGTTCTTGAGCCGATTTCACCCCACGAGGCCAAGGAGATGACGAAGTACGCCTTCGAGCTCAGCGAGAAGTTCAAGCACTTCGTCATCCTGAGGACGACCACAAGGAGCTCCCACGCGAGGGGAGACGTCGTTCTCGGAGAGCTCCCGGAGGAGATAAAGACCGGCAAGAGGAAGTTCGGGAACTTCAAGAAGAACCCCGAGAGGTTCGTTGACATCCCGGCCCACGCGAGGAAGTTCCACCCGCAGATTCTTGAGAAGATTGAGAAGATTCGCGAGGAGCTCAACAACTGCCCCTTCAACTGGATTGAGGGCGACGAGAACGCGAAGGTCGGTATAATCGCTCCGGGTCTCGCCTACGCCTACGTCAAGGAGGCCTTGGCCTGGCTCGGCGTCGAGAACGTCAAGATACTCAAGCTCGGAACGCCCTTCCCAGTTCCATACGGCCTGCTTGAGAAGTTCCTCGACGGACTTGAGAAGGTTCTCATCGTTGAGGAGCTTGAGCCGGTTGTTGAGGAGCAGGTCAAGACCTGGGCCTACGACAAGGGCTTAACGATTCCGATTCACGGCAAGGACCTCGTGCCGAGGGTTTACGAGATGACCACGAGGAGGGCGGTAACGGCCATAGCGAAGTTCCTCGGCCTCGAAACCCCGGTGAACTTCGAGGAGCTCGACCAGAAGTACGAGAAGGTAAAGGGCATGGTCCCGCCGAGGCCGCCGAGCCTCTGTCCGGCCTGTCCGCACAGGAACACCTTCTACGCGATTAGAAGGGCCGCAACTCCGAGGGCAATCTTCCCGAGCGACATAGGCTGTTACACCCTCGGCGTCCTTCCACCGCTCAAGACCGTTGACACAACCGTCGCGATGGGCGGTTCGATTGGAGTTGCCCACGGCCTCAGCATCGCCCTGAACGGTTCCGTTGCCGAGGAAGAGCACAAGACGGGCAAGGAGAAGAAGGTAATCGTCGCCACGATAGGCGACTCAACGTTCTTCCACACGGGACTTCCGGCTTTGGCAAACGCCATCTACAACCGCTCCAACGTCGTCATAGTCGTCCTCGACAACCTCGTTACGGCAATGACCGGTGACCAGCCCAACCCGGGAACCGGCGAGACCCCGCACGGTCCGGGCAAGCAGATTAAGATTGAAGAGGTCGCGAAGGCCCTCGGTGCCGATTACGTCGCCGTCGTTGACCCCTACGACATAAGGGCCGTCGAGAGGACCATAAAGGAGGCCCTGGCCGTTGAAGGTGTGAGCGTCGTCGTCGCGAGGCGCGTCTGTGCGCTCTACAGAATAGGCCAGCTCAGGCGCGAGGGCAAGCAGTGGCCGCTCTACCAGGTCAACGAGGACAAGTGTACCGGCTGTAAGATTTGTATCAACGCCTACGGCTGTCCGGCAATCTACTGGGACGCCGAGAAGAAGAAGGCCAAGATTGACCCGACGATGTGCTGGGGCTGCGGCGGTTGCGCCCAGGTCTGTCCGTTCGACGCCTTCGAGAAGGTGAGGGAGGGAGAGCTATGAGCGAGATGAGGGAGTACAACATCGTTATCACCGGAGTTGGCGGTCAGGGAATCCTTACCGCGGCGAACCTGCTCGGCTGGGCGGCGCTTAGAGCTGGCTACAAGGTGCGCGTTGGTGAGGTTCACGGCATGAGCCAGCGCTTTGGAAGCGTTATCGCCTACGTCAGGTTTGGAGAGGACGTCTACGGCGCGATGGTTCCAGAGGGTAAGGCCGACGTCATACTGAGCTTCGAGCCTGTCGAAGCTTTGCGCTACATCAACTACCTCAAGAAAGGGGGCCTTGTCTTCACCAACGCGAGGCCGATTCCGCCGGTTCAGGTCTCGATGGGCCTCGCCACCTATCCAAGCCTCGAAGAGATTAGAAAGGTCGTCGAGGAGGACTTTGAGGCCAAGTTCATGGCCTTCGACGCCGAGAAGCTCGCGATGGAGGCCGGCAACATCATAACCACCAACGTCGTCCTCATCGGAGCGCTGACTCAGACGCCGGGCTTCCCGCTCTCGGCGGAGCACGTCAGGGAGGTCATAAAGGTCAGCGTGCCGAAGAAGGCCGTTGACGTCAACATGAAGGCCTTCGACTTGGGCGTCAAGGCCGCGAAGGAGATGCTGGGGCTTTGAGGCCCCACAATTTTTATTAATTCTCATTCTGTTAGTAACTCTGGTGTCCCTCGGTGGAGTGCATAGAGGGGAAGGAGATAACATCAACCAAAAGCGGATGCTGGGCGTTTTCAGACGGCGAGCGATGGCATCTCTTTGAGTGGGTTGATTACCTGCTCAAACCTGAAATTGATGCCGATGAAATTCTCGTTGGCAGAATACCGGCGAGGAAATTGAAAAACGGACAGTTCTTGATTTCGTTCAAGAACTTCATCGGGAAAACCGAGATAACGGGTGTTAAAAACGGGGAAATCGTCTTTAAACATCCCGTGAAGGTTCTTTCGCTCAAATTTTTGAAAATATATCCTAACGTCTCTGCTTCCATAAAAGAACGCGGGATAGCGCTTATCTCGAAAGTCCAAGATTTGTTTGTAGAGAGGCTCATTGAGGATGTAATAAAACACTCCCTCTCAATGCCCTTCCAGCTGGAATCGCCAACGGGCTTCGCAGTGGAAGAAAGCGATGAGCCCGTAAACGAGCTCTTTGCTTACCATTACCTCCGCTTAAACAAAACTCGAATCATCGAGGCCTTTGAAACGGTTGTGCACAGAATGAAGCGAGAACTCAGAGTGGAGAAAGAGTGGCTAAGGCCCGACGAGGTCGACGACGTAACCCCAGAAACGCTGATTTCAATCACCGAACACCCGGGATACCTGGCACCGGCTGGAGAGGGCGTTCTTGTGGCAAGATACCTGAACGGCTACGTGCCCACCAAAGTTCTCGGAAGTAGAAAGTATGAGAGCTTCGACACCCCGGAGAACAGGTTTGCAAAGCATTTTCTCGACATTCTCCTCGAGTGGGGTGAGAGGGTAATAAACGCCTTCGAGGACGGGAAAAAGACCGACCTAAAGCCCATTAGGGAGCTCCTTGAAGAGCTTGAGTTCGTTAGAAGCGATAGCGTCTGGGAAGAGATAGGGGACATGGCGCTCTTTCCTTACACATCACAGACCCTTCTAAAAGGCGATGGCTACCGCGACCTGCTTGTGCTTTACCGGGAGTTCACGGCGTACTCGCCTTTCTTTGGGGGGCTTCAAAAGGCAATAGATAACAGGGACATGGCGAAGCTCTACGAGTACTGGGCTTTTCTCAGGCTCGTGGAGGAACTTGGCAAAGTCCTTGGGAAGAAGGACATCCACATCGTTGTCACGCCTGCGGGAGAGTTATCAGAAAGCGGAGACGTTTACGCACAATTCCACAACGGCTGGAGGCTCTACTACAACAAAAGGCTAACCCCGAGGAAGTGGAGCTACTCCGTAACGCTGAGGCCGGACTTTTCACTATTCAATGGCGACCCCTCAAAGAAGGGCACGGAAATTATAGGCGTTTTCGACGCCAAGTTCAAGCTCGACGTTGTTGATAGAACCGAAGAAGTTGAGAACTTGGACGAGCTGGATGAGGCCGCGGAGAGAACCGGAAACTACTGGACCTGGGCAAAGCTGGAGGACATTTACAAGATGCACACATACAGGGACGCGTTAGGATGCAGGTTCGCGGTGGTGTTATATCCTGGAAGAAGGAGTGTGTTTTTTGATGTTCACCATAGAAAAACCAGAGATTTTGAAATAAAATCAATCTCAATTGAAATCCCCACCGGAATCGGATACTTGAGTTTTATTCCGGAGGTGGCAAAATGATTAACGAAAAAACTCTTAGGGGTTTGATAAGATTATACTGCCTGCATCTCGACATTGAAAAAAAGAATTTAGACTGGCTGAATAGCAGTCCAAGGGAATTTAAAGAATTGATAGAACAGGCAGGGAGGAATAAAGACCACAACCTGCTTAAGAAGGCATTTAGTCTTCTGTATTCTGGCAGAAACCTTCAGAGATTTCACCTTCGAGATAAAGAACGACTAGATGTAATCATGGAGAAGTTTGTATCAGTTCTCATTTCAACATCACCTGAGGACATTAGAAAGAACATTGACAAAATTTTAGAAGCATGGCAAGAAGAAATTGATGGACTAGGGAAAGGGTCACTGACAGAAGCATTAGCTTTTTATTACCCAGAATACTTTGCTCCTTGGAACAACACAACAAAGTGGTACTTCGAGTTATTTGGCTGGGGACGACCAAAGAAATACTCAGAGGTATTGAAGAGATTGGAATTGCTCAGGGACATTATGTTTCAAATTTGTGGGAAAAAAGTAACTCTTCTAGAAGCTGACCATTTTGGCTGGTGGCTCAGAGACAGAAGGATATTCATACAGACGTTTAAATCCCAGCCCTCAAAGAATTATAGGCAAACAGTGAACCAAGAAGTAGACATAAAAGTCATCAAAGAGTGTTTTAGTGATAGAGAGCAGGAGCTCTACAATGCAGGATTCACGAGAGCATGGGGGAGAAAAGCTAATGAAAAAGTCCCCAGCATTGGTGACATCGTTCTCTTTGGAATTAGAAAAGAGAAAAAGTTATTGAGTCTGCACGCTTCTTCATGGGCGGTTATCTGTGACAAATTTGACTCCGAGTATTGGGGCAAAACTGGAAGATATAGAAAGGTCTTTCTTCTGAAACCTATCCCAGCTGAAGGCATCACTGGGTTAGATGCTCTCATTAAAGAGAACAGCGAATGGTATTCAGTATCCATGTTTAGTAACCTGCTGGAACTTAGAACAACGGAGAAACTTCTTGAGCTGCTGGGGGAAGTGGGAAATAGTATGATTACAAGTACTTCACAATATCGCCTCAAGGAGGAGCACAAAAAAGATGTGAACTTCACGGGATATCTTTTCAAAAGAGGCTACCTCTACCCACCCTATCTCGTTTCCCAGTTCTATACAGCGCTCAAAACCAAGGGCTTTGTAATTCTTTCTGGCCTGACAGGAACCGGAAAGACCAAGATAGCCCAAGAACTTGCACAACTCATTGACCCCACCAAAGAGAACCTCCTGTTCCTCCCCGTCCGCCCGGACTGGAGGGACTCAAAGGCACTGCTCGGTTATTACAATCCCCTAACCGGAGAATATCAGAGAACACAACTGCTCGACTTCATCTTAAAAGCCATCGAGGACTACGATAAAAACCGTGAGAACGCCATGCCCTACTTCGTTATTCTCGACGAGATGAACCTTGCCCACGTCGAGTACTACTTCGCCGACTTCCTCAGCGTCCTTGAGAGCGGGAGAGACGAGAATGGATTCACAAGGGAACCCATACCGCTCCACGAGGTTGAGAAGGTTGAAAAAGAAGGGGAGATTCCAAGGGAACTCAAACTCCCGCCAAACCTCTACATCATTGGAACCGTGAACATGGACGAGACCACTTACTCTTTCAGTCCAAAGGTTCTTGACAGAGCTTTTGTTGTGGAGTTCCACGACGTTGACCTCGAAAACTACCCACCGCAGGATTCGGAGTCAGAGCCATCACCCAAAACAATCAAAGCCCTTAGAGACTCCATCCTAACCGACCTTCGCGGCGAAGAGAACAAATTCCTCGCTCGTTCAAAGGAAGAGATGAATAACGCCGTTAGAACGCTAAAGAACAATAAAGAAGAGAATAAAGATTACTGGAAAGTTCTCATTGAACTGAACAACGCCCTTAAACCCTACGATATGCACTTCGGCTATCGCGTCGTTGATGAGATTGCGCTGTTTTTCCAGAGCGCCAAGGAGAGCCAGGACAAAGGTATCGTGGAATTCAGGGACGATGACGAAATCTTCGACCTCGCACTCCTGATGAAAGTTCTCCCGAAGTTCCACGGAAACAGGAAGAAGCTCGAAGAGCCTTTGAAAGCCATCTTAAAGCTGTGCCTCTCAGAGAACGCGAAAACTAGAGTTCAAGACCTTGGAAGGGAAGCTGTTCTAAGCATACTCGAAAACTGGGAAAAGGAGAAAGAAAACTTCCGCTTCAAACACACGGCCAGGAAAGTTCTCCGCATGCTCCGCCAGCTGTACGAGATAGGCTTCGCGAGCTTCAGCTGACATTTATTTTCCAAAACCCTTATAACTTACCCCGGGGTAAGTAACTTACGGTGGGGTAAGTTGCTATTCGACCTCCAGCCAAAGAGGAGGAGGGAAGACCTCTACGATAGGGAGGAAGAGCTCAGGGAGTTTTTTGAAGCCGTTGAGCTCGGAGAAACGCTTGTTCTTCTGCTCGGCATCAGGAGGCTCGGTAAAAGCTCACTCCTCAACGTTGCGCTCTCCGAATCAGAAAAGCCGTTCTCCAAGATTGACGTTCGCTCGCTCTACTTTACCCACGGCTCGATTCCTCAAGAGTTGCTCGCGAGAAAACTCCTCGAAGGTCTCCTCAAGTCCCTGAAGGGAACGGACAAAGTGCGGGTAGAACTTATGAAAGCCCTCTCAAGGATTAAGGGGGTTAGAGTTTCGGGTCTTCAGGTGGAGTTTGATGAAAAGCCCGACCTTGCGGAGCTCCTTGAGAAGCTCGACTCTTGGGCCGAGAAAACTGAGAGAAGAGTTATAATTGCCTTCGATGAGGCCCAGTACCTGAGGCTTTCGGGGATACGGTACGATGGGCTCATAGCGTACGCCGTGGACAACCTGCCGAACCTGACGTTTGTGCTGACCGGCTCCGAGGTCGGAATGCTCCACGATTTTATCGGACTCGACAACCCCAAAAAGCCCCTCTTTGGCAGGTACGCGAGGGAAATAACGCTGAAGAGATTTTCGAGGGAGCAGAGCAGGGACTTCCTGAGAAGAGGATTCGACGAGCTTGGAGTAAAAGTTCAGGAGGAGGAAATTGAAAGAGTCGTTGAGAGGCTCGACGGAATTGTCGGATGGCTGACCCTATACGGCTACCTTCGGGGGATTAGAAAGCTCTCCGAAAAAGATGCTCTTGACGAGCTCTTTGAGAGAGCCAAAGCGCTTGTCCTCGACGAAATTTCGACCCTCACAAGGTACAGCACGAGGTACTGGTATATTCTGAAGGCAATCTCCTTGGGAAACGATTCATGGAGCTCCATAAAGGAGTACGTGGAGTTCAAGGCGGGAAAGATAAACGACGCAAAATTCTCGGGCCTGCTGAAGAACCTCGTCAAGTACGGCTACCTTGAAAAGACAGAGGATGGTTACTCCATCCCCGACCCAGTCGTTAAGGAAGTCATAAAGAAGACCAACTTACCCCCGGGTAAGCCACTTACCCTCCCCTGAGTCAGAACTCCCACCACTCCGACTGTATCTCCTTCACCCTCGCCACCGTTCTCAAGGCTTCGTACGATGGACTGACCGGAACCTCGCGGATTTCTCCGCTGAGGTAGCCCCTGATGAAGGCTGGAAGGCCTTTGTCAAGGCCGACCGAGTAGCCACCCTCAAAAATCACCGCGAGCGGATAGCGCGAGAGCGTTGAGCCCGCGTAGGCGAAGAAGAGTTCACTGAGGCGAAGCGTCGTCAGGTTCTCCCCGAGGAATCCGTCAAATCCAGCAGAGACGACCACGAGCTTCGGCCTGAACTGGGTCAAGACCGGGAGAACAACCTCGTTCC
Source organism: Thermococcus nautili (assembly GCF_000585495.1). Classification (NCBI taxonomy): domain Archaea; kingdom Methanobacteriati; phylum Methanobacteriota; class Thermococci; order Thermococcales; family Thermococcaceae; genus Thermococcus; species Thermococcus nautili. Next base: position 1,497,709 of record NZ_CP007264.1, read on the forward strand.
AGGCGTAGATGAAGTCGTCGTCTCCGGAGTAGTGGGGCATCGGCAGGTTGATTTTCGTCCCCTCGGCATTCTTCCCGCCGACGTCGTGCTCGTAGCCACTCCAGGGATAAATATCACGCTCGTGAAGGTCTACATGCACCGCGTTGGGGTCGTTCCAGAGTAGCTCCTGCGTCCCGTTGCCGTGATGGGCGTCAAAGTCTATGACCAGAACCTTTCCAGCGAGCTCCTCGGCCGATTTCGCCGCGTAGGCCGCGTTGTTGAAGATGCAGAAGCCGAGCGTTGAGGCGTTGAAGGCCCTTCCGGCCTTTCCGGCGTGGTGGCCAGGTGGCCTGACGAGGGCAAGGTGAAGGCCTCCGAACTTCAGGGCCAGCTCGACGGCGAGCCTCGACGCCCCGAAGGCGAGAAGCGAGGCCTCCCACGTGCCGGGGGAAACGTAGGTGTCCGGGTCGAGGTACGAGAAGGTTCTGCTGCTCTCGCGGACGAGCTCAACGTAGTCCCTTGAGTGGACCTTCAGGAGCTCCTCCTCCGGAACGGGAACCGGCTCGATGGGCTTCCACAGGTTCAACCGCTGGAGGGCCTTTACTGCCCTCAACAACCGGTCTGGGTTTTCTGGGTGATAGTTCTCGGGTCTGTGCTCGAGAAAAACGGGAGAGTAGATAACGGAGAAGGCCAAGCCCCCTCACCACTCCTCCTCTTCCTCGATTAGACCGTACTTCTCAAGCTCGCGGAGGAGCTTCCTAACGGCCTCCCAGGCGTCGTGCTCGCTCTTGGCGCCTGAGCAGACGATTTTACCGGAGGAGAAGAGCAGTATCACCGCCCTCGGCTCCTTCACACGGTAGATGACACCGGGGAACTGCTCAGGTTCATACTCACAGTTGGGCAGGCTCAAAGCGACCGCGTCGAGGTTGAACTCCATGCCGATGTCACCGCTGAAGACCATGTTCTGTATGTCAATCTGGGGAGCGCGGTGGAACTTGGCGCCGATTTTCTTGAGCATCTGGATGAGCTTGTTGACGGCCCTCTCGATGTCCTCGACGCTTTTAGCACCTGTAACGACGAGCTTCCCGGAGCTGAATATAAGCAGGGCAACCTTCGGCTCATCGAAGCGACAGATGATTCCGGGGAACTCCTCCGGGTTGTACTTCGAGTTGGGGCATATTTCAATAACCTTCTCAAGGTTCAGCTCCGTAAAGAGGTCAACAGAAGCGACGATGTTTTCAATCCTGAGCTTTACATTGCTCATGTCCACCAAGGTTTACACCTCCGGATGGTGGGTTTAAAAACCCCTTTATAAATGAGGGCCGTCGCTTTTTAAAGCTTTATGCTCAAAAGGGAACATCGAAGAAGAAAAAGTTCAAAGGTAGGCCTCAACGAGGACCTTTCCAGCTTCGGTCAGGCTCTTGCTTCCGAGGAAGCCGAGCTGGCGGAGCATCGTTAAAGCTTTCTTTATCTCGTCGTCGCTGAGACTGAGGTGCTTCCTGATGACGTCAACCTCCTCCATCTTGTAGCCCTTGACCTCGCCCTTCTCCTTCCATATCCTGTTGAAGGTCTCGAGGTTCTCGTAGATTACCTTGAGCACGTTGTAGAGGGTCGGCGTGACGCTGAACTTGACCTTGACTATCTCCTGGAGCTTGGCGTTCTCGAGGGCGGTCTTAACCTTATCCCCGAGCTCCGTCAGCTTGACCATACCGTTCTGGAGCTCAACGACGAAGCCCTTCGCTTCCGCCTCGCCGATTGCCCTGATGATTTCCTTCTCGTCTCCGCCAACGTAGTCCTTAACCAACTCGACCAGCTCGTCCCTGTGGATGTACTTCTTCCTCGGGGTCTTGGCGAGTATAGCGGCGTCGTATCTTGTGAGGAACGGCTTCCTCTTTATGCTCCTGCTGAGCTTGAGGTAGAACCTGCCCTTGTCGGTGACGCCGGCCTTGACAACGCCCTCCTCCTGGGCCCTGATGACCCACTCGGCTATTGGCACATCGCCGCTCTCGGCGTAGGTTACCGCCTTCATGGCATCGGGACTGACGGTTCCGAAGTTTATGGCCTCTTTACCCCACTCGGTGAGCCAGTAGGTGTCTCTGTTCTTGACGAGCCTCCTCTCAACCAGCTCCTTGCTCTCGAGGAGGTGCAGTATGGCTCCAAGGTCCTCGACCTCAACGCGTTTGGCTATTTCCTTCTCGGTGGGCAGAACCTCGGGATTGGTCTCGTACTTCTCCTCAATCTCCTTGATGGCCCTGAGGACTGCAAGCTCATCGTCGAGCAGGTAAATCGGGAGAACCTTCTCCTCAACCCTGCCCATCGCCTCGTAGGTCTCCATCACGGCCTTTCCGAACTCTGTGGTTCCCTTCTCGTCGGTGAGCCCCATGCTCTCCAGCTCGGCGTTGCTCCTTCCGGCCTTCAGGGCCTCAAAGTCCTCCTTCCTGAGGACTATCGCCCTCGCAAATACCGGAATCATGCTGACGGCTTTGAGGGCGAGCTTCGCCGCAGGAGTGGTTGCGAAGGCCCTTCCCTTCTCGGTCGGCGGTGAAATCAGGAGCAGGCGCATGGCCTGAAGGGCGTTCACGATGTTGTCGCCGTAGAGCTTGGAGTTCTTGTAGGTTACAAGCTCGTCGAGGGTGCCGATTTTCGGCATTCCCCTGAGGAACGAGACTATCTCCGGGGTCAGGTAAACGACGGGGTGGGTCTCGCGGTAAAGCGCAAGAAGCGCCTTTCCAAACTCGGTGAGGCCGTTCTCATCGGCGAGCTTCCTCTCCTTCAGCTTCTCGAGCCAGCTCTCGGGGACCTTTCCGGTCTCCTCGAGGAGCTCAAGCATCTTCATTATTTCGGTATCGGCTATGAGGTCGGGAAGCTCGTCGAGGTTCAGGGAGTCGCTTATCTCGAGGAGCTTCCTTCCGGCATCGGTAAGCTTAATCTTTCCACCATCAAGCTCGGCAAACCCGAGAATGTAGAGCTCGATTGCCCTTATCTGGAACTCCTCCGGCAGTTTGGCCTCAATCTCGGCCTGGCTCTCGGTCTTCTTCATTTCCCTGAGTATCTCAAGGTGCCTCTTCTTCAGATACATGTTATCACCCCTCCACTTCCGTTTTGATGCTTAAAAAGCCTCCGACATTTTTAGAAACGCAAAGTTTTTAAAACTTTCGGTAACTAAAATCGGCGAAGGTTTAAAAGACAACCGGTTGAGTGAGGGGTGGTGAGAACATGAGAAACACGATTGTCTTAGTTAGAACCGACAACTTTCAGAAGGCGAGCGTCGCGTTGGCCGACCTCGTGAGATACGGGGGCATGAGGATTCGCGGTGACCCGAGGATAATCCCGCCGGCACTTTCGGACTGGGCTTTCGAAAAGATAAGTGGCGAGAAGCCGAGAAAGCGCTTTAAGGCCCACGTCGTTGCCCAGATTGACCTTCCGCCGAGGAAGGCCATAGGAAGGCTGATGGACATTCACCCCCCGGCCCATATCCTTGTAATCCCGCCGGATTCAGAGGTCTGGGAAGAGTTAATGCGCCTCTGGGGAAGCTTTGAGAAGCTCCGCGGCTTCCACCCCCCGAAGAGGACGAAGGCCGAAGAAGCCCGGCGGAAGGCCGAGAAGAGGAGAGAGAAGGAAGAGTGGGAGTTCGAGGAGATTTAAGGGAGAAGGTTTAGTCCTTCTTTCTCCCCAGCCTGTTTAAGGTCGCTGTCCAGCGTTCCAAGGTTTCTCACTTCAAAGACAAGTGGCGAGGATTATTGCGTCATTCGGGAGCAGGTTGTGCTTTCTCATGAGCCCATAAGATACCTCAAGAACTTCATCGTCCGTAAGGAGAACGTGAAACTGGTTGAGGAAGTCCTTTGGTTCCTCGGTGAGGATTACGTTTCCTATCTCGCCCCGCTTTTTGATTGTAAACGGGGAAACTCCAGTTTTGAGTGCGATGTAGTGGAAAATGAACTCACTGAAAACTATGTCGTTGATTACCGGGACCAAATTGGAGTTGAGAATCTCTTCAAAGAGCGAAACGGCGGAGGGATTACCTTTTAGTCCCTCGATTAAAACGGAGGAGTCAAAAAAGATAAGCTCACTGGAGGTACCAGTCTTCTTCATTGACATCCCCCTTGAACTTGCCAAGGTACTTGGAAAGAACAGCTCTGCTCAGCCCTTTCCCCATCTCCCGCTCAAGTATAATTTTTATCTTCCGTTCAATGAGACGCTCCATTCCAGAGGGCACCTTCATAGTCATTTTCCGCATTATTTAAGGATTTAAGATGTTGTTTAAGGTAGTTTTGAACTCTCTATCTGCCTCGGATATATCACCAGTTTTTAGATGTTCCATGTTATATGTAACTACAAAGAGCTTCCTCCCATCAAAAAATTCAAACTTTAAGAAGTGAGTATTGGAAAGCTCGGGATTATATGTTGAGCTTGATGGAATTATAATAACAGCAGGAGGTCTTGAGTCATTTTCGTAGTTATTCTCGTTTTTATATCCCCAGAGTCTTGAATAGACATAGAGCTGGCGTAACATGTCTGAGCTGGGAATTCCCTCTTTGAGCTCTCTGTATTTTGCATCAAGCACCATAACCGGAATATCTCCCTTTCTAATAACGTAATCAGGCTTTTGGAGATTTCCATCCTGATTCTTTAAAAAGGAGCGAGATTCTTGGTAAGACATTTTGTATCCTAGAGGAAGGTTTCTCATGAGAACTCTCTCAATAAACCGCTCAAACAATTTGTTCATATCAACAAAGAACCCACTAACTTCCCTACTCCTTCCTTTGCCGTTTGCTGGCATAAACAAAAGTTTTGCCAGCTCGAAGGGTTTCCTAAACCTCTCATTGAGTCTCGTGAAATGAACGCGTTCAAAGTGCTCTGCCATAAGGTGTATTGGCGTAACACCATCAAAGGCAAGCATCAGCTCACCGAGAAGCTTTCTGTTTAGTCCCCATGTTGTTCTTCTGAGTGCTTCCCTAATCGATGCATAGAAAATCCTGTTAAGTAGATTGTCCTCAATGAGTTCATGAACCTCAACGCTGAAAGTGTTTAACTGAGGGGGAAGCTTTCGTATCTGTCTGCTCATCAGGAGTTTTCCACGGAGAAATCTTTCTTCCCGGTGAACTTCAACGTATTCTCGATGGTATCCCCTTTGAACTTCGTTCCAGAGACTTTGAGCGAACAAATAAATAAAAACCTCATAAAGGTTCGGTTGGAGTTTTTGCCCATGAAGAAAAGCCAAGTCATAGTCTTTAATTTTCAGCCCGTAAGCCATGTTGAGCATTCGTATGAAAGCCAGAATGGACTTCCAAGTATCTTCCTGTGTTTCTTGTGTTTGATTACCCTTGGGCTTGAAAACTTTTGGAAGAATTTGAATGAAAACGTTATCAACGGCTGCAAAGCCGACGTAGTGTCGTGCTTTAATCTTGTTGGCATAAACCTCCACAACGCCTTTGCTCTCGTCAATTTTATCTCCACTATCTGAGTTGTCTTCGGATTTGTCCAGCTTTTTAAAGCCCTTCTTAAACTGCTCATTCAACTTGATGAGAGCATCCTGAATGGTTTTCTTATCCCCTGCAATATCTCTGTACTTCTTTTCCTCATGTTCATAGAGTGTTATCGCCGTTAGTCTTGGCATATGAATCAGTCCCCTTCAGTTTGGGATTGGTTGTTCTCTGAGGAGTTTTCCTCGTTAGTTGTTGCTCCTCCCTCTTGAGATGAAGTGTTCTTACCGATTATTCTCTTCAAAGCCCTAACAAAGGTGTCTCCTTCGAGAACTTTTAATTGATACGCTTCTTCCCCATTGGGCCCCGTAATATCAAGTTTCTCAAAGAACACATTGCCAGAATCCTTATCTTTCTCATTTAGCACCCACTTTATCGTTTCCCAGTCGTTGTAGAAGTACTCCATGAGGAGCGGGAGCACTTCATAGTACCAGACGCGCTTAAGGTCATCAACGGTCTCCACATTCAGGAAGTAGCTGTGCCCTATCCTGTGGTCGCGGTCTTTAACGACAGTAATGCGGTTGTTAATGGCTTTCAACAACTTTGAGAGATTGATGTCCTCAATAGTCTTATCCCTTAGTTTCTCAGGATTTGGCTCAACCTCGATAAAGGCAAATCTCCTTCTTAATGCAACATCTAACAGCGCAATGCTTCTGTCTGCGGTGTTCATCGTGCCGATGATGTAAAGGTTTGACGGGACCGCGAAAGGTTCTCCTGAGTATGGAAGCGTTACAATAAGCTGGTTCTCACCGCCTAAGCGCTTGTCCTTTTCGAGGAGCGTTATCAGCTCACCGAAAATCTTGCTAATGTTTCCACGATTAATTTCGTCAATTATGAGGTAGAATCCTGGGGTGAGATTCTTTAGTTTGTCTTTTGGAATTTTTTGTACAACCTCCCACAAATACCTCTTGAGTTGGACATATTTCTCATATTCATGTGGAGATAAAGAATCTTCCTTGGTCAAAAGACCATGGAGCCTTTGCAACTTAATTTTTTCGATTAGTTCATCTTCTAAATTCAAAAGTCCCTCTACAATAGCCCGGAGAGCAATTTTCTTGAATATTCCATCTTCAACTACATAGCGGATTTGCCCTTTGTTATCAGTTCTTGGTCTGAATCCCTCTATGAACTCCTCGTAACTGTAAGACTGGTGAAAGGTTATGAACGCCCAGCGATTTCCAGGTTTCTCTTCTCTTGTTTTTTCAATGACGTATTTCCTCGCAAGCCATGTCTTTCCGGTTCCAGGTGGACCGTAAAGGATTACCTGACCTTTTGTACCCAAACCCAAATTTAGTTCCCTCAGTTTTCCATCTAGACCAATGTGACTCTCATTAGATGAGTCCAACACTTTTCTATCTAGCAGGGACTCGATATTATTGACAACTTCCTGAGGTGCTGGGATTAAGTACTGTTGTTTTGGACTAAAACCAACGCTGTCTTTTGAGATTGGGGGGTTAAATTCCTGGAAATTTTTTAATGTAACTACATAAAACTGATCATACTTCTCAAACCATTTTGCAGCAAAGTTTTCTAAATACATGTTTAAATCCTCTGTATCCATAATCTGTGAAAGTTTCTCTTTTAGTTTCTCTTTGGGGACCACAGAGTACTTCTTGGCAACTTGTGATTTTCCTACAAAGCTCTGTCTGTAACCTGAGACACCACTTTTACTAACATAGTGATACACAATATCTCCTGGGGCAAGGTTCTCAATTATTTTCCATCTACTTCCGTGGGGTGCCCATAAGAGTTTTCCTATATGTTTCTCACTTCCAGTAATCTCAATCCATGTTCCCATTATGACCCACCAGGTTAATAATCAAAATATTAAAATTTAAACTTTCTGGTGTACAAACAAAATCTCAAGTCTCACTTCTTCCTCTTCCGTATCCTGATGTTGGCGATGTCGCCGAGGGTTGGCTCGTAGTCCTTTGGAATAGTCTTCTTCTCCTTTACCTCCTCCTCGACGCGCTCGATGAGCGTAATCTTGAAGTAGCGTTCGAGCTTCTTGGCTTCCTTGATGGTGGGCTCGCGGTAGCCGTGCGCTATGGCCCTCAAATCGTTCACCGAAAGCCCAATCTCGTGGGACAGCTCCTCGTAGCTTTTTCCAGAGCGCTGTATAGCTTTGTAAACCCTCTCGGCGAAGTCCTCAACGATTTCCTCGGTGTAGAGCGGTCTCTCGCGGTAGGGCTTAGGCTCCCTCTTCGGCCTCGGAGCTGAGACGGGCCTTCTCCTCGGCTCCCTTCCGGTGGGCATTATGCTGAAGCCGGACTTCTTTCGGCCGTACTTCTCGTAACAGCGGTCGCAGACGAGGACCTCGGCACCTTCGAGTCTTATCCTGTGGCCCGGGCCCCTTATGGGCGCACCACAAATCTCGCAGTAGCGTGGCTTGGCCTTGCTCATAGCTACCACCTTCTCTACCGCTCAAAGCTCGGAGTCAGGCTTTTTAAACCCGACGATGAGGGTATCAATGATGACGGAAGTGAAGATAGAGAAACTCCAAAAGCTCGACCAGGAAACGCTTGAGAGGCTGATAGAGATTTACATGAACGCCTACGAGGGAATGCGAGAGTACGGCGGGGAGGGCGAGAGCTACGCGAAGCGCTACCTGCGGTGGTGCTGGAGCAAGGCCAAGGACGGCTTCTTCGTTGCAAAAATCGGCGACGAGATAGTCGGCTTCATAGTCTGCGACGACGACTGGTACAGCAAGTACGAAGGGGAAACCGTGGGGGCAATCCACGAATTCGCCGTGGACAGGAGGTATCAGGGGCATGGAATAGGGCGGAAGCTCATGGAGAAGTGCCTCGAGTACCTGAAGGGAAAAAGGATAGAGCTCTGGGTCGGCGAGAAGAACGAGCGGGCGAAAAGGTTCTACGAGGAGTACGGTTTCAGAGAAGCTGGAAAGCACGGCATCTGGGTGAGAATGGTTAAGCCGGCCGAAAAGGTGATAAGCGCGGACGAGAAGTAGTTTCATTGGTGGTTGCAATGCCCTGCATTCAGCCTCCAAGCCCGGACAAGGTGAGGGACATGAAAGAGGAGAGCTTCATAAGGGAAGGAAAGGGAAAGCTCAAGGTCACGATAGAGGGGAGCGAGACCCTCGAAACTACGATGAGCGGAAGGCTGAAGAGCGTCGAGGAAGTTGCCGAGATGCTCGGCGTCGAAGCGAAGGACGGGAAGATAGAGGCAGTGGTTGACGGAGTGAAGGTCAGGATGGAGAAGGGGAAGCTCGAGCTTGAGTTCGAGAGCGGGGACAGGATGAGGATTGAGAAGGCTTAGGCGTAGAGGCTTATCAGAAGAACCCCCAGGGCCGTCAGGACGAGGGCAAGGGCAAGCCGCCCCGTGAACCTCTCTTTTAGGAAGAGCACCGCCATTATTGACGCCATTATGGGGCTCGACTCAGTTACCGGGGTCGCGATGCTTGAGCCAGCAAACTTCAGGGCCAAGGCGAAGAAGTACTGGCCGAGTATAGTGCCCAGGAGCGTTATGATAAACACCAGCCCCCAGCCACGCGCGTTTAGCTTTCTAACATCGTCTTCTATTCTTGGAAGGAAGGCGAGCGACGCCAAAGCGCCGAAGCCTATTCTCAGGCCGATGACCGCGAAGGCGCTCTCACCCACCACGAGCCAGTCCGTCACGATTACGGCGAAGGTCCAGAGGAGCTGGGCCGAGAAGACGTAGGCGAGGCCCTTCCAGTTTATCCCACCGCCACGTGAGCCCTCGGAAGCGATTACGAGAACCGCCATCACTATGAAGAACGCGCCGAGGAGGAGGCCCAGCGTGAGGGGTCTGCCAAGGGTGTAGTGGGCCACGAACATCGTTATTATCGGATGGGCCGTCACGAGGATTGCCGCCCGCGACACGCCGAGGAGGTTCATACCCTCAAGGAAGAACCAGTCGGCGAGCGTGAAACCGAGAACTCCGGACACCACGAGGATTGCCCATTGAAGAGCCGAGAAACTTGGAACGCCGAGGTAGAGGACGAGGGGAACGTAGAAGAGCGCGCTGAGGAGCAGTCTGATAACGTTAAGCGAGAGGGGGTTGACTTCCCTCATCGAGACCTTTGAGAGCACCGATGCGAGGGCCCACACGAAGGCCGCCGAAAGCGCCAGTATCACCCCAAGTGTTACGTTCATGGTACGGGGAAGGCACGCTCAGGTTATAAGCCTAACGCTTCGAGGGAGATAGAAAAGGCAACCTACCCTTCAATGATTAAAGCATCTCCCAGAAGCTGAAAGTGATGGTCGGTCGTAACTACGAGCGCTCCATACCTCTTGGCAGTTTTGGAGATAATGCAATCTGCGAGTGAAACGTGCTTGTTTTTGTTCTTCCTGCGTATTTCCGCGTGCAGTTTCCCCGCGTTGATTGCCACTTCTTTATCCAAGGGAACGACCAAACCCATGTCGGCTATCGTCTCCACTATGCTCAAATCAACCCCGTTTCTCTCCAAGAAACTACTAAGCTCTGCCAGAACAAGCGTCGGAATAATCACCAGCTCAGATTAGTTGAGAATCTCAAGAACAGCTTTTCCCTTCTCGGTGCCCCTAATAAGTTCCACGAGGGCGAAATGTCGAGGATAACTATCATATCCTCACGTCCACCCGGTCTTCTTCCCTGAACTCAGGAAGCCCTTTGGCTATCCCAAAGAGTTTGTCCCAGTTCTTTTTCTTCTCCCTTCCTTCAAGGAGTCTCCTCAGTTCCTCCCCGTTAATCGGGACTTTAATCTCTATGGCCATGTCCTCACCCAAACGAGAATTGGGAAGAAAGATAGATAAAATTTCCATCACCTCAAAACGGGCCTGAACTTGTAGCCGTAGAGGATTATGCCGTCCTCCTCAAACTCTCTGACCTTTCTGGTCACGACCTCAACTTCCATGCCCTCGTGGATTTCCTCCGGGTCAACGTCCGTCAGCTGGGCCAGAACAACGGGCCCTTCCTCGAGCTGAACCAAGGCCAATGGATAGGGCTTGTAGTACTCGAACCCGCTCGGCGGGTTCCTCACTATCGTCCATGTCAAAACCTTACCCTTTCCGCTGAACTCGTATTCCTCGACGTTCTTAGAACCGCAGACGGGGCAAACCTGCCTGTAGGGGAAGAAGACGTGGCCGTTCTCGCACTTTCCGCCTATGAGCCTGTACTTCTCGCGGAAGTGCCTCCAGTAGCGGGAAACCTGCATCGGACGGGCCATCTTCACACCCTCCTGAAGATGCTAACGGTTATGTTCGAACCGGTTCCACCGATGTTCTGGGTCAGGCCGACCTCGGCGTCGGGAACCTGGTTCGGCGCCTCACCGCGGAGCTGGAGAACCGCCTCGACCGTCTGGTAAACGCCGGTAGCTCCAACGGGATGACCGCGAGCTTTGAGTCCGCCCATAGTCTGTATCGGATAATCTGCGTCAATCGCTATCTGGCCCTCCCTGGCGAGCTTCGCTCCTTCTCCTTTCTTTGCGACGCCGAGGGCTTCTAAGCTCAGCGCGGCCATGACCGTGAAGGCGTCGTGAACCTCGAAGAAGTCTATGTCCTTAGGCTCAACTCCCGCCATCTTGTAGGCTTTCTCGGCGGCTATCTTCGCCGCCTTGAGGGTGAGCAAATCTTCCCTGTTGGCGAGGTTTATGGTGTCTATGGCGCGCGCCATTCCAGCAACTTCAACCCACTTCTCCTTCGGAACGCCGAGCTCCTCGGCCTTCTCGGGGGTGGTTATTATCACGGCGGCGGCACCGTCGCAGACCGGGGAAGCATCGAAGAGCTTGAGCGGGTCGGCTATGTAGGGGCTCTTCAGGACGGTCTCAACCTTGATGGGCCTCTTGAACATCGCGTAGGGGTTCTTGGCGCCGTTGGCGTGGGCGTTGACAGCGAAGAGGGCCAAATCCTCCTCGGTGTAGCCGTAGGTCTTCATGTAGTGCCTCATTATGAGCGCGTTCAAAGCTACGAAGCTGGCCCCGTGGAAGAGCTCCCACTCGGCGTCTGCCGCGTAGGCCAGGTAGCGGGTCGCGTCGCTCGGCCAGGCGTCGGTCATCTTCTCGACGCCGACGACAGCAACAACGTCCTCAAGCCCGCTGAGAACGGCCTTAACACCCTCCTGAACGGCGGCACCTCCTGAGGCACACGCCGCCTCAATTTTAACCGCGGGAATGTTCCCGAGACCGGCCCAGTCCGCTATGAGCGCGCCGAGGTTCTCCTGCTCGACGAAGGGGCCCGAAACCATGTTGCCGACGTAGAGGGAGTCAACCTTATCGACGCCAGCGTCTTCCATCGCCTTGAGAAGGGCCTCAACGGCCAAATCCCTAAGTGAGAGCTTCCAGTGCTCGCCAACGGGCGTCATGCCCGCTCCGATTATGACCGCCTTCCTCATCTCCACCACCTCACAGGATGTACTTCCTCCTCGCCTTCGCGTAGAGGGCGTAGTCTATGTACCTCTTCCTCTCAACGTAGTCCCTAACCTTCGGCGCGAGGTCTCTCTTCTCTTCTATGGCGTCCTGAACGACGATGCTGAAGGCGTCGCTTCCGGCTCCGGAACCGAAGGAAACCCACAGAATCCTGTCGCCGGGCTTGGCTATGTCGAGAACCGCTGAAACGCCGACCATCGTTGCACCGCTGTAGGTGTTTCCAATCTTGCCGGTTAGAAGTCCCGGAAGAACCTTCTCCTTCGGGATTCCGAGGATTTTGGCAGCGGTGAGCGGGAACTTGACGTTGGGCTGGTGGAAGACCGCGTAGTCGAAGTCGTTGACGGTAAGACCCAGCTCCTCCATCAGCGTTTTTGCCGCGTTGATTATGTGGTGGAAGTAGGCCGGCTCGCCTGTAAAGCGGTTTCCGTGCCTCGGGTAGTGCTCGTGCTGGCGCCTCCAGAAGTCCGGAGTATCGGTAACGTAGGAGTAGCTTCCCTCGAAGTAGGCAACGGTCTCGGAGCTCTTGGGGCCAACTATGAAGGCCGCTCCTCCTGCTCCTGCAGTGAACTCGAGGTGGTCGCCGGGCCTTCCCTGGGCGGTATCGGCTCCGATTGCCATCGCGTAGTCGGCCATCTCGGAGCCAACGAAGCCGATAGCTGTCTGCAGAGCCTCGGTTCCGGCCTTACAGGCGAACTCGAAGTCGGCGGTGCTGACGTCAGGCGTTGCTCCGATTGCCTCGGCTATGACCGTACCTGTGGGTTTAACCGCGTAGGGCTTGCTCTCCGAGCCGAACCAGACCGCCCTTATGAGCTTGGGATCAATTCCGGCCCTCTTGAGCGCGTTTCTTGCCGCTTCAAGCCCTATGGTGAGCGCGTCCTCGTCGAGACCGGGAACGGCCTTCTCCTCGATTGGAAAGCTCGAAACGCCCCAGACTCTTCCTATCTCCTCGGCCTTGATTCTATACCTCGGAACGTAGGCACCGTAGCCGACGATGCCCACTTCCCTCTTCGGCTTCAGTAGCTTCCTCATGGGCATCACCTTGAGAACTGACTGCCGGGGGTTGGAACGAGCCTTATAAAAGCCTTTCGGTAAAAGTGAAAAAGAGTTTAGACGATTGACGAGGAAAGCTCAGGGCTTCCTCACGACGAAGAGCGCGTGGTCCTTTTCGTAGGGCTCCAAACTAAGGCGCTCGACGACCTCGAAGTACTCGGAGAGCTCCCTTTCAACTTCCTTGAAGACCTCCTCCGGCTCCTTGGTGACGTCAATGCTCCTGCTCTTGACCGAAATCATGCCGTAGCCGCCGCTCTTCAGGAAGACCTTTGCGTTGTCTATGAGGATTTTCGCCTGCGTCGGCTGGGCGACGTCTTCAAAGATTACGTCAACCTTCGGGACGAGGGCGCGGTAGCCTTCGGGCTTCGTTGCGTCGCCGAGTATAGGAACGATGTTCCTCCTCTCCTCGACTATCGGAACGAGCTCCCTGAGAACTCTCGGCGAGAACTCGACGCCGAATATCTTGCCATCCCAGCCGACGATGTCGCTGACGTGGGAAGCGGTGGTTCCGCTCGCTATTCCGAGGTAAAGAACGGTTGAGCCGGGTTTAATCGGGAAGTTCTTGAGTCCGTTGAGTATGGCCGCGCCGAGCTTTGAACGGCTCGGGTTCCAAATCCTGTACTCCTCGCCCTCGAACTTGATGACCCTCTCCCCGTAAACCCTCTGGCCGGGAACGAGGTTCTTGGTTGCAATCTTCTCGCTCCCGTCGTCATCGATGACGATGTAAACGCCCGGGAACCTGTGCTTCTTAACCTTCATTTACCTCACCTCTTGCCCTTCTTTTTCTTCTTACCCCTCTTATCGGGCTTGCCCTTACCCTTCTTCTCCTTCCTGCCCTTCTCGTGCTTCTTGCCCTTCTTGTCCTTGCTCTTGAACTTCTTCTTTTTCTTCTCGGGCTTGGCCTTCCTCTTGGGCGGGTTCGGGTACTTCTCCTTGATTTCCTTGATTCTCTGCTCGAGCTCCTTCTTGAGCTCCTCGCCGATGTATTCGCCCGAGAAGTAATCAACCCTTGCCGCTATGGCCAGCTTTCCGGCCAAAGCCCTCGCAATCTTACCCCTCTGCCACCAAGGCGAGCGGTTTATTGCAGGGTACTGAAAGATGACTCCGTGCTTGGGCGGCTTGGCACCCGTCCTTAAATGCCTGAAGAGGGCCTTTTCAGCGCCAAGAACCTGTATCGTCGATGCCGGCATCATGGCGAGCTCCTTAAGGCCTCCAGCGAGGCTCATGAGCCTTGCGGCGAGCTTCGCACCGACGAGGGCCTTCAGGTTCGGAGCAACTTCACCAACAGCGGTCTCAAGGTAGTCCTCAATCTGCTCCCTCAGCTTGTAGAGGTCGGAAATCTCGCTGGCGAGCTTCCTTATGATTTCGCTGTCGAACTTGCCGAGCGGTGCTCCCATGGACTTCTCGGCCGCCTTGAGAATCTTCTCAACCTTGCCCTCCGAGAAGCCGAGCTTTTCAAGCTTCTCCCTGCTCACGTTCTCCCTCGGGCCGATTTCCTTGACGAAGGCAACGTATTGCGGGTGCTTGGGTAGGATTTCGTCCAGCTCGGGGAAGTGAAGGCCGTACCACTCCCTCAGCCTCGAAACGAGCAGGTTAATGACCTTGTCGATGTCATCGAGCGCCTCTATTGCCTGTATAATCATCTTGTCGCGCGCACCGCTCTGCTCCTGTATGCGGAGCCTCGTCAGAGCGACGCCGACGGTGTAGTACTCGTCGAACCAGTTCTCGCCGAGGAACTCCTCCGGGCTTGAGCGGAGCTTTTCTCCTGCCAAGTTAGGGAACTCGGCGGTGGCGTTGTAGCCGAGCTCCTTGAGCTTCCTGCTCAGCTCGGTGTCCTCAACGATGAACTCTTCGTAACCCTCTCCGCCCAGCTCGTCGAGGAGAACTAAAAGCTCGTCGCTCGGTTCGCCTTTCAAAAGCCTGTCGAGGCTTACCTCTGGCTTCCCGCTGAAGGGTTTGCTCGCGATGAGCTTCCCGCTCTCGTCGAAGGCGTAAACCCCTCTGACGTTCTCGGCAATGTAAACCTTCATGAGCATCACCTTCCGTTCTTTCCTCAGGTATAGAAGGGCGAGGAGTTTTAAACGGTATCGGTGGAAAAAGAGGGAAAAGTCAGTCCTCCCAAGGCTCGCGGTACTTGAGCGCCCAGCCAAACTCCTCCTTGAGGATGTCTATGGCGGCGCTCGGCGGAATGACCCCGCGCTCGGTGATGATGACGTCAACGTACTCTGGAGGCGTAACGTCGAACGCCGGATTCCAGACCTCGATGTTCTTCGGCCAGGTCTTGAGTTCTTCCTCGGGAATCACTTCTGTCGGGTCGCGCATCTCAATCTCGACGAGCTGGCCGAGCATCGTCTCGGGGTGGAACTTGTAGGTTTCAGCGGCAATCATCGTCCAGACCCTGTGCTCCTTGGCGGTAAGCGCTATCAGGGCCGTTCCAATCTTGTTTATCACCGCGCCGTTGACAGTTATGCTGTCGGCCCCCATGACGACCTTATCAGTCATCTTCATGTAGTGCCTCGCCGCTGAATCGACGACGTATATAACCGGAATTCCGTAGGAAGCCAGCTCCTTGGCGGTAATCTTGCCCTGCCACTTGGGCCTCGTCTCGGTCACGATGACCTTAATCTCCTTGCCCTGCTCCCAGGCGGTCTTCATGACGCTTATCGCGGCCTTGCTGTGGCAGTGGGTCATTATGACGTCGCCGTCCTCGATGCGCTTCGCCCCTATCTCTCCTATCCTCTTGACCGCGTTCTCGGAGTTGTGTATGAACTCCTTGGCGGCGTTGATGACGATGAAGCGGAGCTGTTCAAGGTCGGCGCCGCTTGAGTAGGCAATTTTGCCCCTGTGCATGACGTAACGGAGGGCGTTGGGCAGGGAAACCGCGGTTGGCCTCGTCTCGTAGAGTATCTTCGCGGCCTGCTTCATCTCCTTCCAGAACTCGTCAACGGTCTTGGCTTGGCTCTTCTCGGCCTGTACCTGGAGCGCGTAGGCAGCTGAACGGGCTATCTTCCCTGCACCGCGTATCTCCATGTTCCTTATTTTCTCCGCTATTTCAAGGACTTCCTTCACCACTGGCATCGCTATCACCTCCCGGTAAACTCAGGTTTAGGAGACAGGGTTTATATTTTTTCTGAAAAGGCACAAGAACCCGAAGGGGCTTTGAGGTGTTTTTAGTGCATCAATGTCACCAAAAGTCCTTCGGTGTCCTTAAATTGCCGAAGGAAGCCGTGTTTACCTTTGTAAAGGCCAAATCTGGGCGTTGGGAAAGGTTTATAACGAAAGACCCGAAGTTCTTAGTGTATAGATTTGGTGACGTGCTCAGGCATGTTCATTGAGGTGGTGGCTATGGAAGAAAAACTGATGGGAAAACTCGCATCCGAGCCCCTCAACTTCGAGTCATTCTTCTCTGAGAAGGCCCTTCAGATGAAGGCCTCGGAGATTAGGGAGCTCCTTAAGCTCGTCGAGACAAGCGATGTTATCAGCTTGGCCGGCGGTTTGCCCGCCCCAGAGACCTTCCCTGTCGAGATTATCAAGAAGATTGCCCAGGAGGTTCTCACGGAGCACGCCGACAAGGCCCTGCAGTACGGAACGACCAAGGGATTCACCCCGCTCCGCCTCGCCCTCGCGAAGTGGATGGAAAAGCGCTACGGCATCCCGATGAGCAAGGTCGAGATAATGATGGTTGCCGGCTCACAGCAGGCCCTCGACCTCATCGGAAGGGTCTTCATAAACCCCGGCGACGTCGTCGTCGTTGAGGCACCCACCTACCTCGCAGCTCTAAACGCCTTCAAGTACTACGAGCCCGAGTTCGTGAGCATCCCGATGGACCACGACGGAATGAGGATTGACTTCCTCGAGGAGAAGCTTGAGGAGCTGAAGAGGGAAGGAAAGCGCGTTAAGTTCGTCTACACCGTCTCGACCTTCCAGAACCCGATGGGCGTCACCATGAGCCTCGACAGGAGGAAGAGGCTCATAGAGCTCGCCAGGGAGTACGACTTCCTCATCGTTGAGGACAGCCCCTACAGCGAGCTCCGCTACTCGGGTGAACCGATTCCGCCGATAAAGCACTTCGACGACGAGGGCAGGGTCATCTACCTCGGAACGTTCTCGAAGATACTCGCCCCCGGCTTCCGCCTCGGATGGGTTTCGGCACACCCGCACTTCATAAGGAAGATGGAGATAGCAAAGCAGGCCGTTGACCTCTGCGCCAACACCCTCGCCCAGGTTATAGCTTGGAAGTACGTTGAGGCCGGCTACCTCGACGAGCACATACCGAAGATAATCGAGTTCTACAAGCCGAGGCGCGATGCAATGCTCGAGGCCCTTGAGGAGTTCATGCCCGAAGGCGTCGAGTGGACCAAGCCCGACGGAGGAATGTTCGTCTGGGTCACCCTGCCGGAGGGAATAGACACCAAGCTCATGATGGAGAAGGCCGTCGCCAAGGGCGTCGCCTACGTCCCCGGTGAGGCCTTCTTCGCCCACCGCGACGTCAAGAACACCCTCAGGCTGAACTTCACCTACGTTCCCGAGGACACCATCAGGGAGGGCGTTAAGCGCCTGGCGGAGGTCATTGAGGAAGAAATCAAGGCCCTCAAGAAGTGAGGAAAAGCTTTTTACCCTTTTCTTTCCCAGATTTCCATCGGTGGTGGCATGAAACCCCTGATAGCAATCATAGGTTCTCCCTGGAGCGAGTCCCTTTCAGCCGGCAGGGCACACATAAAGCGCGTTATAGAGGCCGGTGGACTTCCAGCAGTTTTCAGTCCCGAAATCGAGCCCGAGGACATCATAGAAGTCGCCGACGGGATACTGCTCATTGAGGGACCCGACGTCCACCCGCGCTTCTACGGGGAGGACCCCTCGCCGAGCCTCAGGGAAGTTGACGTTCTTCGAGACGAGTTCGAAATTGAGCTGGTAAAGCTCGCCGTCGAGGCCGGCATTCCAATCCTCGGGGTAGGAAGGGGAATGCACGTAATCAACGTCGCCCTCGGCGGAACGCTCTACCAGGACATCTACGACATCCCCAAGGCGATAAAGCACGACTGGAGCTTTGGAAGCACGAGGCCGGAGCAGAGGCTTCACACCATCAGAATAAAGGCGGACTCGACCCTCTACTCCATCCTGCGCGAGAGCCTGAACATCGAGGGAACCAACGAGGGATGGGCGTGGGTAAACAGCTTCCACCACCAGGCCGTGAAGAGGGTTGGAGAAGGACTCAGACAGGTTGCCTTCGCCGTTGACGGCCTGATAGAAGCCATAGAGGGCAAAGAGGGCTTCGTTCTCGGTGTCCAGTGGCAGCCGGAGCACCTGCCCGAGATGCTTCCCCTGTACAGGGCCCTGGTTGGGGCCTCATTGAAGAGGCATGAGGAAAGCGATGAGATGAGGAGAAGGGCCATTGAAGCCGAAATCCGCGAGGAGCTCGCTAAGGAACAAGATGAGAGCCATCACAGCTCGGAAACGAGCGATAACCCTCCCGACACGAACCAAACGTGATGCCCCTCTCGGTTATCTTTTTCTCTGCCTCACGGAGGATTTGAAAGCGTAGCTCCCTCGGGAGGTAATAGTAGCCGCCAATCCTCTCCCCCCTCTCATAGAGCGGCCACAGCTTTTCCATCTGCCCCGGAAACTTCGCGAACATCCTCCTCTTGGAGTCCGGCCTCAGCTTGAGGGTTGAAACTGTGATGTGGCTCACAAAGCTTAGAGCGTCGAGAGTCTCGTCAAAATCCTCCCAGGTGTAGAACGGAATTATCGGGTCTATCCTCGCGTAAACAGGAATCCCTGCTTTCTTGGCCTTCTTCAACGCCCGTATCCTCGCCTTCGGCGATGGGGCGTTGGGCTCGAGAAGTTTGGCTTTCCGCTCGTCAACCGTAGTTACGGTTATCCCGACGGCACAGCGGAGCTCGCTCAGAAGGTCTATGTCGCGCTCGAAGATGTCTGACTTGGTGAGGAGAAGACAGCGGACGTCATAGCGTCTAAATAGCTCAAGAACCTTCCGCGTTATCCCGAGCTCGCGTTCTACCGTCGGATAGGGGTCGGAGGAGTAGGAGAGGGCTATGATGTAGCGCCTGTCGAACTTTCTGAGCTCCCTCTCCAGCTTTGGTAAGAGACCCTCCTTCGTCCTCACGCGGAAGGCGTTTGGGATATAGCTCGTTATGTAGCAGTAAACGCAGGCGTGGTCGCAACCGGTGTAAACGTTCAGCGTGTACTTGAATGGGCACGTGCAGAGCTTCGCCTTCCAGGGGTCGAAGGGTCGAATGTACATAACCAGAGGTTGAGGAAAGGGCTTTAAAACTCACGCGGTAGGGACTACGGTGATGGCATGAGCGTGAAGGGTCGTGTCAAGTGGGTTGATGGAATGCAGTTCGTCGGCTCGATGGAGGACGGTGGGTGCTCGATAATCCTCGGGGACGGTGGAATAAGCCCAATGAGGCTCCTTCTCCTCAGCGTCGCCGGTTGCACCGCCTACGATGTGGTTATGATTCTCAAGAAGATGCGCGAGCCGATTGAAGGCCTCGAAGTTGAGATTTCCGGCGAGAGAAGGGAGGAATACCCGAAGGTCTACACCAGGGTCCACATTCACTACAGGATTTACGGAAACGTTAAGGAGGAAAAGGCGAGAAGGGCCATAGAGCTGAGTCAGGACAAATACTGCTCCGCCTCGGCCCAGGTCAAGCTGAGCGGTGCCGAGCTGACGTACTCCCTCGAGATAGTGCGGGGCGATGATGAGGCGATGATGAGTAAATCCGTTGCGGAAAGGTGAAGAGAGGACCGACTAGCTGAGCTAGAGCTCCCCGCAGAGCCTCGCGAAGTTCCTGTAGACCTCGGCCCCGCGCTCGGTGTGCGCCACCTCCGGATGGAACTGGACGCCGTAGATTGGCAAGCTTTCGTGCTTCATAGCTTCAACCGGGCAGGTCTCGCTCCTCGCGAGCAGTTTGAAGCCCGGCGGGAGCTCCTTCACCTCGTCCATGTGGCTCTCCCACACCTTCAGTTTCCTCGGAAAGCCGGCGAAGATGTCGTTCTCCTCGATTATTTCAATCTCGACAAGGCTGTACTCGGCCTTCTCGCCCCTGCCGACCTTCCCGCCGAAGTGCCTCGCTATGAGCTGGTGGCCGAGGCAGATTCCGAGGATTGGGACGTTGAACTCGTCGTAGTGCTCCAGAATGGCCTCGCAGTTGCCCGTCTTGTTTATGTCTGGACCACCTGAGAAGATTATTCCCTTCGGCTTCATCGCCTTGATTTCCTCAAGCGGGGTGGTGTTGGGGATTATCTTCGCCTCAACACCCAGATAGCGGAGCGTTCTCCAAATCCTGTGGACGTATTGGCCCCCGTTGTCCATTATAACTATCATGAACCCACCTCCAGGAGTTTGAAGAATGCATCTGATTCCTCAACGAGATAAAAAGCCCTCAAACCGAGGGACTTGGCCAGTTCGGCCATCTTCTTGTCGTTCGTAACAAGAACCGCGTCAAGGTATCGGGCGGTCGCGATAAAATAAATATCAGAAGCCTTGTGATGCGTCTGAAAAGCCACTTCTCGAAGCTCCTCGATGAGCAGTTCCTCAGGAACCCACGCAACTATTTCGCTGTAGTAGGTTAGCGCCTTTTCAACCTGCTCTCGCTCAAAATACCTTGAGAGAACAGCAACGAACTCAACTTCCCCCAAGCGGGGAACGTAAAGCTCAAGCGAGCCCAACTGTGCATACTCTATGATTCTTTCGGCGACTTCTGCCCTTTCAGGATAGAAGCTGGAAAACAGATGGAAAACAACGGAGGTATCAACTACGACCCTCATGTTTCCTCCTCCCTTAAGCGAAGGAGATAGTCCGTCGGGTCTTCCCTGAACTTTTCGGGCGTTACCTGCTTCCTCATCTCCCTCGCCAGCTCAAGGAAGTCCTCGTGGTAAATCCTCACCCTGAGCCTCTGCCCCTCCTTCAGCTTGAGGGGCCTGAGGGGCTTCAGCACGCCGTTCTCGTAAATCACCTCGATAATCTCGCCCATGCTCCCACCGCTTAAAGTTGGAAACGAAGGTAAATAAGCCTTCACTCGAACTCAATCGTTGCCGGGGGCTTGTTGGTGATGTCGTAGAGAACCCTTCCGACCTCGGGAATCTCGCTGGTTATGCGGAATGCTATCCTCTGAAGGACGTCGAAGGGAACGTTCATGGCGTTTGCCGTCATTCCGTCGAGGCTCTCAACGACCCTAACCGCTATCGTTTCCTTGTAGGCCCTTATGTCGCCCTGAACGCCGACGGTTTTAACGCCGAGCAGAACCGCGAAGGCCTGCCAGGGTTTTAGGCCGGCTTTCTCAATTTCCTCCTCGACTATCGCGTTGGCTTCCCTGACTATCGCTATCTTCTCCGGTGTGACCTCCCCGAGGACGCGAACGGCCAGCCCCGGCCCCGGGAAGGGCATTCTGTTGTAAATCTTCTCAGGCAATCCGAGCTCCTTCGCCAGCTCCCGAACCTCGTCCTTGTAGAGGTCGCGGAGCGGTTCTATGAGCTCCAGCTTGAGCCTCTCCGGCAGGCCTCCAACGTTGTGGTGGCTCTTGATTTTCCCCTTGCTCTCAATCCAGTCCGGGGCGATGGTTCCCTGAATCAGGAAGTCGGCGTTGATTTCCTTGGCTATTTCCTCAAAGACCTCGATGAAAACCCTGCCTATTATCTTCCTCTTCTCCTCGGGGTCGGTAACGCCCTTCAAAGCCTTGAAAAAGCGCTCGCTCGCGTCAACGTAGTGGAGATTAAGGCCGAACTCGTCGCGGAAGGTCTTGACAACGAACTCGGGCTCGCCTTTCCTCATGAAGCCCGTGTTCACGAACACCGCGTGAAGCCTGTCCTCTATTGCCTTGTGAGCGAGTATCGCGGCAGTTGAGCTGTCAACGCCACCGCTGAGCGCTATTATCGCCTTCCCGTCGCCGACGGTCTTCCTAATCTCCTCAACCTTCTCCCTGATGAAGTCCTCCCACATGAGCACCACCTTTTACACCCGCTTTGGAATCCGCTTTATAAACCTAACCCGCTTAAACACTTTCACGTCAAAATCTCGTCAAGCCTGTCCTCCTCAAGCCCCTGCCTCAGCTCCATCGCTATCCTCCTGCCAGTGCTCACCGGGAAATCATAGCGGAGCCAGCTGTAGGGGGAGCCGTGGACGAAGGGATTCGTTCCGGCAACTATCCTCGCCGAAATCTCGAAGACGACGAACTCAAGCTCCTCGGTGTAGACGCCCTCGAGGCAGAAGGGGCCCCATAGACCGCCCATGAGCCTTTCAGCAGTCTTCACTACCCTTTCACCGGCCTCAATGACGTCCATGAGCAGGCTCTCGCGCAGGACGATTGGAATGTTGCCGATGACGGTGTAGTTCGTGTTTACCTCGATGTCCAGTTGCTCTTTCGCTGGAATCCTGCCTATCGCGTCGGCGTTCGACTCATAACGACGGTCAATGCTCATCAGCTCGAGCTCGCGGTTCAGCTTTGAGTAGAAGTAGTGCGGATAAACCGGAACTCCGATTACGTACTCCTGAATCTGGATTCCGCCCAGGTCTTCCTTGTCCCTGATGCCGAGCCTCTCGGCCTTCCTCCAGAAGTCCTCTGGATTCTTGGCCAAAAAGTATCCCCTTCCCCCCTTGGCTCCGAAGGGTTTGACGATTACCGGCCGGTCTATGTCATCGGGGTCGTCGTAGACCCTCGGAAGGCGTAGCTTCGCCTCTTCGAGCCACTTCCTCTCAAGCGAGCGGTCGCTCTCCCACCTCAGCACTCCTTTGTTGCCGTAGTAGGGAACGCGCATCTTCTCGACGAGCTCAACGCCGAGGTGCGCCACAAAGGAACCGGTGGGAATGACCACAGCGTCAAGCCTGAGCAGTTCTTCCTCGGGATAGCTCCCCTCGATGAAGTAATCGGCAACCGGAAAGTACTTCGTGTAGAGCGGTCTAACCCGGGCCTTTCCAAAGGCTACCGTCTCAAAGCCTTCCTGCTTCGCCCCCTTCAAAATCTGAAGGGCCGAGTGGGAGGCATACGTTGCTACCCTCATTCCTCCTCACCCAAAAGCCTTGGTAGGGACTCGTGAACGGCTCTGAGCTCCGAAATGGGTTTTCTGAGGAGTTCCCGCCCGTTCCAGAGGAAGACCGCGTCGCTCCCCTCTGTTCTCCCGATGATGGCAAAGTGCTTGAAGAGACCCTTAAGCTCCTCAAGGTTTTCCTCCGGGAAGGCCACGATGTATCTTGAGTGGCTCTCGCTGAAGGCGACCTCGACTGGGTTAGTGGTTTCGGAGGGAACCTTCGAGAGGTCTGCGGTGAAGCCGACGTTCCCGGCAACGGCCATCTCGGCCAGGGCAACCGCCAGGCCACCCCTGCCCACGTCGTGAACCGCTTTGACGAGGCCCCTCCTTATCGCCTCAAGGATTCCATTCGCGTTGGCTTTTTCCTCCTCAAGGTCTACGCGCGGTGCGAGGCCACCTTCAACGCCGAGCCTCGCGAAGAGCTCAGAACCACCGAGTTCGGGCTTCGTGAGGCCAACTACACCGATGAGGAGGCCCTCCTCGAAAGCCCCGGACGGAATATCCTCAAGCTTCACCTTTCCGAGGCCAGCTACAACGGGAGTCGGCTTTATCGGCCTGTCAACGACCTCATTGTAGAAGCTCACGTTCCCGCTGACGTAAGCCAGGCCAAAGGCCCTCGCCGCGTCCGCCAGGCCCCTGACGGTCTCAGCGAAGCTCCAATAAACTTCGGGCCTCTCTGGCGAGGCGAAGTTGAGGTTGTCGACCAGGGCCAGAGGCTCGGCCCCAACGCTGACGAGGTTCCTCACCACCTCTGCAACGGCCCCCATCGCACCGTGGTAGGGGTTCAGGTAGCTGTGGTTCGGATTCCCGTCGGCGACAAAAGCCAAACCGTACTCGTCGTTTATCTTAAGAACCGCCGCGTCCCTGCCCGGTTTAAGAACAGTCCTCCCCTGAACCTCGTGGTCGTACTGCTCCCAGACCCAGCGCTTGCTCAAGATGTTCGGACTGCCCCAGACGAGGTCGAAGGCTTCTCCAAAAGAAACGTCCGGCGTCTCGACCGGTCTCTCGGCGCTGTAAGGTTTCAGCTCCCACTCTATCGTGGGAACGTCAGTTAAGAGCTCTATCGGCAAATCCGCAACCTTCTCGCCCCACCAGTAGACGACGAAGCGTGGCTCCTCAATCGTCTCGCCGACGACGGTCCACTCGAGCTCGTACTTGTCGAAAATTCTGCCTATTTCCTCGATGTCCTCTGGCCTAACCGCGAAGAGCATCCTCTCCTGGCTCTCTGAAATCATGACCTCGGTCGGAGTCATGCCCGGCTCGCGGAGAGGAACCCTGTCGGCGTATATTACTGCCCCGAAGCCCTTCTTGCCAGCCATTTCGGAGGCGGCGCAGGTCAGTCCCCCGCCCCCCAAATCCTTGAGCGCCTTAACTTTGCCGGTGTAAACGGCCTCGAGGGTGGCCTCGATGAGGAGCTTCTCCGTGAAGGGGTCGGGAATCTGAACGGCCGAGCGGTCTTCCTCCTCCGCGTTCTCGCTCAGCTCTTCGCTCGCAAAGGTTACGCCGTGAATCCCGTCCCTGCCGGTCCGGTTGCCGACGAGGATTAGCTTGAGGCCAGGTTCGGTTACGTAGCTGTGGACGAGGTGCTCGGGCCTCATGACGCCAACGCAGGCGACGTTGACGAGCGTGTAGTTATCCAAGCTTTCGTCGAACTCGGTCTCGCCCCCAACGGTGGGAACGCCTATTCTGTTGCCGTAGTCGGCTATACCCTTAACGACCCCCTCGAAGAGGTAGCGGTTTCTCTCTTTCTCCAGCGGGCCGAAGCGTATGGGGTCGAGCAAAGCAATTGGCCTCGCGCCCATGCAGAGTATGTCCCTCACTATCCCGCCGACTCCGGTAGCGGCGCCTCCGTAGGGTTCGACCGCGCTCGGATGATTGTGGCTCTCGATTCCAACGACTATCCACGTTTCGTCGTCGAACTTCACTATTCCGGCGTCCTCGCCGGGGCCTAAAATCACGTGCTCGTTATCCGTTGGAAGGAGCTTGAGCCAGGGTCTGCTCGATTTGTATGAGGCGTGCTCGCTCCACATGACCTCAAGCATCGCCCACTCGAGCTCGTTCGGTTCCCTCTTCAGACGCTCACGGATGAGCTTCTCCTCGTGCGGGAACATTTCCTCACCTCCTCGCCCACTCAACCATGCTCCTGAAGAGCCTCAGGCCGTCCCCACTCCCCAGAAAGCGGTCGCTCGCGCGCTCAGGATGGGGCATCGTTCCGAGAACGTTGCCACGCTCGTTGGCTATCGCCGCTATGTTCAGAACCGAGCCGTTGGGGTTTGCCTCTTCGCTCACGTTCCCGTTTTCGTCGCTGTACTGGAAGACTATTCTGACCTTTGAAGGGTCGTCTGTGTAGTAGTTGCCCTCCGCGTGGGCAATCGGCATTCTTATGACCTCCCCCGGCTCATAGAGGGAAGTAAACGGCGTTTCCGTGTCGTTCACGCGGAGGTGAACCCACCTGCAGAGGAAGCGCGGAACCCTGTTGGGCCTCAAAGCCCCGGGCAGAAGACCCGCCTCGGTGAGGATTTGAAAGCCGTTGCATATCCCTAGGACTGGCCGTCCCTCCTCGGCGAACTCCTTCACTTCCTCCATTATCTCCTGACGGGCGGCTATCGCACCGGCGCGAAGGTAATCGGCGTAGCTGAAGCCACCCGGCAAAACCACGCCGTCGAAGTCCTTGAGGCTCGTTTTATACCAGACGCGCTCCGCCTCGGCTCCGGCCTTCCTTATGGCCCTCTCCGTCTCAAAGTCGCAGTTTGTTCCCGGGAACACCACCACGGCAAAGCGCACCATCTCAGCTCACCGGCTCTATCCTGTACTCCCAGCTGTGAATGAGCGGGTTGGCGAGGAGCTTCCGGCACATCTCCTCCACCTCTTCCTCAGGTCTCTCGCTCTCAAGCTCGAACTCGAAGCACTTCGGAACCCTGAGGTTTTCAACCGCGTAGCCGAGGTTTCTAAGGGCCTTCCCTATGACCCTCCCTTCGGGGTCGTTAAGTCCCTCCTTGAGGCGAACGGTGACGGTAACCTTCCACT
Source organism: Thermococcus nautili (assembly GCF_000585495.1). NCBI lineage: Archaea > Methanobacteriati > Methanobacteriota > Thermococci > Thermococcales > Thermococcaceae > Thermococcus > Thermococcus nautili. Next base: position 1,523,674 of record NZ_CP007264.1, read on the forward strand.
TCATAGCGACCACCCTTGCCAGAAAAGTGTAAAAATTGAGAGTTTTTAAGGATTGTTTTGACAGAAAAATGTCAAGAACGTGCCAGCCCCAGCGCCAGCTCAACGGCCTCTTCGGGGCTCTCGGTGAAGGCAACCTCCGCGCGCTTTCGGTGGTCGAAGAAGCCGTCCTTCGCGAGGGCCCTAAGCTCGTCGCTCCTGTAGCCGGTTCCGGTAAGGACAACTACCGGAATCCCGAGGTTGTAGGCCATAAGAGCCTCGACCATCGTTCCAGAGCCGCCGCCGAGGACGACGAGGACGTCGGCCGATGTTACGAGGACGACGCTCCTCCCGACGGGGCTGAGGCCGGTCTTTACCCTGACGGAGCTGTACGGGTTCCCTTCCTCGTCCCCCGGAAGGACTCCGACGACCGTTCCACCGCGCTTCCTGAACTCCTCGGAGACGACCTCCATTATTCCGCCCTTCCCGCCGGTTAAGAGTATGACATCGAGGGGAAGCGCCCTGGCAAAGGCCCTCGCCTTCCCCTCGGCCTCAGGGATGAGTTCCGGGTCGCCGGAACCGGCAACGGCTATCTGAACCATTAGGTTACCACCTTCTCAAGCTCGTCGAGCTCGATTGCGCGCTTTATCTCGAGGGCGACCCTCCGTCCGGTGCTCATGGGCTTCCTCCAGAGGGCGTTGCCGTAGGGGTGCCCCATCGCCATGTGGATGTTCGTTCCGCCGCCGGTTCTCGGGGCGACGTCGTAGATGTAGAAGTTCAGGTCTTTGTCCACCGCCGTCTGGAGCGTGAACGGCCCGATTATTCCGGGCTCGTAATACTCCTGCGTCGCCTTAACGTACTTCTCGGCCATGTCGAAGACCTTCTCCAAAAGCGACTCGCGGAGGGTCGATGATGCGTGGCCCGTTACGGTGTATTCCGGCTCGAACTGCCACTCGGGGAGGGTCAACTGCTGGGCCGCTGGAAGCCTTACGTGGCCGTCCAGGCTCGTTTCGAAGCGCCAATCTATTCCCAGAAGCTCAATCTCCCCGTCAATCGGCGAGTAGAAGAAGTCGAAGTTGAACACCGGACCGATGATGTAGCGCTCGATTCTGGCCCTTGCGAGGTCTTCTTCCGTAATTACGCCGAGTTTAATGAGCTTCTCAGCCTTCTCGCGGAACTCCTTGTAGCTCGCGGCCGTGAAGAATCCCCTCTCAAGCCTCTTCTTGGCGTGCGGAAGCTTGACTATGACGAGGCCGACCTCGTCAATCTCCTCGGGCTTGACGGGCTCCGGATAGGGGAGTCCAGCCTTCTCAAGGAGCCAGTAGTAGCTCTTCTCCTCGCTCCTCTCCTCGCTCCTGAGCAGGTTCCTGCTCCCGAAGAGCGGAACCTTAAAGTCGTTCTCCACCCTGTCTATGCCGGTGTAGACCACGAAGGAGCGGTTTGGGACAAAGATAACGTTCCTCTTTACCAGCTCATCCTGGACGTCTATTATCTGGGCGAACTTTTCAAGGACGATGACCTCGTCGATGAAGCCCTTGGTCAGGCCGTCCTTCGTCTTCCTCCGCCTGAAGTACTCGGCGTAAGTTCTGTGTCTGCCCCTCTGGGCGACGACGAGGACGGGCAAACCTTCCTCCTTAGCACCGTCGGCTATGTCAAGAGCTGAATGACTTCCAAGGACGCCGACTGTTATCTTCCCGGGGTCGTACCTCTCGAGTATTCCCAAAATTTCATCGCGGCTTATCATTCCCATCACCTCAGCACGGGTTCGGTTCGAACTCCTTTCCAAACTCCTTCATCAGCTCAATCCTCTTCTCAACGCTCTCCCTGGTTCCAACGTCGCGCCTGTAGAACAGCTCACCCTTTACGTGGGGAATCGCTCTTTGAGCTATCCTCTCGGCCTCCTCAAGGCTCTCCCCAATTCCAACGACCGCTATGGCCCTCGAGCCGAGAAGAGTGAGGTTCTCATCAATTGAAGCGTAGTAGAGCCTCGCACCGGCCTCTTCAACGGCCTTCTCGTTGACCTCTACCTTCACACCCTTGACGGGGTTCGTTGGATAACCCTTCGGCGCGAGGTACTTGACGACCGTCGCTTTGCCCTCGAACTCCGCCTTCCGAAGGTTGCCGTCAACTATTCCCTCGGCTATTTCGAGGAGGCTCGTCCTGAGGAGCGGGAGGACGTTTATCGCCTCGGGGTCGCCGAAGCGGGCGTTGTACTCTATGAGAACGGGCCCGTCCTTGCTGAGCATGAACTGGCCGTAGAGGATTCCCTTGTAGGGCGTTCCCTCCTTTCTCATGGCCTCGACGGTGGCTTTAAGCGTTTCAAGGGCCTTCTCATAGTCTTCCCGTGTCACAAAAGGAAGCAGGCCGTTGGAACAGGAGTAGCTCCCCATCCCGCCGGTTATCGGGCCTTCATCGTTCTCGTAGGCGTGGGGGTAGTCTTGGACGAGGGGCATGGGGAGGATTCTCTTCCCGTCGCTGAAGACCTGCAACGTGAACTCGACGCCGTCTGTGCGTTCTTCGATGAGAACCCTGCCGTCGCGCCTGATTAGCTCCTCGGCGTAGGCCTTGGCTTCCTCGTTGTCCCTCAGCTGATAGCCGACGACCTTAACGCCCTTCCCGCCGGTCAGGCCGATGGGCTTAACAACGACGGGCCTTCCAAACTCATCAACCCACGAGCGCATCTCCGAAACGTCGGTAAAAACGCGGAAGACCTTTCTTCCGGGGATTTCGTTGCGCTCCATGAAGGCCCTCGCGAAGGCCTTGTCGGTTTCGAGCTTGGCGGCTTCCCTGCTCGGCCCAACCGCGGGGATGCCGTTTTCCTCAAGGACATCAACGATGCCCCTCTCCAAGGGCGCCTCGGGGCCGATGAACGCCAGCTCAACGCCGAACTTTTCGGCGTACTCAAGAACCTTTTCGATGTCTGTCTCCTTTGCCAGGCCGTAGCCCTTCGCGAGCCTCGCGAGGCCGGGGTTTTTGTGCTTCGAGACGACGTAGAGCTCGGCACCTCCTCTCACGAGGGCCTCTCCAATCGCGTGCTCCCTTCCTCCTCCGCCAACGAGCAGAACCTTCATGAGCTTCACCACTTATATGTCAAAAACTTCGCTTTTTAAGGTTTGTTTTTAGCTTCTTATGTCAATAAATGTGATGTTTATTGTTGGACATCAGAAGACCGGAAAGGCATTTATAATCCAAAGGTGTATAATCACAGGGGGATTGTCATGGACGGGACCGAGAGGGTTCTTCGAATGCTCCCCGCAGGGGGTGTACTGTCACTAATTCAGTCGGATTTGGAATCAAACGGAGAACTGTTCTCACTCCTTGTCCTCAGGAGGCTCCTCGAACGAGGTGAGACAGTGTTTTTGTTCCTTTACGAACCCTTTAGGGTGTTTGAGAACAACGCAACTACCGTTGGACTAAACGTCCGGGAAAGCCTTGGAAAGAATCTTCACATCTTTGATGCCTTCGGCAGCGTTTACCATCTTCCCCGAGAAGAGGATGGAATACACCAGCTCTCCGGGTACCTAGACGACTCCGTGTTCATAATAAAACTGAGGGAGTGGGCCGTTAAGACCCTCGAATCGAGGGAGTGGCGGAACCTTTGGATTTTCACCTATACATCAACGGGAGTCTGCAAACTGTTCAGAAGACCGTACCTCGTTTACAGGATGATTTGGGCAATGAGAGAACTTCTCCTCGACAGTGCAGACACAAGAGGCACGGTTCTAACGCTATCAGAGCAGGAGTGCCCTGAAATAAGCGACTTAGCCTACGTCACTTCGGATGTGGTTATCGAGACTCACGTGGTCAACGGGAGACGGGTTGGCATAGTCACCAAGGGAGCAAACGAGGGTGAAGTGCTTGAGCTCTTCGGGGGTGATTGAATGCTTTCATGGGAAATCCCCGCTCTTGACGAGGCCCTGGGCGGACTTAAAAAGCACTCGTTCGTTTTGATTCACGAGGCAGACCCAAGGGCGAGGGGAAAGGAGATTCTCTTCCATATAATGCGAGAGAAACTGAGGGCAGGGAGCCTCGTGGGGTACTTCAATATATCCTACCCCATACACGTCCTTATGAAGGCCTTCGAGGTCTCAGGAATAGACGCGAGGAAGCACTTGAGTGAAGGAAACCTTGCGATAATAGATACCTTTGGGAGTTTCTACGACATAATCAGCGACCTTGAGGGCGTGTGGTACCTCAAAGGCTCCCTTTCGGCCGATGTTCTCCCCGCCAAGTACGTGGAGGTCGTCGAGGCCCACAAGAGGGCATGGGCAGAACGCGGAATGTTCGAAGGGAGGGAACTCTACGGGTTCGCGATGGACGTATCGGACTACATAGACATGCTGGGAGGTGAACTGGAGACTTTACGCTACCTTGAAATCTCGGCCGAGCTGAGGGTAAATGCAAAGGCCTACAGGGCGTACCCAAAGGGGACGAACTTCTGGCTTTGGGGAAGGAAGGGAAGCCCGCAGGTGCTGGCGTCCGTTTACAGACGCGCCACTTACGTCCTGCGCGTGAGGAGCGAGCTCAGCGGGAGCAAAGTTGTGAGGTACCTTGAGGTTCTCAAGGCCCCAGGAATGGGCACGGAGATGGAACGATTCACGTACCACTTTGAGAACGGCGTTCCCGTCCTGGAAATGATTTGACGTAAATTTGCTAAATTTTCCCGGAAAATTTTTAAAGTTTTAACTTTTTTATGTCAACGGTGATGGCCGTGAAGGTTCTGGTCGTTATGGGAAGCAAGAGTGACAGCCACATCGCAGAGAAGGTAACCACAGTCCTCGACGAGTTTGGTGTTGACTATGACGTCGAGGTTGCATCAGCACACAGAAACCCGAAAAAAGTTGAAGAGCTGGCAAAGAAGGACTACGACGTCTTCATAGCCATAGCGGGCCTCAGTGCCGCTCTGCCCGGCGTCATTGCCGCCCACACGGTTAAACCCGTTATCGGCGTTCCTGTTTCGGCCAAGCTCGGTGGCCTGGATGCCCTTCTCAGCATCGCGCAGCTTCCACCGGGAGTTCCAGTGGCGACGGTAGGAATAGACAACGGCAAAAACGCGGCCCTCTTGGCAATAGAAATTCTCGCACTGAAGGATGACGAACTCAGGCGGAAGCTCGAAGAGTACAGGGAGAAAATGAGAAGCTGATTCTCAATAACACCCATTTCAATTTTCATACCCTCTTATTTTAAACCGACAAAAAGGACTGATTCAAAACGGGGGATGAAGGGAAGACCCCCCGATTCTTAATTCCACCCCCTCTTTATTCAAGCCCTCTCCTCGATTACAACTTCCTTATTCTCAACTCTCAGGCCTGATTTCATCCCAAGGGTTCACGCCATATTGATGGCCATAAGATTTTTTAAATTTTTCGGATATCTTCCAATGGATTAGACCAAATCCGTACATGTGTTCAATGTACGGAATTTAACATAATGAACAAATGAAAACAAAAGGTCAGAGGAGGTGCTTCCTCTTCTCGTAATCCTGTCCGTGCCAGTCAGAGGAGCGCGTTCTGAGCTCTATCATGTGGGCAACCATCTCAGCCTTCCTCTTAGCCTCCTCAACGTTCTTGTCCCAGGCTATCGCAACGCCTAAACGCCTCCCCGGGTAGGCCTCGGGCTTGCCGAAGAGCCTCACCGTGGCGTTCGGGACGCTTAAAGCCTTGGCCAGCCCGCGGAACCTCGGAGAGTAGCCGGAGACGTTGGCCTTGATGACGTGGGTTGCCGCTGGAGTCAGGAGCGGGAACAGACGATAGCCGTTTACCCACTCGCCCGGAATCGGGAGGCCAAGGACGGCCCTGAGGTGAAGCCCGAACTCGGAGAAGCCGGTCGGATGGGAAGCTAACGTCACCATTCCGGTATCGTGGGGCCTCGGCGAGACCTCGTTGGCCCAGACCTTATCCCCCTTCACGAACATCTCGACACCGAAAAGACCAAGGCCGCCGAGGACATCGGTGATGCGCTTCGCTATCCTGTAAACCTCGCGCTCTGCCTTCTCCGAGATTTCAGCCGGCTGCCAGCTGGAGTGGTAGTCGCCGTCAATCTGGTAGTGGCCGACCGGCTTCGGGAAGGTGGTAACTATCTCGCCGTTCTCATCGTAGTGCCTCACGGCCAGCTCGGTAATCTCTACGTCGAACTCTATGTGCTCCTCAACGATTATCTTGTCGGCGCTACCGCGGGCTTTCTTCTTCGCCTCCTCCCATGCCTTGGGGATATCTTCCGGGCCTTTAACGAAGTATGAACCCTTGCCCGAGGAGCTCATTATCGCCTTTGTGTGGCAGGGGTAGCCTATCTTTTCGCAGGCCTCGTAGAGTTCGTCGAGAGTAGTCGCGTAGGCGTACCTTGACGTCGGGACTTTGGCTTCCTTCGCAAGGGTTTCCCTCGTCCTCTCGCGGTGCATGGCAATCCAGGTCGCCTTCGCGTTCGGGACCACGAAGTAGCCGTCCTTCTCAAGCTCGAAGAGGGCATCGAGGTTAATCGCCTCAATCTCAGGGATTATCGCGTCGGGCTTCTCCCTCTCGACGACCGAGAATAGAAAGTCCGCGTTCCTCATGTCTCCCACGTAGGAGCGGTGGGCGACCTGCATAGCTGGAGCGTTGGCGTAGCGGTCAACGGCTACAACCTCCACGCCGAGCCTCTGGGCCTCAATCGCTATCTCCTTTCCGAGTTCTCCACTCCCGAGGAGGAGTATCTTCTGGGCAGAATCGGTCATGGCCGTTCCGAGCTCATCACGGGGCTTAATCATCCGCACCACCTCAAACGTCACAGTGTTTGACGTTTTAGTGTTAAAAGCTTTGTATATTTAAGGGTTTTTTACCACAAACACGGCAAATCTTTTAAGCCCCCGGTGGAACTCCCACCGGTGGTGCTCATGCTGACCTACGCCCAGGCCGGAGTTGATGACGAGAAAACTGCCAGAGCTTTGAGAAGCATCATAGGTCTCGCGAGGGAGACGTTCAGGTTCAGGAGGGGAAAGCCCGGGGAGCCAGCGGAAAACCTAGGCCACTACTCGGCCCTGCTCGACTTCGGAAACTTTTACCTCGCCATGACGACAGACGGCGTCGGAACGAAGGTTCTCGTCGCGGAAGCGGTTGGAAAGTTCGACACGATGGGGATAGACATGATAGCGATGAACGTGAACGACCTGCTCTGCGTTGGGGCTGAACCGGTCGCGCTCGTTGACTACCTCGCGGTGAAGCAGCCGGACGAGAAAATCTTTGCCGAGATAGCGAAGGGCCTCTACGCTGGAGCGGAGCAGGCGGGGATAGCGATAGTGGGCGGGGAAACGGCTGTGATGCCGGACCTCATAAACGGCTTCGATTTGGCCGGAACGGCAATCGGAACAGTCGAGAAGGGGAAGGTAATCACCGGCGAAAAGATAAAGCCCGGAGATGCCGTAATAGGAATTTCGAGCTCGGGAATCCACTCAAACGGATTAACTCTCGCGAGGAAGCTCCTCATTTCGAAGTACGGCCTCGACTACGAATATGATGGCAGAAAGCTCTGGGAGTGGCTCCTTGAGCCGACGAGGATTTACGTGAGGGCGGTTCTTGAACTGCTCGAAAGGGTGGAAGTCCACGGTCTGGCCCACATAACCGGCGGCGGGCTTACGAACCTCAAGCGCCTCACGAACTATGGCTTCTCCCTTGAGATGCCCCCGATTGAGGGGATATTCAAGCTCATCCACGAGAACGGCGTTCCGCTGGAGGAGATGTTCAGGGTCTTCAACATGGGTGTGGGCTTCGTCGCGATTGTTCCGCAGGAGGAAAAGGAGGAGGCCCTGGAGATTCTCAACAAGCATTACGAGAGCTTTGAGCTCGGAAGGGTTACGGAGGAGCATGGAATAAGGGTCGAGAACTTCGGCGTAAGACTTTAATTTAGGCAGACCAAAAGAGACCAGGTGGTGGAATGAACCTCCTGCTCGCGGGCCAGCTCTTCAGTTTTTCCCTCAAGGTGACGGCGGGGTTAGTCCTGCTTGCAGGCTGGAGGCGATACCGGAGGAACTCACTCCTCCTCTGGTCGCTCTTCTTCCTGAGTTCATCTCTCTCAATAGTCTCAGAGCTCCTTGGCTTCAATCTGGGGGTTCCCCTTTTCCAGGCAATTGGCGTTTCGTTCCTGGCAGGAGGTGTTGTTTCCCTCCTCGATGAGGAGGCCGTTGGGTTCCCCATACACTCCCTCAGGCTCGCGGCGCTAACGTTGCCGTTTCTGGTTTCCGTCTATATCGTCCTATACGCCAAAGTGGTGCCGGACCCAAAGCCAATATACCTGTCCTACGGTGTAGCCGGAATCTTCTACGCCTTTGCAGGAGTTGTCCTCTGGGGTGTTAGGAGGTTCTATCCTCGCTCTGGAACGCTCCTGAGTGCCATAATAACCCTTCACGGAATTCACAAGATGGACTACCCATTCCTCAGGCCCGTCGAGTGGTTCGCGCCCATCGGGTTCACCCTCGGGGCAACGCTGAACGCCCTTGAGGTTATAGCCTTCATCCACGTCGTCCTCTCCGAGAGGTTCAGGAACATCGTTGAGGTCGAGAAACCGGAGGTCGTGAAAAAAGGCGTCTTCATCGTGTCCCCGGATAGGTTCAAGGCGTACGTCGAGGCGCTCTCCGACTTCCCGGTTCTGGCCTTCGCGAGGAGGAGCGACTTCCCGGAGAGGTGGGAGGTTCACCTGCTGACGACCGTTGAGGGGCCTGGCAACATCGGGCCGACCCAGCTCCACAGAATAATCGAGAGAACCCGCTCCTATCTGGCGGAGGCTCACCGCGAGAACGTGACGGGAGTGGTCGTCATCGAAGGGCTGGAGTATCTGATGATGTACAACGACTTCCGCTCCGTCCTTAAGTTCCTCGCGACGCTCGCTGACTACATAGCCCTCTACGGTGGAATGCTGGTCTTAGTTCTCGACGAGAAGAGCTTCGACGAGAGGCAGCTTAAAACCCTCAGGCAGGTTCTCAACGTGGGTGAAGGCAAATGATGCTAACAGTAAGAAGGAAAGCCTTCCTTGAGGAACTCCCTGCGGTCGTTGAAGAGGCCGTTGAAACTTACGGAGTCAAGTTGAGAAGGATAGAAATAGATGAAGACGAGAAGGGCTGCTACACGGTTTTAATCAGCTATGAGTCGGAGATTCACCGATAAGCCTCTCGTAGAGCTTCTCGTAGGCCGAAATCAGGTCGCCCTTGTCAAAGCGGAAGACGTCCTTGTCAAGGCTCTCCTTCGTCTCTGCGTCCCAGAAGCGGCAGGTGTCCGGGCTAATTTCGTCCCCGAGGACTATCTCTCCCCTCTCGTTCTTCCCGAACTCGAGCTTGAAGTCCACGAGAATTATTCCGCGCTCGGCGAAGTACTTCCTGAGAACCTCGTTAACCTTGAGGGCTATTCTCTCCATCTCCCTGACTTCCTCCTCACTTACCCCCAAGACCTTGGCGTGGTAGTGATTAATCATCGGGTCGCCGAGGCTGTCGTCCTTGTAGTAGAGCTCAACTATCGGCTCCGGAAGCTCCGTGCCCTCTTCAAGGGGGAGGCGCTTCTTCAGGCTCCCGGCGACGACGTTCCTGACGACAACCTCGAGGGGGTACATCTTGAGCCTCTCAACGATGAGCCTGTTGTCGCCGGCGACGCCTATGAAGTGGGTCTTGATTCCGTTCTCCTCAAGAACCTTGAAGAGAACCGCGCTAATCTGGGCGTTGAGCCAGCCCTTACCCTTGAACTGGGCCTTCTTCTTGCCGTCGAAGGCGGTGGCATCGTCTTTGAACTCCATTATCGCCTTCCCATCGTCGAGCGGGATAACCTTCTTGGCCTTACCCTCGTAGACCTCCACCCGAATCACCAGTTTCATGTAAAACTAGCTCACTTTTAAGGATTTTTTTGCCATTTTAATGTCAAAACATGGGCAAAGCTTTTAAACACGGACGACTAAATTCGACCGGCTTAACGGAACGCCATTAACTTTCACGCGTCAACCGGTGGTGGCGATGCGAGAGAAGTGCGGAATCTTTGCAACGCTCTCAGAGAACTCCGCAAAGAAGGCCTACTACGCCCTGCTCGCCCTCCAGCACCGCGGACAGGAGAGCGCGGGAATAAGCGTCTGGCGGGGCAGGATAAGAACGGTTTCAGGCCTCGGTCTCGTCACCGACGTCTTCAGGGGAAAGGAGCTCGCAAAGCTCCGCTCGAACCTCGCAATAGCCCACGTCCGCTACTCGACGTCAGGCTCGCTCAACGAGACCCAACCCTTGGAAACGGAGTGCTGTGGAATGAGAATCGCGGTGGCGCACAACGGGACGCTCACCAATTTCAGGCCCCTCCGCGAGAGGTATGAAAAGCTCGGCGTCAGGTTCCGCCACTCGGTTGACTCCGAACTGCTCGGGATTTCCTTTCTCTGGCACCTCCACGAGACGGGAGACGAGTTCGAGGCCATGAAGGAGGTTTTTAACGAGGTTAAAGGTGCCTACTCCGTTGCACTCCTCTTCGACGGCAAAATCCTCGTGGCGAGGGACCCCGTTGGCTTCAGGCCCCTGAGCTACGGAACCGGAGACGGCCACTATTTCGCGAGCGAGGATTCTGCATTAAGGCTCTTCGTGGAGGAGACGAGGGACGTGAAGCCGGGGGAAGTCTTCCTTCTCTCGGAAAACGGCGTCGAGAGTAGGGTTCTCGCCAAGGAAAGCCACCACCACTGCGTTTTTGAGTACATCTACTTCGCAAGGCCGGACAGCGTCCTTGATGGGACAAACGTTTACAGCGCGAGGGTCAGAATGGGACAGGAGCTGGCGAGGGAGAGCCCGGCTGAGGGAGACGTCGTCATAGCGGTTCCCGACTCTGGAAGGGCCGCCGCTCTGGGCTTCTCGCAGGAGAGCGGAATTCCCTACGCTGAAGGCCTGATAAAGAACCGCTACATCGGGAGGACCTTCATAACGCCGGGTCAGTTCAACCGCGAGCTGAAGGTTAAGCTCAAGCTCTCGCCTGTTAGGGAAGTTGTGGCCGGGAAGAAAGTCGTTCTGGTCGACGATTCCATAGTCAGGGGCACGACGATGAAGAGAATCGTCGCGATGCTGAGGAAGGCCGGCGCGAGGGAAGTCCACGTCAGAATAGCCTCACCGCCGATAAGGTACCCCTGCTACATGGGCATCGACATCCCCACGAGGCACGAACTCATAGCGGCCTTCGGGGGGGTGGAAAAGGTCAGGGAAGCGATAGGGGCCGACAGCCTGGCTTACCTCAGCGTTGAGGGCCTGAAGAGGGCCGTCGGCAGGGAAGACCTCTGCACGGCCTGCCTCACCGGCGAGTATCCCGAGTGGGCGTTCAGGTTTTAATCGATGTCAAAACTTGTAGAACAAGTCGGCTCCCTTCAGGATTGTGAAGGCTTCATATTTTACACCCCAAAGCTCCAAGAAGTCCCTGAAGCGGTAAGTGTGCTCTATTGGAACGACAACTACCCAAGCCCCCCACTGTTCACCGTTCAGCTCCTTGAGGAGGCCACTCTTCATGTCCCTGCCCTTGAGTGCGTACTGGAAGCGAACCCTGTCCTTTCGCGGAAGGCCCTCAAGGGTGAAGCGGAAGAGAGTATATGCTTTTCCGTTCATGAGCTCAGCCATTGGTTCGTTCTTTGTGAGGGAAAATCCTTCTATTATCACTCCCAGGCTTGCAAGATTGTTGGGGTCGAAGAGCTCTTCAAGGCTCATGGCTCTGATGTCGAGTTTGGCCTTTGGGAGTATTTTGGAGAGCTCTCTTTTGAGTTCAAAGATGAGATTCCTAAGCTCCAAGGCTGAAAGTTTTGTCTTCGTCAATATCATGAGGTCGAAGTCTTTGGGGTTTTCTTTCCCGAGGACTGTCGAACCATAGAGGACGACGTCGAATACTTCTTCATGGCTTTCCACGAACCTTTTGACGGTTTCATGAAGTGCTTCTGGTGGGGTAAAAAATTGAGAGAATTCAAAGCTGAGAGTAGAGGTTGCGGACGTCATTTTTCAACACCTCCACCCATTCTTTTGTGGCCCTCATGAGGTAGGCTTTGCGGTAGTTGTTAAAGTGGAAGTCCACGATGTCGTAGCCGGATACTTCTCTTCGAGGATTCTGAAGCGTTCACTGTGGTTTCTCGGGAGTTTACCCGTGTCGCGAAGGATTATGTAGTCGCAGATTGCCACGAGGGCTTTGAAGTAGAGGTTGAGGGCCGAGTTGTAGTGGCCTTTGTTGTAGAGGTAGTCAGCATCCTCAAGGTATTCCTGAGCGTTGGCCTTGAGTTCATCGAGGTTTACCATGTCTATCCCTCGTTATCATGATAACGAGAGACTCATATATAAGCTTTGAGGTTTACATGATAACAATTAAGAAAGAAAACCATTGGAATGTTGTCATGATAACAAAAGAAGCGCTGAGCATATCATGGGGTATTCATTTTTCTAACCCTGCACGCCGAGAACTTGAACTCGGGCGTTCCGGCCTTGTTCAGGGCCGGACTGGTAATCCTGTTCGCCTTGAAGTGGAAGGGGATTGCAACGACCCCCTCAGGGACACCGCCGACCTTCGCGCGCATTCTTATTCTCCCGCGCCGCGTCTCTATCTCCACCCAGTCGCCGTCGCGGATTCCAAGTCTTTCCGCGTCGCGCTCATTGATTAAAGCCCTCGGCTCCCCCATGAGCTTCACGAGCGAGGGACTTCTCAGCGTCATCTCCCCCGTGTTGTAGTGGCTCATCAATCTGACGGTCGTTAGAACCAGCGGAAACTCCTCGTTCGGCCCCTCCCAGGGTGAAATCCTCTCGACCGCGACGAGCCTCGCCTTTCCGTCGGGCGTCGCGAACTCCCACGTGTGCAGCCTCTTCCTGGGCAGAAAGATTCCATCGCCGTTCTTGAGTTCATCAACGCTCCTCTCCTCAAGTTCCGGGAAAAGGCGGAAGTATTCTGCCGTTATCTCCTCAACGCCCGCGTAGGTGAAGCCCGGAAGCCCGAGCGCCCGGCCGAGCATCGCCAGAATCTCCCAGTCGGGCTTTGAGTCAGCGTAGGGCTCGCAGACCCTGTGGCTCCACTGGATTCTCCGCTCGCTGTTCATGTATGAGCCCTCCTTTTCGCAGAAAGCCGAAGCAGGGAGGATGTAGTGGGCGTAGCGGGCGGTTCTCGTCATGAAGATGTCCTGGACGACGAGGAGGTCGAGCTTTCTCAACGCCCGTCTCACGCGCGTAAAGTCGGCCTCGCTCACCGCGGGGTTCTCGCCGACGATGTAGAGGGCCTTTAGGTCACCCCTTTCGATGGCCTCCCACAGCTCCGTCAGGTAGAGCCCCCTCTCTGTCGGCAGGTCGTCAACGCCCCAGAGCGAGGCAACGCGCTTTCTAAAGCGTTCGTCGGTGAGAGGGACGTAGCCGGGCAGGAACTCGCTCAGCGCGCCCATATATGCCGCTCCCTGAACGTTGTTCTGCCCGCGCATAGGGTAGAGGCCGCCCTTTTCCCCGATGTAGCCGAGGAGCAGTGCGAGGTTTATCACCGCCAGAACGTTTTCAACGCCAGAGACGTGCTGGGTTAGGCCCATTCCCCACATTATGGCCCCGCTTCCAGCCAGGGCAAAAGTTCTCGCGACCTCCCGTATAGCCTCCGCTGGAATTCCAGTTACGCTCTCCGCGTACTCAGGGGTGTACTTCATAACAGCCATCCTGACCTCGGAGAAACCCCTCGTCCGGCCCTTCACGAACTCCTCGTCGTAGAGCTCCTCCCCGATTATAACGTTGGCAATTGCGTTGGCCAGGACTATGTCCGTCCCGGGCTTTATGACGAGCCTGTAATCCGCAAAGGCCATCGTCCGCGTTTCCCTGACGTCCACGACGATTATTTTAGCCCCCCTTCGTTTGGCCTTCAGGATGTAGTCCATGACGACTGGATGCGTCTCGGCCGGATTGTAGCCCCATATCAGGACGGCGTTGAAGTTCTCTATATCCTCGTAGGGGTTCGTCTGCGCGCCGGTTCCGACGGCGAGCTTGAGCGCGTGAACGCTCGCCTCGTGGCACAGCCTTGCGCAGTTGTCTATGTTGTTCGTGCCGAAGAGGCGTGCAATCTTCTGGAGGAGGTAGTTCTCCTCGTTGCTGATTTTCGAAGACGCTATGAACGCCACCGCGTCCGGGCCGTAGAGCTCCCTTATCTCGAGAAGTTCATTCGCTATCTCGCCAATCGCCTGTCCCCAGCTGAGCGGGCGAAGGGAGCTTCCCTCGCGCTTCAGAGGCCTTTTCAACCTGTCCTTCGAACGAACGAATTCAAGCGCGTACAGCCCCTTCGGGCAGAGCTTTCCCCTGTTGGGTTCGCCAGGATACGGCTTTACCTTCCACCCGTCCCTGTCTATGATGAGCCTGCACCCAAAGCCGCAGTAGGGACACACAACCGTCTTCACGCTACCACCGTATTGGCAAGAAAAAGTCAAAATTAAAAAGTTTTCTGGCCAAAATTGAGTAGAATTTGTTAAAAATCAAAGCGCCTTTTTCAGAAAGTACTCGTGAACCCTCGTGTCATCCGTCAGCTCCGGATGGAATTCGAGGCCAATTAAGTTGTCCTGCTCGACGCCGACAACCCTGTCGCCGAGCCACGCGATGGGCTTCACCTTATCGCTGAGGAGCTCCACTATCCTCGGGGCGCGTATGAAGACACCGGGAAACGGCTCGTCGCTGAATGCAAGCTTTATCGGCGCCTCAAAGCTGTCCACCTGCCTTCCATAGGCGTTTCTGTTCACTTTAACGTCGAGGAGCTCAAGGAACCTCTGCTCCGGCGTTGCCCCGATGACGTCTTTGGAGAGCATTATGAGGCCGGCGCACGTTCCCATTATAGGCAGACCTTCTTCGCCGAGCTTTTTAACGGGCTCAAGAAGCCCGGTCTTGACCATGAGCCTCGATATCGTCGTGCTCTCCCCACCGGGAATTATGATTGCCGATATTCCTTCAAGCTGTTCCGGCTTTCTGAGCCAGATTACTTCACCGGTGACGCCGAGGTTCTCAAGGGCCTTTTTGCTCGCCTCGATGTGCTCGCTGACGTCTCCTTGAAGGCCTATAACGCCTACCTTGACCATTTCAACCCCTCCCGTGTGGAAAAAGGAGAAGAGTCAGACGCCCCTCTCCTCAAGGCGAACTTCAAGCTCCTCGATGTCCTGACCCTTCATGGGCTCGCCGATTTCCTTGCTTATCTCAACGAGAACGTCGGGCTCGTCCCAGTGGTTGACGGCCTCGACTATGGCCCTGGCCATCTTCTCAGGGTTGGAGCTCTTGAAGATACCAGAGCCGACGAAGACGCCGTCCATGCCCATCTGCATCATCAGAGCCGCGTCAGCTGGAGTTGCAACTCCGCCGGCCGCGAAGTTAACGACCGGAAGGCGACCGAGCTTCTTTATCTCAAGGAGAACCTTGTAAAGGCCGTCAACGATTTCGCGGTAGGTGTAGTGTCCGTAAATCGGCTCGTTCTCGAGAACCCTTGCCGGAAGCCCGGCTATCTCCTTGACGTTGAGGGCGAGCCTGAGATAGGGCTCCGCGAACTTTTCAGCCACTCCGTAGACCTGCTCATCGGTCATGGCCTGAATCTGCCTTATTCCCTCCGCAACGAGGCGGACGTGCCTGACGGCCTCGACGATGTTGCCGGTTCCTGCCTCGCCCTTGGTTCTAATCATTGCCGCCCCTTCCCATATCCTCCTCACGGCCTCACCGAGGTTCCTGGCACCGCAGACGAAGGGAACGGTGAACTCCCTCTTGTCGATGTGGAAGAACGGGTCGGAAGGAGTGAGAACCTCGCTCTCGTCAATCATGTCAACTCCCAAAGCCTCGAGTATCTTTGCCTCGGCGACGTGGCCGATTCTGACCTTAGCCATGACAGGAATCGTAACAGCGTCCATTATCTCCTGAATCTTCTCAATAGGCGCCATCCTCGCGACTCCGCCAGCCTTTCTAATGTCGGCCGGGACGCGGTGGAGGGCCATGACGGAAACGGCTCCCGCCTCTTCCGCAATCCTCGCCTGCTCGGCGTTGGTAACGTCCATGATGACTCCGCCCTTGACCATCTTGGCGAAGCCCCTCTTGAGCCTCTCCGTTCCCTTAGCCTCGATAACCTTCAGCTTGTCCATCCTCACCACCTCATTCAGATGAACGTTTTAGTGGATTATAAGCCTTGCCACCAGCAATGACGGATTTTCCTGACCTCCTCCCCTGCCAAGGCGAGGTTCGGCTTAACCCCTCGCCATGGACAGGAAGGTTTGAGGGGTTCTCATTAAGGAACCCGTTGGAACGGGTTCTTCGAACCCCTCTGGCCGGGCCTTCGGCCAATTACCCCTCCTCTGAGCGTAAAGCCCGCTCGGATTAGGGGTTATGGTGTTCACGGCCTTTTTCAAAATATTGAAGGCACCAACCAAGTCCGCATTAAAAACAAGTCCCGTTGCGGGACACTTAAACAAACCACGAACGAAACGAGCCTCCTCATGAGGCCTCCCGCAAACGGGGCAAAGCTTAGAAGTGAAAGCCTCATTAACAAGCTCAACCTGAATACCATACTCCTCTGCAACCTCAGTCAAGCGTTTGATAACGTAATTAAACCGCCAGACGTGGGATAGAAGGAAGTTTTGCTTTTTACCTCTATCAGAATTCCGAGCTATCCCCTTCGGATAGCCAATGACAATCTTAGAAACCCCCAAATCGTAAAGCTTCTTAACTGTCTGCCTTACTGCCGTGTTAATGTAGTGCTTCGCCTGAAGTTTGGCATTCCCATGCATTTTCTTGAGTTTCCTACTCGTCTTAGCTCCAGATTTATTGAGTTTGGACTGGTAATCGGCAATTTTTCTTCTCCAATAAAAATCAATGCTTTTAAGCAGTCTTCCGTTCACGAGAAAGCTTTCTCCATTCTCAACGTAAACGGCCATCAAATTGTTCACTCCTAAATCAATTCCTGCTGAGAGGCTTCCTTTGGGGTGCCTTGGAACGCTAACCCATTCTTCGCCTTCAAGTTTTTCCTCGACTGTGAGGCTTATGTGGGCATACCACTTCCTCCTAACCGGGTCATAAGTGATTTCTAAGCGACCCTGCTTCCCCTTCAAGTGTATTCTACCCTTGAATTGAATGTCAAGGCGTTTGAACTTTCCGAGGCCTTTTAGAATGAGCTTATTTCCTTCAATTTTGTATTGGTCGTTTCTTAGGACGATTAAGGGTTTTCTCCTCCCGTCTTCTTTGAGATAGTTTGGTGGTTTTGGTTTAAGCCAAGAGGGGAGTTCTCCGTTACGCTTTTTTCGAAGGAGTGAGAAGAAACTCCTCCAGCTTTCAGCGTTCTTCCTCGCTATCTGCTGGACGGTTGCTGAACCGATTTCCCGTTTAAATTCCTCATAAACGGTTTTCTCGGTTGAATTGAAGTCCACGATTTTGTCCTCGAAGAATTGTTGTCTTCTCAAGTAGTTTACTCGGTTCCAGACTTTAGCTCCAGTATCGGCTAACTGATTGAGAGTTTTCTCCTGTTCTTTTGAGGGCTGTAGTTTTACTGTTACTGTTCTCTTCATTTCAATGTATGGTATGGATTTTAGGCTTTAAAAGAGTATCGCTTTCCTAATTGAATGGCCGTTGAGCAGTTTACTGCATCCCCGTCCTAAAGGGCGGGGCTTTTAAAAGAAAAAGAAAAATATAACAGAGAAAGGTGCCGAGGAGACGGGAAAGTACCTCCGGGCACTAAAGGAAGTTCTCAGCTCCCTCTAAGCTCTTCCTCGGCCTTTCTCTTGAGCTCCCTGATGCGCTCAATCCGGTACTCCTCGACCAGCTTGAGGAACTTCTCCGCCTCCCTCTCCTCGTCCTCCTTCTTCCAGCGCTCTAACAACTCCTCGATGGCCCTCTCCAGCGTCTCCCTCTCAACGACCGCGAACTCGTCAACGCGCTTTACGTCGAGTTCTTCACTCGTGAAGAATGGCACGTGGGCCTCGCGGAGAACTTCCTTCACGGGCTCTGGAAGGGATTTCTCGGTTATCAGGGCCTTTATCCCCTTCTCAACCAGCTCCTCCGCTATGGCCTTTCCGGCTCCGGCTGGGTTGATTACGAAGAGAACGTCGCCCCTCCTCAATCCGACTTCGCGTTCAATTCTCTCAAGCTCCCGCCAGCTGAGGACTCTCAGCACTTTCAGCGGAACCGCGCTACCGCGGATTTCGACCACGTTCATCCTCTTGACCTTGACCAAGTCCCTGCTCAGCCTCTCGATTAGTGCCCTCGCCTCCCTCAGCTGTTTTTCAAGAACCTCTATGCGCTTCACCTTCGCCTCAAGCTCCCTCTCGCGGAGGACCTTCCGCCTTACCTCCTCGTCGTAGTCCGCTATCCTTCTCTCAAGCCTCTCGATGGTTCTCCTCTGCTCGCGGATTATACCCCTGAGCTCCTCGTTCTCCCTCTCAAGGAGCGCTATCCTCTCCTCAAGCTCGCGGATTTTCCTCACGTAGGGCCTGACGTCAACGCTCGCCTGCTCCTCGGGTTCTTCCTCTTCCCTCGGCCTCTCGCGCCTCGCGACCTTCTGCATGGCCTCGCCGAGGTTGTAGCCCTGGATTACAAGGGCCTTCACCTCGTCGGCCCTCTTGCTCAACCCCGCCTCGCGGAGCTTCGCCTCGACGTGCTCAAGCTTGGGCTTTAGGCGAAGATAGGCCTTGTATGCGGCGGCCAAGGCGTCGCGCTGGTGGTCGTCATCGACCTTGATGCCAAGGCTCCTCAACAGCTCGTTCTTCTCCTCAACCCTTAAGCTCTCCCGCGGGACGAAGAGCTGGGCCTTGAAGGAGCGGGCTATCTTCTCGACGAAGCCCGGGGCCGGGGAAACGTCCGTTGCCACGACAACCGGGTGTCCTATCTCGCTTATGAACCTGAAGACCTCGCCGACCGGCATGTTCCTCTCGCTGTAGAGCGCCACCACGTTGCCGTTGAGGTCTATGACCGCTATTCCAACCGTTATGCCTGGGTCAATGCCAACTATGACGCTCCGCCTCTCCCTTACGGCCTCCTCGCCCTTAAGCGGGGCGAAGCCGAGCTCAGCCCTCTCGACCGGATAAATCCTGACCTCGACGTCGCCACCTCGCATAGGTCTCACGATTCCAGCTAACTCCTCCCTGCTTGCGTAGATTCTGAACTCGCCCCTCGCCAGGCCGTAGTCCTTCTCCTCGGTCTCGAGGTCGAAGGGAATGTCTGCCCTCTTCAACCTGTCCTCGATTTCCCTCACCTTGTCGCGGACGAGGTTGTGGACGCGCTTCCGATAGCGGTCCTGGCTCCATCCGCCTTTTCCGTGGCTCCTGCCTCTGGTTACCTTGACTATGACCTCGTCTTCAAAGGCCAGAACCTCGTAGCCGACTCCTTTACTCGCGAGCAGGGCGGAGAGCTTGGCCTCTTCGTAGGGGTCGAACCTGTCGGTCGTTCTTATCCCGTGCTCCCTCGCGAGGCTCTGTAAGCTTCTCTGCTCACCGGGCCTTCCCGTTACCTGGACGAGCTTCGTGCCCGGCGGAAGGGCGCGGAGGAACTTCCGCAGGTCGTCGCCGAGCTCGGTGACGCTGTCTATCGCAACTATATCGGGCCTCTTCGCCTGGATGAAGCGGATTAAGCGGTAGAGTGTGAACTCACCCTTTCGCTCGAGCTTTCCGTTGTACCAGCTCACGACCGCGAAGCGCTTCGGATTCTCGCCGATGACATCAAGGCCGATGATGAGAATGAGCACCACCCTCCACCGGAAGTGACGCGGGGGGCTTTTTAATAGTTTGGCCGAGGGGACTTAGGGTTTCACCAAAACCGTTATTTAGCCCTTGAGTTATATTCAACCCCGGGGTGATAGGGTGAAGATGCGCCTCGTCTTTGACAAAAAGTACGACATCATGAGCGGAGAGTACATCGTCAGGGTCAGGGAACTCGACCTGGACGAGGAGCTGAAGGCCATAGTAGACGGCTTTGACCCCAAGGTCAGGATTAGGGGCGAGGAGCTCGGCCTCAATGAGCTGACCGAGAAGGTCTTCAAGGCAGGCACGAGAGAGGACGCGGAGAAGATAATGAGCGAAATAAGGGGAGCCCTCGTCGAGACCTTCAGCTCACTCATAGCCCGCTTCAAGGAGGCCCAGAGCTTCAACGGTTCCGTCGTCTACGAGATTGACTTCAACGAGCTATTCAAGGAGTGACTCCAGCGCTTTCCTTATCGCCTCGTTTATCGTTTCCTGCGCCATCGACGGCCTCGGCTTCTCGAGGACCTGGGCGTGGCTGAAAGGCACGTGGATGAAGCCCGCTTTCGTTTCCATTCCAGAGACGGCTATCGTGTGCAGGGCCGTGAACATCGCGGTGTTGCAGACGTAGGTTCCGGCAGTGTTGGAAACGCCGGCTGGGATTCCGGCCTTTCTCAGGGCCTTTACAACGGCTTTTATTGGTATCGTGGCGAAGTATGCATCTGGAGCACCCTCGAAGACAGGCTCGTCCTCTGGCTTAAAGCCGTCGTTGTCGGGCATCGTGGAGTCCATCACGTTTATCGCGACCCTCTCGACGGTCACGTTCGGCCTTCCGCCGGCCTGGCCGGTCAGGAGAACGATGTCGGGCCTCTCCTTAGTGATTAGTCTCGGCAGAATCTCTCGAACCCTCGTGAACGAAACCGGTAGCTGAACCTTCAGGAGCGTTGCGCCGTTGAGTTCCTCGGGAAGTGCCTTGACGGCCTCCCACGATGGGTTTATCTCCTCACCGCCGAAGGGCTCGAAACCCGTAACGAGGACCTTCATGGAATCACCGGAAAGGGTAGGTTTTTAGGGTTTAAAAGCTACTCCGGACGAGGGGTGATGATGAGGTACGACGTCCTAATCATCGGTGCCGGGCCCGTTGGCAATTATCTCGCTAACCTTCTCGCGAGGGATTACAGCGTCGCCGTCGTCGAGAGGAAGAACTCCTTCGGGGGAAAGGCCTGCACCGGCATAATCGGAGCCGAGAACTACGAGAGGCTCGGACTGCCAAAAAAAGCCGTCCTGAACGAGCTCTACGGGGCAACTTTCTACTCGCGAATCCAGAGCTTTTCGATTGGGAGGAAGAGCCCCCAAGCGTACCTCGTTGACAGGAAAACGCTTGAGCGGGAGCTCGCGAAGAGGGCGATGAGGAGGGGCGCCGATTACCTGATGAGCACGACCTTTAAGGGTTTCAAGAACGGGAAAGCTATTCTCCAGCACCTCGGGGAGACGCTTGAGGTAAAGGCGGACTTCTACGTCGGGGCCGACGGCGTGAACAGCACTGTGGCGAAGGCGATGGGAGCGAAGACAAAGGCCGAGTTCCTCAGTGGTTATGAGGTTGAGGTTCTTGGCGAGTTCGAGAGAAAGAGCGTCGAGGTCTGGGTGAACAAGGAGATAACGCCCGACTTCTTCGCGTGGGTGGCGCCGATAGACGGCGAAACGGCCAGAGTTGGAACCTTCGGGAGCATAGAGGCCCTGAACAGGTTTCTACGGCTCAGAAGGTTAGAACCCACGAGGATTCTCGAGTTCAAGGCCGGAACCGTCGGCTTCGGCTGGAGGAAGCCCTGGGTGCGGGGCAACGTGGCACTCGTTGGTGATTCCGCCCTTCAGATAAAACCGACCACCGCCGGGGGGATAGTCTACGGGATGCTCTGCGCCGAGGGCCTGAGGAAGGCCTTACTCGAGGGCAGGCCCGAGAACTACTGGAACTACTGCTCGTGGGTGAGGAGGCAGATAAGCTTTGGCCTCAGGTTCAGAAAGCTCTTCCTCGGCCTCGACCAGGAGGCGATAGAGAGAATCTTCGAGGTCCTAGGGAGTGAAGAGGCGAGGGAGGTAATTGAGACGCAGGCGGACTTCGACGACCACCTGAGGACGGCCAAGGCGATACTCAAGAGGCCCAAGCTCCTCGCAAAGCTCATAAAGGTCAGCCCGAGCCTGATTAGGGCGTTGCTGTGAGGTGAGAGTATGAGGTGGAAGATGGGCCTTCAGGAGGAGTACCTAAAGGCGATAGCCGAGGGGAAGAAGAGGATTGAGGGTCGCCTGTACGACGAGAAGAGGCAGGCCATAAAGCCGGGCGACGAGATAGTCTTCGAGAACAAGCTCGTCTGCGTCGTAAAGGACCTGAGGGTTTATTCCTCCTTCAGAGAGATGCTGGAGAAGGAGGGCCTTGAGAACGTCCTGCCGGGAGTGAAGAGCATTGAAGAGGGCGTCAAGGTCTACAGGCGCTTTTATTCCGAGGAGAAGGAGAGGAAGTACGGTGTGGTTGCGATAGAGGTCGAGCCGGTTGCGTGGATTGGGGAACCGTTAGAGTGAGCCTATTTCTTGCCCCCATTTCTCGAACTCTTTCTCAATGGCCTTGAGGTTTTCAATTGCCATGCGATATTCCTCCTCGTTCAGGATTCCACGGATTTTCTCAAGCACCCACGCGTTTCCTTCCATAGGCAACAACTCCCTGCAGTTTGAGACTACATGAATAAACCGCAAAAAGCGTTTTAAGGCTACAGCCTAAGATACAAACATGATGATTGACGACAGAATTGAGATAAACCCCAAGAAAATGGGCGGTAAGCCTGTCATCAAAGGGACGAGGATTCCAGTTTACTTCATACTCGAACTCCTTGCCAACGGCTGGAGCTTTGAGGATATACTTGAGAGCTATCCACAGCTGACGAAGGAAGACCTAAACGCTCTTCTCGAAGGTTAAAAGAAAGAAATCACAGATACCTCTCCTTCACCCACCTGATGAAGTAGTCCGGGTTCAGCTCCTCGCCGATGGCCTTCCTGAGGAGCTCCTTCGGCGGGTAGATGCTTCCCCAGCGGTGTATCTTCTCCCTTAGCCAGGCCTTGATTGGCTCGAACTCGGCCTTTGCAACCTTGTCTTCGAAGTCCGGGATGTCCTTCTTCATGTGGTAGTAGAGCTGGCTCGCGAGGAGCGTTCCGATGCTGTAGGTCGGGAAGTAGCCTATCGTTCCGTGCGCCCAGTGGATGTCCTGGAGGATTCCCTCGGCGTAGGTCTTCGGCCTTATTCCAAGGAGCTTCTCCATCTCCTCGTTCCAGAGCTCCGGCAAATCCTTCGCCTTAACGCCCTCGTTGAGCATCATCCTCTCAAGCTTGAAGCGGAGGAGTATGTGGAAGTTGTAGGTGACGACGTCGGCTTCAGTCCTAATGAAGTCCGGGCGAACGATGTTGAAGTAGAGGTAAACGTCCTCCGGCGTGTAGTTGGCCATGAAGGGCAGATTCTCCTTCAGGACGGGGTAGATTAGCCCCGCGAACTCTCTGCTCCTACCGATGATGTTCTCCCAGAACCTGCTCTGGCTCTCATGGATTCCAAGGGAGACGCCACCGACTATCGGGCTGAACATGAAGCGCTCGTCCTGCTGGAGCTCGTAGAGGGCATGTCCGAACTCGTGGACGGTGCTCAGTATCGTCCTCCTGAAGTCGTAGCCCTCGTAGCGCGTGGTTATCCTCACGTCCCTGATTCCGAACTCGGTCGTGAACGGGTGGGCGGAGATGTCCAAGCGGGAGCGGACGCCGAGCGGGAAGCCGAACTTCTGGAGAATCCAGAGGTTCACCTTCTCCATCTGCTCCCTCTCATACTTCTCCTTCTCGAGCGGGTGCTCCCTGGGAACCTTGCCCTCCTCCATTATCTTCTCAAGGAGGGGCTTAAGCTCCTTCTCGAGCTTGTCGAACATCCTCTCGACGTCCTTGGTGGTGGTTCCCTCCTCGAAGAGGTCGAGCAGGGCATCGTAGGGCTCGTCCTCGTAGCCGAGATAGTCAGCGGCGCGCTTCGCCAAATCGATTATCCTATCGAGCCAGGGCTCGAACTTGGAGTAGTCGTCGCTCTTCTTGGCCTCCTCCCAGGCCTTCGTTGCCTGGCTCGTGACCTCGCTCATCTCCCTGAGGAACTCGGGCGGGAAGGCCTTGCTGATTCTTATCGAGCGGTCGAGGACGCGAACGACACCGCGCTCGTACTCGTTGAGGTCTTCCAAACCTTTCGCCTTCTCAACCAGCTCGACGAAGTCCGGCTTGAGGAGGAACTCCTGGCTGAGAACAGAAAGCTCGCCCTGCGCAACCGAGCGCTCGAGGATTCCCTCCCTGGGCATGTTGACCTCCATGTCCCAGCCAAGGACGCTCTGGGCGTGGTTGATTGCCCATATCCTCCTGTACTTGGCCAGAATCTCCTTAATCGTCTCGTTCTGGAAGACGCTTTCCATAAACACCACCGGAGAATTTTGGAAGCCGAACTTTTAAACCTTTTCGATGGACATCTAAACGCTCCGTTGGAATGAACTTACTCACTCCATTTCCGCAGTCGTTTGAGGACAACCGCGGTAACGGCGAGGATGATGACGAGGCCCGGCCCGCAGATGGCTTTTTCTTTTGTGTTTGTTGAAGTTGGAGTAGTTGTTTCCATAACTCCCACCGTTGAAGTGTTCGTATGCTCTAACTTTTGTGCCCCGGAACTGCACAACCCAAAGGTTACGCTCGAATTGAAGTACGGGTTAGGTAAAGCCTTGAAACTGGGAAGGGTCCTAATGTAATCCCCTTGTGGACTCATAAGCCTGAGCAGGTCAAAAGCCAGCTTTAAATTCCCGTTCACGTAATAAAGAGCGTAAACACCGGAAGAATTGTCAACTGGAAGGAGGTAGTTTCCCGGGCCGAGAATTATTCCAAAACTGGATCCACAGGCGTAGTAATAGTTCCCGTAGTCAAATCCTGCGGTGGGAATTATTAAGTAGCCGTCCCCGTCTTTTGCCGCGGCTAACTTCCACTCCCAAACCTTTGGCTGGTAATAATTCGCTAATTCATTTAACGGAATTCTAAGGGTCGTGTCGTTAAAGCGGAAGACCATATAGTCGCTTTCAACAACACCCCTTGCGACAGAACCATTGGAAGCGTGAAAGCTCTCGATTGACTGCCAACAGGTTCCGTTGAGAAGATAAACGCGCGTAGTGTTTAGGATGGGTGGGAGCTCTCTCAAGAGGAGCTCATAATGTCCCCCCCAAACACTAAACCGGAACTCGTGGAGTTCCCAAGGCTCGTGAGAGTTTGTCCACGTTGGAGAAAGGTTGAAGAACTTGGGAACACCGCTCACGACAAGATAAGGATAATAATAGGGAATCCACCCGGGCTCTTTCATTGTGGCAATTAAAACCGTTGAGGTTCCATTTGAGATGAGGGAGTAATGGAGCGAGATGTAACGTGAATACCCACCGCCAAAAAACTTGAAGAAAAACTTATGGGCTGGTAGGGGTGTTATCCACCTTTGGGGCGTCATTGCGATTACAGGGTTTTCAAGGTTTCTCAGTGGGTCTCCCTGAGGAGTAATCAGCCTCAAAACGTCCACGAGGGGTTTTAGCTTTCCCTTCGAGTAGAGGAGGATTGGGATTGACTGGTTGGCCCATAACTCGGCACCCTTCGAAAAGTTAACGCCTGCGTAAACTTTTCCGTTGGCTTTCCAGTAGCTCAAACGCAAGGGATAAATTAGGAAGGCTTTTCTGTGAATTACCATGTATGAGGCCGTTGTTGAGTTCCAGATGTAAACCACATCCCTGTAAATGACTCCCCCAAGGTTCTTTAAGAACTGCTCCGGGTAGTATTTTAAGAGTTCCTCCGCTGGAATCTTGAGGGTTGTGTTTGAGCCGTTGAAAACCACGTAGTTCCCCTCTAAGTGTCCAACCATCTGGGAATTCTTGGTGTAGTGAGTGACGACCACGGGTACTGCATAATTACAGGTTAGATAATCGTAGGCTGTGCCGTTTTCCGCCTGCCAGTGAATGATTGGAGTGCCGTCGTAAGAGAAGGGGGTAAAGTCGTTCGTTGGCCAGGGGAGCGTTGTGTTCCCGAGCCTGTGAGTTACTCCGGGGAGGTTCGTCAGGTTCACATACTGGAAGGTCCAGTTAGTAATGTTATTGAACGATGGGTACGCGGTGTAAAGAAGGCGGTATTCGCCGGGGGACGAACCGTTCACCAGCCAGTAGGGGTTCACCATGATAATGAAGTATGGCAAAATTCCAATACTGTGGGGTCTAAGTCCCTCGATGGTGATTTGATAGGCCTGGAAGGTCCGGGTGCTGGAGGCAGAGACACCGTGAAATGGAACTATTGACATTGAAAGGATGAAAATAAGGAAACCAATCATTATTCGGGACATTTTCTCACTCTCCTCACTGTTTTTTCTGCAAAGAGAGCAGTTGTCCCAAGTGGGACAAGGAAAGCAGGCCCACAGATGCTCTTTTTGCCCCTATTCTCAACCACGGAGTTAGCAGTTGAATTGGTAGTATTCGCACTACCTTTGGCGCAGACAAACTTTTCCAAATCCATGAATTTAGGTGAACGGACGGTTTTGTTATCTGCAACAAAAAGTACGGGGATGTCCTCAACACCTTCCCCTGCGAGGACTTTGATTACCCCCATGTTAACCAAGATGACGCCGTGCTTTGCCTTAAACGCTTCCAGCTTCAGAACCGAAGCATTGACTCCTTCCGGGAGCGCAAGGGAGTAACTCCCTCCCAACCTGAAGTGAACCGTTCCGTTCTCAATCCTCACTGGAACGCCGGTTAAGGAACCGCCGGGGATTTTGTAGTTGGAGACGTTCCAGACGGACCCATTGCAGGTGTCTATCTTTGTCCCGTTGGGATACGAAACGATTTTACAAGCTGAAACGTTTTCAAAACAAGCCCCATTGAACCGGTAGAGCACCTTCACGGTCACGTTCTTGAGGAGCGTGAAGTTGTGGGACACACCTTCAATTGTGATTGTCACGTTTTTGTACGGGACGTGAGCCCTGTTGACGGTTAGAACGTAGAGCGTTCCGTTCACAAAACCGAGGAAGGTTTCCCGGCCGATGTCAGTGCCCCCAAGAAAGACGGCCTTGCTCCCGTCGGTAAGGATGTAGTACTCATCCACCGCACACGACGGTCTAGGCATCCACTCCCCCGCTATCATTTCGCAGGTGTACGTGTTCTCTCCGATTCCAAGGAGAAGCCAGCCGTTGATAATACTGATTGAATCCACGGAATAAATTTTGTACGGCGAGCAATCGGCTGAGACGGCCGGGAGAAAAAGCAGTGAGAGCACAGAGATTACCAAGACCACGTTGGGAATAACTTTTGACATGCCCCCCACCGAATCTCACGTGGCTCCTCGGATTTCACACAAGCCATTGACAAAATAATCAAAGCTCCTAAAAAGCTTTTGGTTACACTAAATCCCAATAGACAACTCAATACGTTTTATATTTTGTCCATTTAATTGGGTAGTAACCGCTTACCACTCATCCAACTCCACCGTTTGGCTTAAAACCCAAGACAACGTAACGACTCCAATCAGGTCAGGGGTGATAGAATGGTCGAGCTCGTCGTCCTCGGTCACGTTTCGATAGACACGATAGTCTTCCCGGACGGAAGGAAAATCGAGATGCCCGGCGGGGCCGCGGCGGCCGTTGCTACATCAGCCTCTCTGGCCGGCGCTAAAGTTGGTCTCGTCACGAAAGTCGGCGAGGATTTTCCGCGGGGGTGGCTTGAAAAACTGGCTCAATACGTTGACATCAGGGGAGTTCAAATCCTGCCCGGAAAGACCATTCACATCTGGGTTATCTACAAACCCGACGGAAGCGTCGAGTCGCCGGTCGAGATGGGCGTTGCGGAGAGAATGGGTGAGACGCCGATTCCTGGGGACTACCTTAAGGCAAAAATCTTTCACGTGGCCCCGATTCCGCCCGAGGAGCAGTTGAAGGTCCTTGAGAGGCTGGAAGGGAAGAATGTGAGCCTCGACTTCAACCCGACATACTACGAGGACTACCGGAGAAAGCCCGACCTCGTGAGGGAGCTCGTATCTATGAGTTACGCAGTTTTTCCAAACGAGAGGGAGGCGAAGCTAATCACCGGCCTCGATGACGTGAAGAAATCCGCCGAGGAGCTGTACTCCTGGGGGGCGAAGCTTGTTGTGATAACAAGGGGAGAGAAAGGAGTCCTGATTTACGACGGAGACTTCCACGAGTTTCCGGCGCTTCCGGTTGAAGGGGAGATAGACCCCACCGGTGCCGGCGATGCCTTCGCGGGTGGCTTTCTGGCCGGGCTCGTGAAGGGGAAAGCGCTTGAGAAGTGCGCGAAGCTTGGCCTTGAGCGGGCGCGGGAGGTTTTGAAGAAGAGGGGAAGCTGGAGCATCAGCGTCTGACCAAGAGGTAGAAGAGAACGTATAGAAGGACTACGAAGATGGCGGCAAGGGCAGTGTTGACGAAGCTTGGAGTGTAGAGGGACAGCAGGTAGGCGAAGTAGTAAATCGGAACGGCAAGCAGGGTTCCAGCGAAGAGAACGTAGTAGTGCTCTGCCGGAGCGCTTCTCTTGGCGAGGTAGATGGATTCCACGTACTGGATGGCGAATATTAGCGTAAAAATGCCCACAAAGCCCCCTATCGAGCGATAAACCAGCAAAAACCCCAGAAATGTGAGGGAAAGATACCCGGCTGGCTCCCATAGAGGAGCCACTAGGGCCAGGGGCAACACGAGGATGAGCTCAATACTTGGGCCAAAATCCATGTAAACGAAGAACGCGAAGAGGGAAAACAACCCCGCGGGGAGAAGCTTCCTAATCATTTGCCGAGCACCTCCGCGATTGCGGCTTTGAGCGGTTTCCTAACGTCCCAGTCTATTATAACGCCGTAGCCGGCGAGATTTTTAAGCACAGCCTTCCTCTTGAGCTGGACGAGCTCCATCGCGAGCTTTTCTTCCTCCGTTTTTGGTTCGTAGAGACTGTTGGGGTTTGGACTTATCACG
The DNA here is from genome assembly GCF_000585495.1 of Thermococcus nautili. Taxonomy (NCBI): domain Archaea; kingdom Methanobacteriati; phylum Methanobacteriota; class Thermococci; order Thermococcales; family Thermococcaceae; genus Thermococcus; species Thermococcus nautili. The sequence goes on from NZ_CP007264.1 coordinate 1,552,331, forward strand.
ACAACGTTGTAGCCATAGCGGGCGAGAATCTTCAGCGCATTCCTGCTCTCCTCCGTCAGAAGGGGCGAGAAGTAAATTATCTGGGCCCTCGGTGGAAGGGACGTCTTTACGAGGTGCTCAACCTGGTAGGCGATGAAGTTGTTGTTATCGGGCCTCGCAGTGCTCAGGAAGTCAATGCACTTGAAGAAGTGCCTCTTGCCGTAGTCAACGCGAACCCACAGGGGAATTCTCTCGGCCAGGAGAAGTCCAAAGCTCGTGCCGTCGTTCAGCGCGTTGAGCATGAGGGAAGCCGCCGCCCGGATTAGATAGTCAAAGACCGGTTCGTTCAGCCTTGAGCCGTCAACGACGAAGACGACGTCAACCTTTCTCTCGCTCTCGAACTCGTTGGCCATTATCTTACCTGTTCTCGCTGTGGCCTTCCAGTTGATGACCTTGAGCGGGTCGCCGGGCTGGTACTCCCTAATCGCGTGGAACTCGAGGCCGCCTCCGATGAGGGGAGACGGGAGCGGACCTATCGTTATTTTAGTTCCCTTGGTGGAGTAGGGCGTCTGAACATCGTAAAGGATTGGAACTCCAACTATCTCAGTGAAGTGGTCAACGAACCTGTCGGAGGAGAAGAAGCCAAAGGGGTCGCGGTAGGACACGCGAAAGCCCTCGAAGCGGTGAATCCCACGCCTCATCCTGACCTTGTACTTGAGAACTCCCTCCTCTCCCGGCTTTAGAGAGAACACCTTCTCGGGCTTTCCAATCACCTCAAGGTCGGGCACGAGGTCGCGGACGTAAAAGTAGTCAATCCTGAAGTCGGTTTTCACGTGAACCTCAATCTCAACCTCTTGGCCCTCAAGGAAGCGGTTGTGATGAACCACGCGCCAGATTTCAACGCTTCCCGTCGGCTTGAAGAACAGGTAGGAAACCGAGAGGAGCGTAAGGTAGGGGAGCACGAGATAAACGAGGCTCCAGCGGAGAAGAAGGAACGAAAAGATTGGAACAACCCACAGGGCAATGAGGTAGAGGGCGAGCTTTGAAGTTGGGGAAACTTCAAGCTCCTCTTCATCCTCCTCAAGAGGAACCACAGAGGGCCGATACGGGAATCCCCCGAAGCCTAGCATGCTCACCCCTCACTCAAACTTGGGAACCGGAACCTTCTCGAGGAGCTTTTCCATAACGCTTTCCTGGGAGACTTTGGTGTACCAGAGCTCGCGCTTGAGGATTAGCCTGTGGCTCAAAGCGGGAACGGCAACGGCCTTCACGTCGTCGGGAATCACGTAATCCCTGCCCTCTATTGCCGCGTAGGCTCTGGAGAGCTTCATTAAGGCCAGGCTACCCCTAGGAGAGGCTCCAATCTCGATGCTCCTCTTGTCCCGCCTCGTCATCTCGACGACGTTGACTATGTAATCGAGTATAGGCTCGCTGATGTAGACGTCCTCGATGGCCCTCTGCATCTCAAGGACTTCCTCAGGTGTCACAACCGGCGTTATGTCCACGTCCTCCTTCTTGCGCTCCATTCTCCTCTTGAGGATTTCCTTCTCTTCCTCCTTCGTTGGGTAGCCGACCCGGAGGCGGACGAGGAAACGGTCAAGCTGGGCCTCTGGGAGAGGGTATGTTCCCTCCTGCTCTATGGGGTTCTGCGTCGCTATGACGATGAAGGGCTTTGGAAGCTCGTAGGTGTTGCCCTCTATCGTTACCTGCCGCTCCTGCATCGCCTCGAGCAGCGCGCTCTGCGTCTTCGGCGGGGCACGGTTTATCTCGTCCGCGAGGAGGATGTTCGTAAAGATTGGCCCCTTCCTGAACTCGAACTCAAGGGTCTTCTGGTTGAAGACAGAAACGCCGAGTATGTCGCTTGGGAGGAGGTCAGAGGTGAACTGGACGCGCTTGAACTGCAGGCCGAGAGCACTTGCAAAGCTCTTCGCCATCAGGGTTTTCGCCAGTCCCGGGAGGTCCTCAAGCAGGATGTGACCATCGGCCAAAATCGTCGTGAGTATCATCTTCAGCACGTTTTCCTTTCCCACTATGGCCTTTCCAACCTCTTTAAGGACGAGGTTGGACTTTTCGTGAACCTCCTCAATCTTCATTCAGCTCAGCCTCCAGAATTTTTATGGCCCTTTTAAGGCCCTCGTAGGGGTTGGGGGATGAGTAGAACGCCTTTAAAGCGGGAGGCGGGTTGGAGCGGAGCTCCTGATAGTTGAACTCCCCATCATAAAGGGTGTAAAGTATCTCAAGAAGCTCCTCCTCGGCCAGGTTTCGTTTCCCTGCCTTGGCTCTGCTCACAATCGTGAGGGCCCTCTCAAAGTCAGGTTTAAGCGGACGGGTATAGGATTCCTCCTTTCTCGGGGAATACGGAATCTTGACGTCCTTCTCAATCAAGATTATGCCGAGGATTACGGCCAGGGTAAATGCCGCAATCCAGCGAACGTAGTACTCGCCGGGGACTATGGACAGGAAAACCAGCAAGCCCGCAAGGAGCATTCTTCCCCTAAAGCTCTCAATCAACTTCCGCAAGCTCACGGGCCTTCCCCCTCAGTTTGTTGTAAACTTCAAGGGCCCTCTCAGCGTCGCTCCAGCTCAGCCTCTCCGGGGCGTACTTCGCCTTCTCGAAGAGCTTTGTGAGTTCAACAAAGGCATTGTGCATGTATTCGACGTGCTCGGCGTGCTCCCAGTGAGTCCAGCTCTCCCTGTAGGGTATGCCAAGGCCCTCTAGCCACAGCACGGCGTTCTTGTAAATCTCAACAATTGCCTCCCGCGGGTCTGAGAACCTTTCAAGGCCTAGCTCATCCAGGGTCTTATCGAATTCAACGGCCTTCTCGATTTTTCTCTTTCTCTCAACTTTCTCCCTGGCCAGCTTTATGTAGTAGTAAGCAAGGTAAACGAGCCCGAGGAGAATCGGAAGGAGAAAGACCAGCCAAAGGTGAGTTGCCACTGGATGATTGAGGAACTTCGTGGCTTGAGTGCTGTTTCCACCGATGAGGGGACCAACGTCGGGAACAACGGTACAGTTTGTGAGGTTGGAGGTTACGTTGGTGGAAGCGTTGTTGGCAGAAGCGTTAAAGAAAAGCGTAGCATTGGCAGCGGTAGCGTTCGTAGCGTTAGCATTCGTAACGTTCGTAACGTTTGGAAAGCATCTCAAAGTCAATTCACTCGATTTATGACTCCAATAGGACATTGCCCCGAACATCAGCATCAAGAGAATACTTACCACGGTGGATGCAATGGCAGCTGCTATCGGTGAACCTCCCTTTTCCCTCGTCCATCTCCTTCCAGCTCCGGGCAAATCCCTCATGTAGAGCGCAAACACTACGAGAATCAAAAGCCCGACGAAAACTCCAAAGAATATAACAAACGTCAGAAAATCGGCCGCTTCAGGGTTTTTCTTATGCGGCGCCGAAAAGGAATAGCTGTCCATCAGGAGGGACATCAAGATTACCGTTATTGTCAGCAACGCAACGAACTTGACTTTAGTGGACATTTTGAGCCACTGGGAATGGTAACGGGGAGAGGTTTAAAAGGTTTACGAATTAGTAAAAATTCAGGTGAGAGCATGGAGAGGGTTCCGAAGCTCTACGTTGAAGGCAAGAGGGAAGAGTGCGTTGAGAACGGAAGAGCGGCGAGGGAGTGCGTAATAATAGACGGCAACGTCGAGGTGTGGCTTAAAAAAGGAGACGCAGTTCCGGATTTCATAGGGGAGAAAGCGAAGTTCCTAATCAAAGAGGTCTACGACCGCTTTTACCTCTACGTGGACAGAACCACCAACAGGATGAGCGCCGACGCGGTTCTCGTTCTCCCAGACGGCAGGACGAGGATTTACCTCAAAAAGGGCGACGAGCTGATGCTTCTCCCCGTTGAGGGCTTCACCAAAACGCTGATAGCGAACGTTGGAAACAGGGTGAGAACTGGAGACGCCTTCGCTGCGGTAACGACGAGAAAGGGGGAAGTCCACTACCTGAAACCGCCGAGGAACGGGACCGTAGTGTTCATTGACGAGATAACGAACAGACCCCACTACGTCTACTACATCCTCCCCGAGGAGTAATCACTCGCCCTTCATTCCCTTTATCATCGCATCGATGCTCGACTTCAGCGCGAGGTTTATGGCATCAAGCTTGTCCATTCCTTTTATCGTGCGCGTGTTGTGGGCGCTCGTTATGATTAGGGACCATTTGTATATTTCGTCCTTAACCGGAATGCTCTGGAACATCGCGATGAACTTCTCACCGCCAGAGCTCACTTCAACTATCTCAACGTCCGTTTCCCCGAGCTTCGAAGAGTAGACCTCACGAACCTCAAGGTTACCATACTCGTCCCGAAGGACGTCAGAAAGGTATCCCATATCAATCACCATTATAACATTAGGCAAAGGGCCTTATATACTTACCGCACGGGAAAGCCATGAACCAAAAGGGTTATAAGGGGTCGAAGTAAGTCCCAGTGAAGCAATTTTTGGAGTTGAAGGAAATGAAGGTTGAAGCTGGCGATTACGTTCTGTTCAACTACGTTGGAAGGTTTGAGAACGGTGAAGTTTTCGACACGAGCATAGAGGAGCTCGCTAGGAAACACGGTGTTTACGTTGAGGACAGGGAGTACGGCCCGATGTGGGCCAGGATTGGCGTTGGTGAGATTATCCCGGGCCTCGACGAGGCCATAATCGGCATGGAACCGGGGGAGAAAAAGACCGTCATGGTTCCTCCGGAGAAAGCCTACGGCATGCCAAACCCGGAGCTAATCATCAAGGTTCCGGTCGAGGAGTTCACGAGGGCGGGCCTTGAGCCACAGGAAGGACTCTACGTCATGACCGACTCGGGGATAGCTAAGATTCTGAAGGTTGAGGAAAACATGGTTTCCCTTGACTTCAACCACCCCCTGGCAGGAAAAACGCTGATTTTCGAGGTCGAGGTAATAGAGGTAAAGAAGTCAGAAGCCGATGTTGATAAGGGAAGCACCCTTGAAGATAACTGAACCCATTGCGACAAGCAACGCCGCGTACTTGAGACCGGCGTTGTAGCTCCCTTCTCTTATTACCCCTATTCCAAGTCCAGAGACCAGGGCCTGGATTATCACAAAGATGAACAGTATGTTCGTCATTGAGTCAACGGGCAGGTTAACTCCGGTTCCCGGACCGCTCATTGAGGCCATGACCTTTGTAACGATACCGAGAATCATCGGGCCCACGAAACCACTCGTCACTATGAAGAACATCGCCTGCATTCCAGTCGAGGCTTTTCTCTCCTGCTTTATCCTGAGGATTTCACGCACGTCGTTTCCAACGAACACCAGAACGTCACTCATCGGCGCTCCCCTTTCGAGGGCCTCTATAATAATCATCATCGAGCGGTAGATAACCTGGGACTTCCTGTTCCTTATGGCAAAGGCCCTGAGGGCATCAATGGTGGAGCGACCCTTCTTTATCTCCGCGACTGTCTTCTTGAACTCCTCGGTGAGGGCGCCGAACTTGGCGGTAGTCAGCTCTTCCAGCGCCTCGGAGAAGGATATACCCGCCCTCAGGGAACTGGCCAGATAGAAGAACGCATCTGGCAGGTTTTTCTCCATGTCCTCGATTCTTTTGGATATCCTCCAGTAAGGATAGACGAACGCCATGCCGAGGAAGCCACCAACGAAAGCAACGAGACCGTAGAGCCCGTTGCTCAAGAGGGAAACGAGGAGCCCAGCGATAACGCCTATAAGGAAGGAGACCACTAGGTATTCCGCCGCGAGGAAGTTTATACCGGCTGAATAAATGTAGAGTTCATAGCGCTTGAGGTGTTTCTCGGGGATTATTTTCTCAACCAGCGCAACGAGGAGCGATGAAATTCCCTTACTGGCCAACACTCTCACCTCGGTTCAGCCTTCTTAATCATGTTGATGATAATCAGGGACATCGCCGGGAAGGCTAGGATTAGGATAATCGCGAGGGTCTGAATGTCAAATATCAGTTGCTGGGCCATAACTGAACCCGCAAGGACACCCACGACGAACATCGTCGGCATGACGATGGTCATGAACATGTAGATGAACGCTATACCGTTGACCTTCTGAACGTACTCAACGAGCTTCATCCTGTACTCGAACGAGAAGTCCTCGGCGAGCTTGTAGAGTATCTCCGCAAGGTTTCCACCGAACTTGACGGCCCTCAAAATCTGCTTGACGACCCTGCTTATGTTCTCCGAGGCCATTTTCTCCTCGAACTTGGTGAGGGCATCTTCGAAGGAGGAACCTGTCCTCATGTCCCTTAGGATTAGCTCAAACTCCTCAGAGAGAACCCCGTAATCCGCCTTCGCAACCGACAGTATCGCCTCCGCTATACCAACACCGGCGCTGAGGAGGGACGCCATGTGCCTCAGAGCGTAGGGCATCGTCCTCTCAACTTCGGTTACGCGCTTCTTCCACACCATCTTGGGGTACTGCCTCATGTAAAAGAACCCGCCTAGGAATCCGAGGAGCCCTATGAGTATTGAAGTGTCTATGGGCATGTAGAGGAGGTACGCGAACACGAAGCCAAAGAACCCGGATATCATGGCAACACCGAGCATGTAGGCTACGTACTTCTCCTTGGGCATGAAGATGCTCGCTCTGTACAGGTCCTGGTCGAGGCCCTTGATGGAGTTCGTGAGGGACTCAACGGGGCCCCTGAAGTACTTGAGTATCGTCTCGGCGAGTCTCTCGGAGAAGGGCTTGCTTATCTCCTCCTTACGCCACTCTATGAGTTCTTCAACCAGACGTTCCTGTTCGCTCTGCATCTTTTCCTGCTCTATCTCCTTCTGGAGCTCCTTGAGGGCACGAAGTCTTTCCTGGATTGACCTGCCCTGGGGAACGCGACGGAGGGGCTTCTCGGTAATTTCTATCGTCTTGCCACCCAACCTCTCAAGGAATTCTATGAGCCCCATGGTAACACCTCACATCATCCGTTGAATCTGCTTGCTGGTTTCAATGCTACTCTCAGAGGCTATCTTCTTCATCAGACCTTCCTCATCAATGTAGAACTGCCTGATGTAGTAGCCGACTTTGTCTATGCTTCTGATGCCGTTCTCAATCATCCATTCAAGGATTATCTTGCGCTTCTCAATCTCAAGCTCTATCTCCTTCATGCTCATTCCTGTATGGTGGGCAAGGGTGTTAAGGGTTCTGCTCGGAACTCCTGTAGGAACGAGTTCATCCTTGGCCGGGTCGTATTTGTAGAGCTTGTTGAGCTGTATGCTCTCACCCTCTATTCCCGAAACCTCCGCTATCTCCGTAACGCGCCTTATGGTTCCCTTCTTCCTGCTGTGGAAGCGGACCTGCATGATGATTATATCAAGGGCAGGAATCATAATCCTCGGGACGTTCATCGGCGGACTCTCCAGCCTGACTATCGTCTCACGGGCGCTGTTTGCGTGGATTGTTCCCATACAGTTCGACACAAGGATTCCGTTGGCGACGTAGTTGTGGTCCTCTTCAACAGTCAGGTCGTAGAGGTACTCTATGCCCAGCTCCTTGGGCTCGACTTCTTCAACGCTCACAACCTCGTCCCAGTAGACGTCGCCGTCGGCGATGAGCTCAAGCCTCTTCGCCTGAACCCAGGTCTCTTCATCCCCCAGGTCGCTCGCAACCTGCTGGAGGGCGAGTGCTATGCCCCTGAGCGCGGAGCGCCTGATTTCCTTCATCCTTCCCTTCTCAACGTGCCTTATGAGGCTCTCCGAGACCTTCTCGCCGGCATAGCTTGAGGCGAGCTTCGAAAGCTCCGAAACCGTGAGGTTAAGCCTTCTCCTGAGGGGTTCGAGCATCGCCGGCGAAATCGGAACGCGGTCGGTTCTCTTTCCGCGGTGGGAGCGGTACTTTCTGATGAGCTCCTCAAGCTTCCCCCTCTTCCTTGAGTGCCTGAGCGGTATTGAGCGGTGGAATCTAGTCAGGTCTTCAACTCCCCTGACCGTGACCCTGAATATTACGCCCTCCTTGTAGCCCCTGTTCCTCACGCGGGAGACGGTGCTTATTATTCCAAGCCTCTGGAGGGCGTACCAGACCTTTCTCGCGAGGTTCTCGCTCCTTGTTGTCAGGACAACCGCCGGGCCGTTCTCGTCTATGTATGCATCGGCATCGAAGAGACCCGCTATGAAGTGCCTCAGCAGGTCGTCGTTCGAGAGAACCAAATCCGGAACGTCGAGGCTCTCCTTGCGCCCTTTGGGTATTCCAAAGGCCCTGTGGAGGAACTCGGCGAAGGGCCTTGAGCCGTAGGTTACCACCGTGTAAGCGGGTTCACGCTTTACCTGCGGCTCGCTCTCGGGAAGGAACTCCGAGATGGCAGAGGTGAAGGCTTTCATGTAGGATTCATCGTCGAAGGTGGCCGAAATGTAGTAGCCGTCCGAGGATATGTAACCGTCTCCAAGGAGGACTCCAACGGCGTAGGAAAGGCTCTCGTTCACCTCGCGGACGAGCTTCACGGGCTTCGAGTTGATTGAGAGTAGATACTGCGCCATCTCGGGAGGAATGCCATCGTTCGGAACCTTTACGAGGCCGTTTCCGTTGGGGACTAGGTAGTAGTCGCTTATCCCCGCGTAAACCTCGGGGTTGATGATTGCTCTCCTCTGCGGCGGCCTTGGGGGCTTCCTCATCACTGCCACTCTGTCACCGGGCTTGAGCTTCTCCGCTTCCTTTCTCACCACGTCGCCGTCGGAGAACACGAAGAACGGATGGGTCTTTGTGAGTATCACCTCGTTGCCCGTCCGCGTTCTCACGCGGATGAGTTTCTCCCCTTCTCTAACCTTCCTCCTCCAGACCCTCGAAACGACGTGCTTTCCTGCCTTGAGGTCTGGGCCAACGCTCACAACCTCAAACCTGTCTTCCTCGTCGAGAACCACGTACTCCAAATCCTTATAGGTTTCAATCCTGTCGGAGTATTTCTGGAAGAGCTCCTCGAGCAGGTCGCCTATGAGGACGAAGCGGCCGTCCGAGAGCTGGATAACCGAGAAGTCGTAGAGGGCTCCATTGTGGCCCGTGTTCATGGCTGTGAACATCGTCCTTGCCTCGGGACCACGAACCTCACCGACGATGATTCTGTCGGGACGCATACGGAGGGTATTCTTGACGAGGTCGTCCATGGTGACTTCTCCCTTGCCCTCGAGGTTCGGCGGCCTCGTCTCAAGCCTTATCCAGTGCTCCACCGGGAGCTGGAGCTCGGCGGTATCCTCTATGCTTATAACGCGCTCGCTCGGTGGGATGAACATTCCAAGGGAGTTCAGCATCGTCGTCTTTCCGGAACCGGTTCCCCCAGCGACGAGAACGTTGGCCGGTTTAACGCCGAGACCGTCAACGAAAACCCAGAACAAAGCCGCTATCTCTGAGTTTATGGTTCCGTACTTGATGAGGTCGATTATGGTGAGCGGGTCCTTCTTGAACTTACGTATGGTTATCGTCGGACCGTCGAGGCTTATCGGCGGAATCGTCGCGTTAACACGGCTTCCGTCCGGAAGACGGGCGTCGAGGAGCGGGCTCTGCTGGTCAATCCTTCTGCCGACTTCCCTCGCTATCCTCTCGATGATGTTGAGTATCTCCTTCTCCTCGGGAAACGTTATGTTGGTTTTACACATGTTGAAGCGCCTGTGCCAGACGTAGACTGGCCTTCCCGTTCCTATGACCATAATTTCCTCAAGGTTGTCGTCCCTGACGAGCGGGTCGAGCTTGCCGTAGCCTATCATCTGCTGGACTATCATGTCGGCCAAGACTTCAATTCTTCCTTCGGAGTAGTGAGGGGCCTCCTCCTTAATCATCTTCTTTACCGCGTTGAGGAAGACTTTCCTGCGCTCCTCTGGGTTGGGTATCGCCGTTGGGTCTATCTGAATCTCGGTGATGGCCCTCTCCTTAATGCGCTTGAAGAGCTGCTGCTCCTCCCTGCTGAGCTTGGGGAAGCGGACCTCGTAGATTGGAACAGGCTCACCCTTGACCTTGATTATACGGACGTTGCCGTATGCATCCAAGACTTCACCCCTGCCGGCAAAGGAGGGCTCTTCTGGGGCGGATGCTCCAAGGATGTCCTGTATATTAGCGGAGGGCTTCCTAGCAGGCTGGGGAACGCTCCTAGCCGGGGAAGCTGGAGTAGGTTCAGGTTTTGAAAGAATCTCGCTCAGGAAATCGGCACCGGTCTCGCTACCCTTCGGCGCGGGGAGTGGGGGTGAACGTGAGACTTTTGATTCAACTGGCTTGGGCTTCGGTTTCGGCTGGGGAGTCGAGGAGCCTCCCAAGAGAGAACTCAGCAGGTCGGCACCAGTTTCGGGTGTTGACTGCTCCCGCTTCTGTGCTGGAGCCTCTTCCTTTCCCCCGAGTATGGAGCTTAAAAGGTCAGCACCGGTCTCCTTTGGCCCCTCTTTCGGCTTATCCTTTGAAACACCCCCGAGTATGTCCTCAAGGCTTCCACCGGAAGATGAAAACGGGAGGGGTGGCTCTTCCTCTTTCTTCTTGAGAACCTTCTCAAGGGGGTCCTCGCTGCCGGAGAGTATCTCGTCTATCCAGGAGAACCCCTCCCCCTTTTTCTTTTTCTCACCGAACACGAACTCTCACCGTCCGGAGTTGTTATTCCAGCTCACGCGATAGGTTATATCAATCCTGTCACCCATGAAGACTACCCACACCGGGAAGTCAGGGCCGTTATAAGGCTTCCTATCAACACTAACTGGTGAACCCACCCTAACGCCAGAGATAAGGGTGTCGGTGAGTTTAAAGAGGTTGTTCTCCGGCATTGTAACGTTAACTGCTCTCTTCGCCGGCCCATTAACGCCGGAGTAGCCCCAGACGAACCTCTGAAGGTACTCCTGGTAGGTCATGGTGTAGTTGGGAGTGTAGTCGTAGGTTTCGCCATCGAGGAATATAACCGGCTGGGCAACCGCGAAGAAGACGTGGAACAGCTTGTCCTTGCTGTTGAAGTTGGGAACGTTGGTAATCCTGAAGTCAACGAGACCCTCGTATTTGAGCACCTTCACGTTTCTGTCGAGGATGGGAAACATCGAGCGAACGCTCAGGAAAGTGGGCCTGTTTATGAGCCGGGGATAAACCGAGCCGCAGACGAGACTATCAAGGCCACCGTTGTTGTCGAGAACCGCGCTGACGAGAGTGCCGTTTTCGTAGGTGAGCTTGGTGAGCCTGCCCGCGTCGCCGCAGGGCGAGTTGAAATCGAGGAGTGGAACAAGGTAGGAGGAGTTCTCGGTTATCCTGAAATTGACCACGACGGTCTCGTAGGGTGCGAGCCAGAAGCCAACAAGGTAGTTGACGGATTTGGAGAGGAGCTCCCTTGAAACCGCACCCTGAAGCTCACCGGTGGCCGTTCTGTAGTTGTAGAGGTACTCACTTCCGTTTCCGCGGAGAACCCTGAAGTCATACCTGGGGTTAACGAGGACGTACTTGGGATAGGGGGCAGTGTTAACGAGGGTGACGTTGAAATCAACCATTATTTCACCGAGGAGGCCTATGTTATTGTAACTCATTCCCCCAGGGAGCGTGCCGGGGAGGGTGTAATCTTGGGCTAGGGAAAATGCGGGAAGCGAGAATAACAGGGTGAAAAGCAAAAGAAGTGAAAGGAGTCTCCTCATGGACACCACCTCACGTTGAAACCTTTGCCACGTAGAGGTACTGCTGGTTCTGGAGTATGTCCGGGACGAAGATTGACGGAACCTTAACGATTACGAGGAACTCGGTGTTGGGCGGGAGCACCAGCATGTCCGAGGACTGTTCGAGGTCTATGACCTTCCATCCGTAGCTCTGAAGGGCCTCCTTCGCCTGGTCACTGGCCTGTATCTTTCCGGCAGCTATGGCCTTTAGTATCTCGGCGAGGTTAACGTTGTAGGAGTAGCTGGCAGAGGAGCTCTGGCTGGCGCTCTGGGAGTTGGAGTAGGTGTCCGAGACGGTGGTGCCGTTGGAGTACTGGAAGTCGCCCGGATTGTAGGTTGACGCGTGGTTCTCGTTGTAGGTGGTCGAGGTGGAGGAGCTGGTTGAACTGCTCTGGCTCTGGGATTCGCTGACCGAAATCTGACCGGCGTTTGTCGGAAGGAGGACGAGTTCAACGTAGCCCTGGTTAACTATCTCGCGGTAAGAACCCTTGGTGCCGTTCTTAGCGAAGAACATCACGGCGTCGCCCGGCTGGATGAAGCCACCGGTAATCCTGTCCCTGGGCAGAACGAGGGCAATCTCAACGTACTGAACCTTGTAAACCTTGTACTGGAGCAACTCGGTGTAGCTCGTGACAGCACTCAGGAGGGATTTAGCTTCCGCCTTGGATAGGAGCTGTTTGGTGCCCTCCTTCTCAAGGATAACATCGTTGCCCGGAATGTTGTCAATCTTCCAGAAGTAGTAGTCCCTCCAGAGCGAGAGAAGGTATGAATCGGGGTTTATGGAGTTAACCTCCTCAATGGTCTTGGCGCTCATGACCTGGCTCTCAAGGGTCTTCATGGCGGAGACGACCTTGGTCCTGAGACTGTCGGGGAGGGGCATCGAGAGGAGCGGCTGGAACGCAACCTCAATGGCCTGAATCTTAGCCTGCTTGGTCTGGTTAAGCTGTTTCTCATAGGCTATCCTTTCCTGCTCTTTGACGCACTCCTGATAAACCTGAACCGCCTTGTCAAAATAGGCCTTAACGTTTATCTCCTTCAGCTCATCGACGCTGTTGGCGCTCTGAATCTTCTGGAGAACGAGGTTTCTGACCTGAACGGCTTTCTGGGCACAGTCCTTGTTGGAGAAGTTGTAGTGTGAGAAGTAGTAGTTGACCTCGTTGACCTTCTTGGTACGAAGGTCCTTCAGCTCGTTTGCGCTCCGGCTCTGCATGTAGGAATAAACGCCGATTGAGATAATTAGAATGATTATGATTAAAATTGACGCACCAATCAGAATCCTCTTGCGCCTCTCCCTCTCACGAATGCTACTGATGGAGCGCGGTCTGCGCGGTGGCTTCTTCGCCGAAGCCGTCGGTGGTTTAACCGGGGGAGTCTCGGGCTCGGCCGTTACCTTCCCGAGCTCCCTCAGACGACGTATTTTCGCTTCAATATCCTCTGCCACTTTGAGCACCACCATCATAGTTATCGCTAAGCCATTAAGGTCTCGAATAGTTTTTGAGCATTAATCCTTATTTAAGTTTCGGTGAGAACGTGGAACGGTTGGAAATAGTTGTCAAAGAAGTGAGAGGAAAGTGCCCTGTCTTCAAAGAAGGTGACAGAATCGTTGTAGAAGGCCCAACGATAAAACTGGACGAGACCGATGCAATTTGCACCCACGCCTTCGCGTCGCTATTGCCCTACATAGTGGCCCTGCGAAAGGGTATTAAACCGAGCGAGCTAGGCCTCGGAAGGGGAGAGAAAGCCTACGTTCAGTGCCTCGACCCGGGACCGCCGTACACCGACGGAGGAACTGTAATCTTCGAGATAACGGTGGTTAAAGATGAAGCAGAGGAAAGCCTGGAAGGTCGTTAGGGAAGTTATAGACGAGGCCGACGTGATAGTCGAGGTAGTCGATGCGAGAGACCCGATAGGAACGCGCAACAGGAAGCTTGAGAGGCTCGTACAGGAGGAGGGCAAACCGCTACTCATAGTGATGAACAAGGCCGATTTGGTGCCGAAGGAGTGGGCCGAGGAGTACAAGCGGAAGAGCGAGATACCGGTAGTCTTCATATCCGCGAGGGAGAGGAAGGGAACCGGAATCCTGAGGAGGGAGCTCAAAAAGCTCGCAAAGCCCCTCCTGGACGAGAAGGAGAAAGTTAAGGTGGCCCTCATAGGCTATCCCAACGTCGGCAAGAGCACGATAATCAACACCCTGAAAGGAAAAAGGGCCGTCGGAACAGCCCCGATACCTGGCTACACCAAGGGGAAGCAGCTGATAAGGCTCAGCAAGAAGCTCTGGCTTCTCGATAGCCCCGGAGTCGTTCCGATAGACGACTTCGACGAGCTGGTCATTAAAGGGGGGTTCCCAGCGGATAAGATTGAGGAACCCGTCAGGCCGGCCTTAAAGCTAATCTCCAGAATCCTCGAGACGAGGAGGGAAGCCATAACCGAGAAGTTCGGCATCGAGGAGTTCGAGAGCGAGGAGGAAATCCTCAGGCGGATAGGGGAAAAGAGGGGCCTCATAAAGGCCGGCGGAGAGGTTGACTTGGAAGAAACTGCGAGATGGCTCCTCCGCGAGTGGCAGACAGGTCGCTTCACGCTGTTCGCGAGCGAGGAGGAGAAGAGCCAAGACTTCATCTGGAACTTCAAAGATGTCCTCGAGGGCGTTGAGAGGGAACTCCTCCTCGACCCGAGGAGAATCCTCTGGCGCTATGAGGATGAGCTGAGAGAGAAGCTCGACAACCAGAAGAGAGCAGGAGTAAGGGAGATAGAGGGAATAACCGTCGGCATAGCGACGGGCTTCAAGAAGTGCGACTCTGCTTTGAAGTTCCTCGAAGAGCTCACCGGGAAGAGCGCCATCGCGAGCGAGTGCTTCGGGAAGAAGTGGAAGGGAGTTATAGCAATACTGGAGTGATGGGTATGAGACTAATCCTGACGACATCGCGGGGAATAGAGGACTTCGCGAGGGCCGAGGTTGAGAGGCTCCTCTCCGACCTTGGAGTTCCGTTTCGGGTGGAGGAAAAGCCCCTCGGCGTCGAGGGAAGGGTCTTGGTAGAGGTCGATAAAGCGTTTTACACCGACGAGAAGGGGCGGAAGAGGGAGCTGAGCGTTTCGACTTACCTGAACGAGCGTTCGAGGCTTCTCCACAGGGTTATAGTAGAGATAGCGAGCGAGCGCTTCGAGGAGATAACCGGGGAGGAGCCGGAGAGGGCTTTGAAGAGGATTGAAGAGTTCGTGGCTTCGCTTCCGGTGGAAAGGTATGTTAAGGTCAGCGAGAGCTTCGCGGTAAGGAGTTTCCGCAAAGGCGAGCACAAGATTACGAGCGTTGATATCGCGAAAACCGTTGGAAAAGCAATATTCGAGCGTTTAGAGCGCTTTGGAAGTCCAAAGGTTAACCTCGACCACCCGGCGGTAATCTTCAGGGCCGAGCTGATTGGTGAGGTCTTCCTCCTCGGGATTGACACTACCGGCGATTCCTCGCTCCACAAGAGGCCGTGGAGGGTTTACGACCATCCAGCTCACCTGAAGGCCAGCATAGCGAACGCGCTGATTGAGCTGGCAGAACCGGACGGCGGTCCCTTCATAGACCCCTTCTGCGGCAGCGGGACGATTCCGATAGAGCTGGCCCTAAGGGGTTACGAGGGACGGATAATCGGCCTTGAGAAGTTCAGGAAGCACCTGAACGGCGCCAAGATGAACGCCCTCTCTGCGGGGGTTTTGGAGGGGATAGAGTTCCTCCTCGGCGATGCGACGAGGCTGAGCGAGCACGTTGAGAGCGTGGACTTCGCGGTCAGCAATCTGCCCTACGGCCTCAAAATCGGCCGCAAAAGCGCCATTCCAAAGCTTTACATGGACTTCTTTGGCGAGCTTGCGAAGGTCCTTGAAAAGCGCGGGGTCTTCATAACGACTGAAAAGAAGGCGATAGAGAGGGCAATAGAGGAGAACGGCTTCGAAATCAAGCACCACCGCCTCATAGGCCACGGCGGGCTGATGGTGCACACCTACGTGATTGACTGACCTCCTCCCCGCCCTGAAGGGCGAGGGTTCTAACGAGTTAACCCCTCGCCAGCGGGCGGTTCGGTTCGCGGGCCCATCACCTACTCGGGTTACCCCTTTCGGTTCAGCCCGCGGGCCCGGTCTAAGGCCCATTACCCCTACGGGCAAAGCCCGATTGGGGTTATGACTTAGAGGCCACCACTTAGAGTTTTTAACTGCCACAACGGGCAGTTCTTGAAAGGACGCCTTACGGCGTCAACCCTCCAATGCTGGAGGGTAACGTGAAACTCTTTTGAGAGGGTTGTCTTATGGTGGCCTCTTCGAAGCCCTTATTAGACGGGAGACCATTTAAGGATTTCGGCAAAACTTTTAAGCGGATTTTCCCTACTTTTTCAGGTGGTCAGATGAAGGTCAGGTCACTCGTTTTTGGCCTCGCGGTCCTCATGGTGACCCTCGCGGGGGTGGTATACTACTCTTTCAACTACTACAACTTCAACTACCAGTGGAAGACCAACCTCGAAGATTATCGGGAGTACCGGCTCATCGGGAACTCGACGCTGAACGGCTACGTGAAGGCCGACGGCGAGGTAAGCGTCTACATCCTGACGAAGGAGGACTTCAAGAGGCTCAAAAAAGGCGAGCTCTTCAGCTATTACAGAGCCTGGGAGCACGTTAAAGCTGTTGAGCTCAACGACGTCAGAATTCCGGATGGGGATTATCTCCTTGTCATCAAGAACGAGGAGAATGGGATGCAGTGGATTTCCGTTAAGCTGGTGGATAAAAAGTGAAATCAGCACAGAATCGCGTCCTCGCTCAGGACGTCGAACTCGACCCTTCCGATGCCCTCAATCCAGGCCTCAACTTTATCCCCGTGCCTCAGCGGACCGACTCCTGCGGGAGTGCCGGTTGCTATTATGTCACCCGGCTCGAGTGTCATAACGGAGCTTATGTACTCTATGAGCTCGGGAACCTTGAAAACCATCTCGCTGGTTCTTCCGAGCTGTCTGAGTTCGCCGTTCACCTTCAGGCCGATTTCGAGGTCGTCTATCTTCAGCTCGCGCTTATCCACGACCCTCGGGCCGACTGGCGCGAACGTGTCGAAGCCCTTCGCAATCGTCCAGGGAAGGCCCTTTTCCCTCGCCTCGGCCTGAAGGTCTCTCGCTGTAATGTCGAGCAGTATCGTGTAGCCGAGGACGTAATCCATGGCTTTCTCAGCGGGAACTCTCTTCGCGCGCTTCCCGATTATAACCGCCAACTCGACCTCGTGGTCAACCCTCTTGCTCATTCTGGGCAGAATTATCGGCTCGCCGGGGCCGATGAGCGCACTCGGAGGCTTGAGGAAGAAGACCGGCTTCTCCGGAACGTCGCTCTCCATCTCCCTCGCGTGCTCGGCGTAGTTCTTGGCGAGAGCCACTATTTTGCTCGGGCGCAACTCGTAGAAGCCGTCCATGTAAGGCAACCGGACCATGCCATCACCGTTCCGAGTTCCCGGGAGGCGAATTAAACCTTGCCATACGAGGGACAAAAGTAATAAGGGGAACCGCCAAAGATTGAGCGGTGGTGGGGTTGCAAAAGGTCCTCGTGAGGGAGAGCGGAACGCTCGCGGTCTTCGCGGTTGTGGTGTTTGCTGTCTTTTTCATCTGGATTGCCATCGGAATGCTGAGCTTCGCGCCGACGTGGTTCGCCCTCCTCTTTTTGGTCATGCCGGTTCTGTTCATACTCCTCGCCCTCGCGAAGGGAACGAGCGTCTTTACCGGCAACAAAAAGGCCTCGGCCCTCTTCGAAAATTCTGAGGTGTCGGAGAGCGGAGTTACGCTTCCAGAGGAGCTCGAATACGAGACGGGCAGAGTAACCCTCGACGGCTACTGGACGAGCACCGGGCGGAGCAGGAGCTACAACGTCAGGAGGAGCTTTGAGGTCAGGGAGAGGAAAACTGGCACGTTCGTGGAGTTTCCGGACGAGCCCTTCAGAGTCCAGGTGCTCCGCGACGGAACGGGTAGAGTTGAGGCTCCAGCGGTGAGAATCCTCAGCGAACCCTACAGGGACGCCCTCCTGATTTTCTTCACGGACGAAGGGGAGGTTACCGGCTCGGGAAGCCTTACCCTGAGTAAGGGGAGCGACGTCGCGACGGTGACGTTCAGGGGAGAAGGAAAGGAGCTAAGAGGAAACGTGCAGGCCGAGCTGTCGAAGGCGAGGAAGGTGAGAATCGAAGTCGGCTCGGGAAAGGTCTGGAAGAGGATAGCCGAAGGACAGAGCTTCGACTTCACGTTTTCACCCATCCCCGAGGAGAAAACTGTAGTCTTCGCCAACTACAAGACCGTAAGTCCCATGTCGCTCGTCAAGGCCCTCTGGAGGGACACCGCCGTGCTCGGCCACGGAGCGTTTGAGCTCAAGGCGGTGCTGGACGTTCCGCTCGCGAGGGACGTCGTTGAGAAGGCTGAATTTCAGGTTGAGCTGAAGAAAGAAGGGAACGTGGAAAAGAGGGAAAGGAGCGAGTTCGAGGAGGAGTGGGGGTTCTGGAACTAGCGGAGTGGCTCAGGAATCGCCTTTTCCCACTGCTCCCTCGCCAGCTCGCCGGTGTATTTGAACTTCTCCACCTTCTTCTCGGCCTCCTTCCTCTTCTTCTGGTGCTCCTTCAGGAACTCCTGAACCTTCTTGATTAGGTAGCGCTTGCACTCTCCACAGGTCAGCTCGCCAGCCTTACAGGCGTGATAGCGCTCCATGAGCTTCTTGTCGTCCTCCTCGAAGAAAATCTCCAGCCACTTGAAGACGACGCACTTCTCCGGGTTTCCGCCCTTCTCCCTCTGCTCTTTGAGCGTCGGCTGACCGCCCGTTAAGGCAAACTTCCAGATTTTCTTTCCAGCTTCCTCGGGGTCGTCGGTGAGATAGACGGCGGTTTCAGGTTTGGACGCGCTCATCTTGCCCTCGAGGCCGGTAAGCGGCGGAACGAACTTCGAGTGCAAAGCGGCGGTCTTGTAGTAGCCGAGGCTCTCGGCGAAGTCCCTCTGGAGCCTCCAGTAGGGGTCCTGGTCAATTGCTGCCGGAATTAAACAGCGCTTCTTCTCGAAGAAGGTCGGTGCGGCCTGTATGGCCGGGTAGAAAATCATTCCAATCTTGCTCTGCTCGTTGAAGCCGAAGACCGCTTTGGCCATCGAGAAGTTTATCTTCTTCGCTATCGGAAGGGCCATCTCGTAAATCTTCGTGAACTCGCTGTCCTGGAAGATGAAGGTCCTGTCCGGGTCGAAGCCGACCGCGATTATATCTAAAATATTCTCGTAGGCCCAGCGCTTGGTTTCATCCAGGGTGAGGTTCTTGAAGAGGAACTTCTCGTCGTCGGTTATCTGTATGTAGAGGTTGACGCCGAACTTCTCCTGGAGCCACTTGGTGGCGTAGAATGGGATTATGTGGCCAATGTGCATCGGCCCGCTCGGGCCCCTGCCGGTGTACAGGAAGAAGCCCCTTCCGCTCTCGTAGTCGGCCAAGATTTTATCGTAGTCCCTGTGGGAGAAGAAGAAGCGCCTGCGGAAGTAAATCGGCAGTTCGCTCTTCGTGAGCCTTGCCGTCTTCTCAAGCAGCTCGTCAGTCAGCGGGCTGGTTCCGAACTGCTCTATCAGCTTGTCGTAGTCAACTAAACCTTCAACGTCCCAGGGGGTAACCTTAAACTCGTCCATTCAAAGCACCTCCATTTCCAGTGGAAACGAAGCTCGTGGCTAAGGCGGTGCAGAAGAGAAGGACTTCACCAAAGCCAAAAACGACCACCGAGCATGGGGAGAGAAAGGGGAGAGGAGAATTTAAAGTTTTTGGAAAGTGAGGGGAATTCATTTATAAGCCGAGCCCCTCCGCTCAAGGCGGAGAACCCTAATTCTTGAGGTGCGCCAATCAACAACGTAAATCAGACGGTAATCACCAACGCGCACACGGTAAACGGAGAGGTCTCCCGTACCTTTAAGCTTCTTTACGTCATATAAGCTCGAAGGGACAGGCTCTTCTTGGAGAAGGGACAAAAAGTCGTAAATTCGCTGGTAGTGGGCTGGCTTCAGCTTTGAGAGTGCTTTGGCAACGCGGGGATGAACCTCAACCGAGAAACTCATTCTCAATCCTCCGGCTTCGGTAGGTCTTCAAGTTTGACCCATCCAATGGACTCATCTCTAGCTTCCCTCAGGAGCTCTTTGAGTTCATCTTCATTTAGTTCAAGGCTCTCTTCCATTAAAAGGTCTTCAAGCCTCTGAAGCTCACGCCTTATGCGCTTAAGTTCGGTCAGCACGAGCTCAACAGTTGTTTCACTCACCTTCTCCAAGCCCACCACCGTGCTGTACTACGAAGAAGGGCCTAAAAGGGTTTTGATATAAGGTCATAAGCCCGAGGGAGTCACAATGCTCAAACCAACGCTCTTAAGATAAAAACTCTAATCTCGTTTATATAATCATGCTTAGAGAATTTGTCAACTGTAAGGATGCGCCCAAAACTTTCTAATGGAGCGACCTAACGGCGGGAAAGGCGAGGAAAGTTCCGGGGCAACTCGAAAAGAAAGCCGAGCTCGTTGGATTGGATGGCTACGAGAAGCACTATAGACTAATCGCAAAGAGAATCGAGGGGAAGGAAAACCTCGGGCTGGCCTTCGACCTGAGGGATTTTGATGAGGTCTTTACCGAAAACACAAGCGAAACAGCTGAGAAATAAGAATAGCTTGAGCATCAATGGGCGAGAGCTAACCAGAGAACATTTAGATGAGCAAGAGGGAACTTAACAAGATAAGCGAAGAGATTGAACGCGGTGGGTAGAGAAGCCCATAAAAACCCAACCGCCCAACCTCGCTCATGGACCGCGAAACCGAGGGGACGCTGTTAGCCTTCACCGTGCTGGTCCTGCTCGGCCTCGAGCCGGTTGTAATCAAAGCCAATCCAGTTAATCCATTTGCCTTCGCCTCGCTGTCCGCTCTGGTAGCCTCGCTAATCCTCTGGCCGGTTATACTGCTCGGCGGTCGGGCGAGAGAAATCCGGGAGAGGCCGGCCGAGCTGAGGAAGGCCTTTCTAACGGGCCTTTTCGCGACGGCAATAGCCTATTCTCTCTTCTCCTACGGAACGAGGCTGAGCACTGCTGTAAACTCGGCGATACTCACGCGCTTCGAGGTCTTCTACTCCTTCCTCATCTCGTGGCTCCTCCTGAGGGAGAGGATAACCGGAAGGGCGGTAGTTTCGGCCCTGGCACTCATCACGGGCGTCTTCCTCGTGGTCGCGCAGGGAAAGAGACCTGAACTTTTGAAGGGCGACGTTCTGCTCCTACTAACTCCCCTCTTCTGGCAACTCGGGCACGCGGTGGCGAAGAGAAACGATTACAGCCCGGTGACGATAGCGACGCTGAGGAACACCTTCGGCGGGCTTCTCCTCCTCGTTCCAGCCTTTATTACCGGCTTCGCCTTCACGAAGCTCGCGCTGGCGGAGGGGCTGATAATAGCGCTCACCCAGAGCCTCTGGTACTTGGCGATAGCGCGGATTAACCTCTCGAAGGCGACGGCCATTTTAACGCCCGCGCCCGCTTTAACTGTTCTCGTCTCGATTGTGCTCCTCGGTGAAAGGGTAACGCTCTACCATCTCGCGGGCTTAGCCTTAATAACCCTCGGAACGTTAGCCATCAGCAGAGAGGACAGCGGGGTGAGGGAATGAAGGTCGTGATTCTCGGCTCGGGTTCATACAGCGGGACGCCGAAGCCCCTCTGCACCTGCGAGAACTGCTCGCGGGCGAGGATTAATCCAGCCTTAAGGAGAACGCGGTTCTCGCTCTACTTTGATAAAACGCTCGTCGACCCGAGTCCAGACCTTCACTACCATCTGGAGAGGCTGAACAGGAAGGTGGAGCGGGTTCTCATCACCCACGGCCACTTCGACCACGTTTTCGGCTTACCAGAACTTCAGGTCTTCAAGCGCATCTCTTTCTACTCCCACAGGGAAGCACTTGAAGTTGCGAAAAGCTTAGCGAGGCTGGCCTTCGGCTCGGAAAGCCCGGAGGGGCATGAGTGGGCCTACAACGAGCTTGAGTTCTGGGAGGAGACGAGAATCGGAAAGATGAGAGTAATTCACTTTCCGGTTACTCACACGGTAACTGCCGGGGGCTTCGTCATCGAGGTGAAGGGGAGGAGGATAGCAATAACCGGCGACACCGGGCCGGAGATTCTGAAGGACGAAAAAGCAATAAAGCTCATGGAAGGGGCCGACCTGCTCATAGCCGAGATGACCCATAGGGAAGCCATTCCCGGCTCGCACCTCGGGGTCAGGGAGGCGATAGAGCTGGCGAAGAAGGTCGGGGCAGGCTACACCGTCTTCGCGCACATAAGCCACAGCAACTACCCTCATGAAGTTCTGGAGAAGAAGGTCAGGGAAGCCGGGATTCCGGGCGAGGTTGCGAGGGACTTCACGTGGGTTGAGGTTTAGCAGGAGAAAAGAGAAAACGGCTCAGAGCTTTCCGTTCTCCCTGAGCCACTCGCCGTACTTGACGAGGGCGTAGACGGCGTCAACCGCGTCCTCGGTGGTCTCGTAGACCGGAATACCCTTCTGCTCGATGTTCCTCGCCATCTTGTGCGGGAAGTCTCCACCGGGAGCCACGAAGACAATCGGCTTGCCGTAGGCCTTCATTCTCTCGACCGCGTCAATGATTCCCTCGTCGAGGGCAGGGCTCTGGAAGAGAGCTATGACGACGAGAACGTCGACGTTCGGGTCCTCAAGGGCGTAGCGCATGGCTATCTCGTACCTGCTCGACGGGGCGTCGCCTATGACGTCAATCGGGTTCTTGTAGGACATGTGAGCCGGAAGCTTTCCGGCCTTAACGTCCTCCTCGAACTTCTTAAGCGTCTCCTCGCTAAGCTCCGCCATCTTCAAACCGCGCTCGAGCAGGCCGTCGCTCATCATGACTCCTGCTCCACCGCCGTTGGTGACTATCGCGACGCGGTCGCCCTTGGCCGGCTTCTGCATTGCCAGGACCTTCGCGTAGTTAAAGAGCTGTCTCATCGTGGTCGCTTCCAGAACACCGCTCTGCTCAAAGGCCGCCCTGTAAATCGCGTAGGAACCCGCGAGTGAGCCTGTGTGGCTTGCGGCGGCCTTGGCTCCTGCCTCGGTCCTTCCGCTCTTTAGAATCACGACGGGCTTCTTGAGGGTAACGCGCTTTGCCGTCTCGAGGAACTTCCTTCCGTCCTTGACGCCCTCCAGGTAGCCGGTTATAACTCCGGTCTTCTCGTCGTCGCCGAGGTAGTCCATGAAGTCGCTCTCGTCGAGGTCGGCCATGTTGCCGAGGCTGATGAACTTGCTCATTCCGATTTTCTCCCTCGCGGCCCAGTCAAGGATTGCGGCACCGAAGGCCCCGCTCTGGCTCATGAAGGCGACCTTTCCGAAGGGCGGTCTGGCCTGCCTCTCGGGCGGGTTGAAGTTACAGTCGAAGCCGTTTTCAAGGTTCGTGACGCCGAGACAGTTCGGACCGACGACGCGAATGCCCCACTTCCTGGCGCGCTTAACGAGTTCCTCCTCGAGGTCGGCCCTTCCGGCCTCTTTGAAGCCGGCGGAAATGACTATCGCGCCCTTGACGCCCTTCTCACCGCACTCGTCTATGACGTCCGGCACGAACTTGGCCGGAACCGCGATGACCGCCACATCAATCTCGTCGGGAATCTCCTTGATGCTCCGGTAGACCTTGAACTTCTTCCCGTTGACCTCGATTTCACCGCCCTTGACGTTGACCGCGTAGACCTTGCCGTTGAAGCGGAGCGTCACTGAGCGCATTATGGCGTTTCCAACCTTCCCGGGCACGTGGGAGGCGCCTATGACAGCGACGCTCTTGGGGTAAAACAGGAAGTCGAGGCTCCCCATACAATCACCTCCGAAGTTTTTTCGGCCGATGTTATTTAAGGCTTCCGAGGGTGGACGTTTTATCCAGGAGACTTTTTAAAGGCGGTTCCCCTTTACATATATAAAGCTACCGGAACGGAAAAGGTTAAAACGCCTGAGCGTTTAAAGAAACATTGGAGCGTTAAGATTGGGTGGTCATAATGTCTAAGGTGAAGGTTATAACCGACCCAGAAGTCATAAAGCTGATGCTCGAAGATACGAGGAGAAAAATATTAGCCCTACTGCGAAACAGGGAGATGACTATTTCACAGCTCAGCGAAATTCTCGGAAAAACTCCACAGACGGTCTACCACCACATCGAGAAGCTCAAGGAAGCGGGCCTCGTCGAGGTCAAGAGAACCGAAATGAAGGGCAACCTCGTCGAGAAGTACTACGGAAGAACCGCCGACGCGTTCTACATCAACCTCTACCTCGGCGACGAGGAGTTAAGGTATTTCGCCCGCTCGAAGCTCAAGACGAAGCTCGACATCTTCAAGGCCCTCGGATACGAGTTTGACGAAGGCGAGCTCCTCAACGTTATGGACGAGCTCCTCAAGAAGGAGCACGAGTTCAAGACCGAGATTTCCGAGGAGATTGAGGCCAACGAGGAGAGGCTCAAGGAATTCTCCAACGAGGACATAATCCACGCCATAGACTGGCTCGCAATGGCCAGGATGGGACGCGATGAGGAGAGCCTCGAGCTCCTCAAGAAGCTCGGTGAACTGCTCAAGAAGTGATTGCTATGGCAAGGGGAATCAGGCTTCTCGTGCTTGACGTGCTCAAGCCCCACCAGCCGATAGTCACGGAGCTGGCCCTCGGACTGAGCGAGCTCGAGGGCGTCGAGGGAGTCAACATCACGCTCGTCGAGATTGACAAGGAAACCGAGAACGTCAAGATAACGATAATGGGCGACGACCTCGACTACGACGAGATAGTCAGGACGATAGAGGAGTTCGGCGGTGTGGTGCACAGCATTGATATGGTCGCAGCAGGTAGGAGAATAGTCGAGGAAGAGGAAACTCCTCAGGACAAGCTGGAGGAGTACTGAGTGAGGGAAGTCATAATAATCACCCAGCCCGAAAAGGTCAAGGTTCTATCGGACGAGACCAGGTTCAAGATACTCCAGCTCCTCAGGCAGAGGCCAATGACGATATGGGAGCTCAGCATGGCGATAGGCAAGGACAGGACAACGATTTACAGGCACGTCAAAGCCCTTGAGAAGGCGGGTTTTGTGGAAGAGCTGGGCAGTGAGGGCAACGAGAAGCTCTACGGCAGGACCGCGAGGCTCTTTCTCATAAAGGCCGAGCCCCACGAGAGCGTGGAGAACTTCCGACAGGCGTACCTCCAAGTGGAGGCAGAAAGACTCGTAAGAATCCTTGAAAAAGCGGGAATAGGAATTAAGGACCGGGAAAAACTGAAGGAACTCGTGAAGGACATCCTCAACGAAATCGAGATTAACTCCCAGCCGTTCATTAGGAGAATCTCCGAGGCCAACGTGGAGCTCAGCGAAATAGAGCTATTCCACTTCCTCAACATGCTCGTTTTTCTCCAGAGCTGTGAGCTCTGTGAGATGGCCGAGAAGGTTAAGAAGCTGATAGAGGTTTAAGAAACTTAAGACGGCTCACCGTCACCTTTTTCCTTTAAGGAGCGAGAGGAGCAGTGCCAGGATGAGAGACAGTCCGAGGATAACCACAAGCCCTCCAACAAAGCCCCAAACGCCCTGCTCTTGATAACCCTGTTTTAGGGCCTCAAAAATCCACGACTTTCCCCAGGCGAATGTTCCCGCGAGGGTTCCAATCACAAAACCTCCAAGGGAGAAGAATAACTCATAACGCGTTTCAATTCTCACGAAGAGGAGGCCAATTAAGATGGCCAAAGCCCCGGTCGGCAGGCTGAACGCAAGGAGAAAACCGAAGAGAAAGTAGAAGAGAGAACGCCAGTTAAGCCCCGACCCTGCCATGCCAGCACCCCGGCTCAGAACTCCTCCACCCATTTTACTGCCTTTGGAATCCGCTTCGCGAGCTCAAGGGCCGTGAAGTTCTCTCCGAGCTCTTCTTTCACAATGTCGCCGGCGAGACCGTTGAGAAAGGCACCGACCGAGGCCGACCTCAGCGGAGAGTTTCCGAGCGCGAGCAGGGCCCCGACGAGACCGGCCAAAACGTCGCCCGTTCCACCGGTCGTCATTCCCCTGTTGCCTGTCCTGTTGTACTTCCAGGTTTCTCCGTCGCTGATGACGTCGTAGGGGCCCTTCAGCAGGATTACGCCGCCAATTTCGCGGGCCTTTTCCCTCACCAGCCCAGCCCGCTCAATCAACCCCTCGGGGGACTTGACGCCGAAGAGAACGCTGAATTCACCTGCGTGGGGCGTTAGAACAAAGGCTTTACCTTTGAGAACGCCCAAATCCTCGGCTATCGCCTTCAACCCGTCAGCATCGATGACCATCGGCTTTTCACAGAGCCTCACGAACTCTCTAACGAACTCCTTAGTTTCCTCAGCG
Organism: Thermococcus nautili; assembly: GCF_000585495.1. NCBI lineage: Archaea > Methanobacteriati > Methanobacteriota > Thermococci > Thermococcales > Thermococcaceae > Thermococcus > Thermococcus nautili. Next base: position 1,578,234 of record NZ_CP007264.1, read on the forward strand.
AGACCTATTCCGGGCCCGATGACGACCGCATCTACTTTCTCGGCTAGCTCAAGAAGGTCATCAAGGTGCTCGGTCGAGAAGTTCTCGCCCGGGAGGGGCCTTAGAATCAGGTCCGGGTCGCTTATCCTCTTCGCAGGTTCAGCAGGCATCGCGAGGTAAACGAGGTCAACGATGTAGCTCGCCCCCTTGGAGGCGAGGTACGGGGCACCGTAATAGCTTGAGCTGCCACCGATGACTAAAAGCCTGCCGTTCTGCCCCTTGTGCTGGCCCCTCTTCCTGAGCGCGAACTTTGCATCACCTGGCCCGACGAGATGGTAGAGCTCCCTCGGGTAGCCTATCTTCACTATAACCCTCTCAAATCCTTCGTACTCCTCCTTATCCCACTGGAAGGTAACAGCAAAATCTGCTTTAACGCGGACGTCGCTCGGGTAACCGCTCGGCAGGTCGACGCTGACTATCTTCGCCTTTCCAGCGTACTCGTTGATTTTCTCAATGGCCGAGCGTATGGGTTCCCTCGGCTCGCCCCTCGTGCCGGCCCCGAGGAGGGCATCCACGATGACGTCGTAACCACTTAGGTCAAGCCCTTTTATGTACGCGGAATCCTTGAGGACGCGGATTTTCACGAATTCAAGGCCCTTCAGGATTTCCCAGTTGTGTTTGGCTTCCTCGCTCCTTATCTTGGCCTCGTCGCCCACCAGAAAAACCGTGACGTCGTTCTCGAAGCTAAGATGCCTCGCGGCGACGAAGCCGTCGCCGCCGTTGTTCCCGGTTCCCGAGAATACCGCAATCCTGAGGCCCTTTCCAAAGCGCTCCTCTATCGTTCTCGCGACGCCGGCGCCGGCGTTCTCCATGAGCTGGTAAGGGGTTATCCCGAGCCACTTAGCGTTGATGTCCCAGACGTAAACGTCCTCAATTCTCATGGTATCACCGTTGATTATTGGGCCCAACGTATTAAATCGTTTTCAGTCGTTCTCCCGAATCACCGCGAGGAGAAGCAGAGAGCCGTACCATAGGAGTGCCCAGGGCAGAAAAAGGAGAGCCGTTTGAAGATAAATTCCGCCTAGGAAAACGCTTGGGAATTCAAGGGGAATGGCCAGAGCAAGGTAGGCCGTTAGAAGAGGTCCCAAGGGTAGACGGTCGCCGGCTACACCCATCAGAAGCTCCCAAGCGGCCATAACAACTACGTAGCTCACCCAAGCAAAGCCAGGCAATTTTCCAAAAATCCAGAAGTTGTACATGACCGTTAGAGAGAGGGAATAAGCGAAGGCAAAGGACCTCATAAAAAGCCTCAAAAAGAGGAGAAGACGAAGACGTCCCTGCATAATTATTCACCCCTGCAGTATAAAACCCAAGAAGCATGAGTTAAGGGTTATATAATACTTACGTGTAACTATTTTGAGGTGCACCAAATGCAGAGTACAAAGCGCATTTTGGCCCTGATATTAATACTGATTGTTAGCATAATAGTCCCAGGGAATATCCGTCTTGTTTCAGCGGCTGATTCTCCAACTGTGATTTATACATACTATGTAGACCCAAGCAAGGACACGATACACGTAAAGATGGAAATTAGCTGGCCCCAGTGGGATATTACTCTGCAACAAGAAGGCCTAGGATTTAGATGCCAGTGGAAAGTCACTAACGTGACGATATATGGAGATGGGGAGAAATTAACCATAGCTCCCCAGGTTTCAGATGATGGATGTATCAGTTATCTCCTTCCAACATCAAAATATAACAAGATAGTGGTTGAATACAACGTCCCAACAACAGTAACAAGAGGGTCAATTGATTACGTGCAATACAAGGGAGAGGACTTCATTTTAATACGGCCCGACATCTTTCTTCCAAAAAACCTCCCATATGATGTCACATCCGTGAAAACTCAGGTTATACATCCCCAAGAATGGGACGTGATAACCCCCGGAGGCAAAAAATTTTACGATGCCATTAGCGAGATTATATTTGGCAGCCATCACTTCATAATTGTTGCAAAAACAGGGACATTTTTTGAATATACCAAACAAACTGAAAAGGGAACACAGATAGGGATTTACATTCATAAATCAATCAAAAACGCGTACAAGATTGAAAAGCAAACCGTTAAGCTCTTTGAATACTACGAAAACCTCTTCGGAACGCCCTCTCCATATGGGGTTTACACGGTTGTATTTCTACCTGAGCCTCCAGATATGCCGATATGGGTTGGAGAAGGACAGTATGGACAAGGTATAAGTATTGATCCCTCGCTGAATTTTATAACCAGAATAAACCATGCAATGTTTCACGTATGGGAAGGATGGGGACCCGGAGGAATGGCAGGGATAGGCGAGGCAAACTGGCAGTGGGAAGGGATAAATGAGTATTATGTAACGAAATCTTCTCTTACAATGGGAATTATAAAAAGCTATAAGGAGTCTAGCACATTTAGAGAATTCTATGGAGTCTACAAAATGATGGTAAAAAACGGTGACGATATCGCATTATCAAAAGCTCCTGAATACTTCAACACTCATATAGACTGGAATCTCTGGCCAATTGGAATCCTAGCAATATACAAAAAAGGAGCCCTCGTTGCCATGCTCCTCGACCTCGAAATCCAGAAAGCCACTGGAGGAAGGAAGTCCCTCGATGATGTAGAAAGAATAAAATTCCAAGAATTTGGGTATCGAAAAAAACTCTACACAAACAAAGACCTCCTCAGGATTGTAAACAACGTGACAGGCCAGGATTTCTCATGGTTCTTTGAAAAATACGTGTGGGGCACCGCAAAGCTTCCAGTTGACAAATACTTCGAGGACTACGACAGCGACGGCATAATAAACATAGATGAGAACTCATGGAGGGCCACGATAGTCTACGGCGACGGAAGAGTTGATTCCGAATACGCGGAAGCACTAAAACGCCAAAGCGTAGACAACAATTTGCTTACGGATAAAGATGAAATCCCGGACAATCTCTTTCCGCTGATTCTCGTAGGCGGCCCGTTGGCAAACAACCTCACAAAGTTCTATCTTGAGAACTACTTTAACCTCAACATCACAAACGACTATCCCGGACGCGGAAAAGGCATAATAGCAGTCAAAAACATAAATGGGAGAAATGTGGTAATACTGGCCGGCTCAGACCGCTGGGGAACCAAGGCCGCTGTAGAGGTCTTTGGAAAAATGGAGAAGTATCCAGAAAACATCGTCATAGTGGACTGGAACAACGGAGAGCCAAATATCATCAAAGAAATTCCCTGGAACAATTGATTTAACTCAAAGACGACTCTCCAAGAGAATCAAAAAATATAGCCGGAGCTGGAGGTCTTTTTGTTTTTTCATTGACCATTATATGTTGAGATGGCTCGCCTGTAGGCATCCTCCGAGTAAAGCACCAGGTAGACCTTCTCCACGCTTCTCGCTTCCCTTAAGAACTCCTCAACGGTTTCTTTAAAAGTTCTAACGACTTCCTCAAGCGGACAGCCGTAGATTCCGGCGCTTATCGCTGGGAATGCTATGCTTTTGACGCCCAGCTCGTCTGCCTTCCTGAGCGCCCCCAGTATAGCCTTCCTGAGCTTCTCCTTCTTATTCCCGTCCCACACTCCCCCGCAGTAGGGGCCGACCGTGTGAATGACGTACCTGATTCTGTACTGTTCAAGTCTCATCGCCGGCGTTACAACGACCTCGCCGTGCTCTATTGAGTCCTTTCCAAGCTGTTCCCTCAAGGCTTCCTTGCTTATCCTGATGTACTCGCGGGCGTCTCCAGCGGCGGCCCTGGCTATGGCGTAGGCGACGCCACCGCTGTGCTCGAGGTAGCGGTTCGCGGCGTTTACAATCGCCTCGGCAGGAAAGCGGGTGATGTCGCCTTTAACAACCTCAAGCATTGCCCTCACCCACGATGCTCCTCAAAAGCTTTCTCTCCCTCTCGGAGAGGAAATCGTCACTTCCGACTATAAACACCGTGGCGCCGTGGACGAGGGCGTAGTCCCTGAGCGCCGACAGGAACTTGAGGACGCTGGGGAAGCCGTTTTCGAGGACGAGGTAGTCGAGGCCGTCAATGACGATGATGGGCTTTTTACCGGCTTCCCCAGCTTCCCTCATGAACTTGACCGCCATGTCGAGAATTTTGGGGAGGTTCGTAGGAGAAATTGCCCGCTCGTCGTGAACCGTCGTTATCCAGAACCAGTTGGGAGCGTTCCGCGGACTCCGGGAGAACACGAGGGCGGAGGAGAGAACGTCCTCCGGGGCAGAAGGAACTAGAACAAGGCCGGGCTTTTCATCGAGGCCAACGTCCTTGATTGAACCGATGGAGAAGTCCCCGACGAAAGACGTCCTCAAGAAGGTTCTAACCGACTCAAAGGCGAGGACAACGCCGAGGAAAGCGGGAACGATGCGGAGCCGGAAGAAGGGAATCAATCCTGAGAGGGCCACGACGACGCCGAGGAAAGCCTGAAGGGCCGACATCGGCAGGAGCGTTCTCCCCCCATAGAATCCGAGGAGAAGGGCCGAGAGAACAATCCACAGGCCGAGAAGGGCGTAGGCTGACGTTTCGTGTTCAGGATAGAACAGGAAAACGATGAGCACCGGGAGAATCGAGAGGTAGAGCAGACTCCTCGCTGTTTCATTGTTTAGGGTCAATTCGTCTATCGCCTCGACGTTGCCTGCCCACAGAAAGGCCGAGAAAAAGGCTAGGCCAACGATGTAGACTCCCCTATCCGAGGAGAAGACCGGAACGGCGAGGCTCAGCCAGGCTAATGAGTAGTAGAGGAGCGCCTTTCGGCCAGTAAGGTGATGGTTGTAGAAGAGGAGGACGTAGGAAACGAGCAGTGCAACGCCCAGGAAAAGGTCAAGATAGTTCACGCGCCACCTCCTCCGCCCGGTTCAGTATTTTCTCCTCATCCAGCGTAAGAACTTCGCGGTCGAGCATTAAAACCTTTCCGTCAACTATCGTCGTCTCAACGTCGTTGCCGTTAGCGGAGTAAACTATGTGGCTCACTATGTCGTGAATCGGCCTCAGGTGGGGCCTGTTGAAGTCGAAGATGACCAAATCGGCCAGGTAGCCGGGCTTTATGACGCCGGCGTTGAGACGGAGCGCCTTTGCACCGTTGACTGTCGCCATCTTGAAAACTGTCCTTGCATCTGCAACCGTCGGGTCGAGGTTGTGGACCTTGTGGAGTAAAGCGGCAAGCTTCATCTCCTCGACCATATCGAGGTTGTTGTTGCTCGCGCTTCCATCGGTTCCGAGGCCGACGTTGACGCCCGCATTGAGGAGCCTCTGGAGGGGCATCACACCGCTGGCGAGCTTCATATTGCTGGCGGGATTGTGGGCAACGGTGACGCCGTTCCTCGCGAGGATTGAAACGTCCCTGCTGTCGAGCCAGACGCCGTGAGCTATTATCACGTCGCTCCCGAAGAAGCCGATTTCGTCGAGGAGCACGACGGGGCTCTTCCCGTAGCGCTCCTGAATCTTTCCGAGCTCGGCCATTGTCTCTGCCACGTGAATCGTTATCAGCTTCCCGTGCTCGTCCGCGAGCTTCCTGACCTCCTTCAGGAGGGCAAGGGAACAGGTGTAGGGCGCGTGGGGCCCGAAGACGAAGTGGACCCTCTCCGAGTTGAGGCCCTCGATGGCCTTCATCTCGCGCAGGGCCTCTTTAATCTCCTTCTCCGTCCGCTCGGGGTCGCCGAGGTCTATCATGCCATAGGAGAGATACCCGCGAAGGCCCGCCTCAAGGGTTGCCTCGGCAACCGCGTCCATCTGGAAGTACATGTCGAGGAAAGTTGTCGTGCCGGTCTTAATCATCTCGAGTGCTCCCAAGTAGGCGCCGACCTTGATGTGCTCGCGCGTCAGCTTCGCTTCCCTCGGCCAGATGTGCTTTTCCAGCCACTCCATCAGCGGTAAATCGTCGGCGAGACCGCGAAGAAGACCCATCGGCGAGTGGGTGTGCAGGTTGACGAAGCCGGGGGAAACGACCCTTCCAGTCGCGTCTATAACGGTATCGGCGCCCTCGTTGATTCCCTTCTTAACCTCGACGATTCTGTTCCCTTCGATTAGAACGTCCGCTTTAACGACCTCAAGGTTCTCGCCGTAGAGAACGTAACCGTTCCTGATGAGAATGCTCACTCCGACCACCCCCTTTTAAAGGGGTGTGTTTTCTGCCGAGGTTAAAAAGATGTCGAAGAACACCCGAGGCGCCATAAATAAAAGGGAGACGGGAATCGAGGCTAACCCCAGTGTTTGTAGAGAGCCACCAGGGTTCTGAGCTGGGTGGTGGCAATTTTAATCTCGATGTACGCCTGTATCATATGGCTCAAGGCATCAACACTGTAGCCAAGCCGTATGGCCCTTTCGTAGTCGTGCTCGGCAAGACGAGCCAAGCTTAATGGGCCCTCAAGCAGGATGTCCGGGACTCGCAGCTCCTTCGCCTCGCCGTACAGTTTCTCAAAGAGCTCGCGCTGGTGGTTGTACTTGTTCCTGAACCTGTTGATAATCCTAGCCCGTCTCATGTTCTCCCTGCTGTATTTGACGACGTTCACTACGATACCGGTGGTGTTGGATATTCCGCCTACGTTAACGGCCTTAACTTCAATTACGTACGTTCCAAAGCTCAGGTTCTCAAGGGTGTAGGACGTTAACAGACCAACGTTGACCCACGTACCGTTGTTTACCCTGACCTCATAGTGGTCTATTCCAAGTTTATCCGCCCCGACCCACGTAACGGTAACGTTAACGGTATCGTTGGCGGGAATCACCGTGCCGTTCTCGGGTGAAGTTATGGTTATCCTCGGTACGCTGAGGCCGCCAATGGCGTAGAGGCTGAAGTGATTAACAACGGCCCAGACGTAGTTCTCCTCGGTGTTAACGCCTGCGTCGTAAACGAAGGGACCGTTTGGAATGGTTGAATTCACGTAGTCGGCCACGCGAACCCAGGTGCTTCCGTTCCAGTAGTAAAGGCTCAGCGTGGATTCATCTATCGTTCCTAGTTCGCTCTCGTTGTAGCGCACCTTGAGGGTGTACTTCTCAACGACGTTTTGGGTGGTGTTGTTTGATTCCACGGAGACCTTGATGTACTTAACGGGAGCAAGCGCGGTCTCGTTGGTGTCGTTGGAAGGCGATGCAACGACCAAGGAAGTGGCGTTTTCCTCGTTGAGAACGCTTTCATCTGCCGTTACGGTGGCGTTGACCGTCAGAAGGGCCCCGGTTGTGGCAGACTCGTTGACGTCCATCGTCAGCTCAAGGTCTCCACCCCCAACGGTCACATTGGAGGTCTCGTTGGTCACCACAACGTTTTCAACGATGGTTCTCTGCCCGTAGAAGACCAAGGACGTCTCCCCCACGTTTCCGGAGGAATCCACAACCGTTATCACTGCGGTGTATTTTCCAACGTACGGAACCGTGTAATCGTAGCTGTAGAATCCAGGCGAATCCCCGAGGTTCGTGGTAAAGCTGGTGCCGTTGGGGAGCACTATCGTCAAGTTAACGGCCCTGAGCGTATGGTCGTCCGTGCAGTAGAAGGAGATTGTAGTCGAGTTGCCAACGTCAACGACGGAACTGCTGAGGTTCGCCTTCAGGATTATCGGGTTCACCTCGTCCCCGCTGTACTGGTCGAGGAAGTACTCCTTCGTGTACGGGTATCCTGGGTTCCTGAAGGCAATCAATCTAAGTTGTGAGGCGTCGGGGTCGTAGCCCTCAACGACGAAGGGCCCGTTACCAACGAGGGAGTGTCCGTGCTCCAGTATAAAGGCGGAGGTCGAGGCATACCTCTCCTCTGCCTCCTCCTTGGAGACGTAGGGCTCCAGGTATTCCGGAATCGGGGCAGTACGGGCCAGGGATTCCAGCTCCCTCAGAAGGTCCTGAGAATGCTGCGGATTGAGCTGGTCAAAGTCCTCCAAATCCAGCTTGTGCTCGTTGTACGGGGGTTTGCGAATGAGCTCTTCAACGGCGTAGTAAATCTGCCAGGGAGCGAGGGGATACGGGACAAGCAGTGCCAGGCTATCAAGTTCCTGACCTGGAATTGGCACGTTGTTCTGGTACATGACAATCTGAACGGTGGTATCGTTTACCTGCTTAAACTCAACGGCTTTAATCTTATCAAGAACGCCCACGTAGTATTTGTTCGCAGGGTACAGTGAAAAGCCGTCCTGGGAGTACGTAATCTCCCACGCGAAGGACATGCTGGCTATGTAATCTGCAAGGGTCATGCGCTCTCCGTCGTGCCACGTCCCCAGCGTGCACGAGAGGGTTAACTTCACCGGCACCGTCGAGGTGTTTCCAACGGGTTTCCAGGTGTTGGTCAAGTCGTCCCATACGAGAGCATTTGCGGGAACGCTGACGTTGTACTCCGCCGAAACCGGCGAACAGTAGTTGCTAAAGACGAGGGACCTGAGGAGCCCACCGCCGTAGGTGGCGTAGGAGTCGTAAATGTTGGGGTTGGCCGGCGCCCCGAGGAGGGGGTTACTGCCTGGGTAGTAGCTACCCGTGTACAGGCCTACGCTCACCGTGCCGTCGGTCGTGTTGGCGGTTATGATTGACAGGCCGTTGAGGCCACTGCGCGGGCTCGTGGCGTAATCGTAGAGGCGGGAGGGGTTCACGGGGAAGACGTTGGTAACACGGGAAACGTAGACCCTGAAGGACTCGTAGACACCGAGGGCGGTTCCGAGCTTTATAAGGTCATCCTTCTGGGACTCATCGCTAAGGAAAACGTCCGCAGTTCCATCGCCGTCGAGGTCGACGTAACCGTTGTTTAAAAGGGCCCCGATTTCGTCGGTCGTCCAGTTGAGTATGCCCTCAAGCCTGGTTCCCGTGTAGTACTGAAGGTTCAGGGAAGTCGCCCCAGCGGTGACGTTTCCATCGCCGATTGCAGAGAGAACGTCCCCGACGGTGCTCCTCTCCGTGTTCTCTGGCGACCATTTCCAGCCGCCGAGAGCGGGTGCGTAGCCATGGCTGGAGTACATAAAGTACACGGTCCAAAGACCGCCCCCAGAACCAAGCCATCCTTCGGTGTAGTACGACCACCCGTAGGAGCGCGGGTCCGTTGAGTAAACGAGGTAGCTGGCCTCGCTTCTCGTGACTTCCTTTCTAACGACACGGAAACCGGCCTTCTCAAGCAGGTCCGCGAGGTAGTTGCCGAGCACGTTGCGCTCGTCTTCAACGCGTATAAGCCCCGTGACTTCAACGGGCCTGCCGTCGAAGTACCACGTTCCGTTCACCAGCTCAAGGGTGTGGCCCTCCTCCGCCACCTCCTGGGCCGCGGCGTTCATGGCATCGTTTATCATTATCAAAGCCTTGGCTTCGTTTCCATCGGGACTCATCCCGAGGATTGTTGGAATTGGCGCAACATCCTTGGAGTAGAAGTCAAGCCAGTCCGCAAACGGGGTGAACATCTCGTCCCCCATCCCCAAGAGGGCGGTGCGTATAAAGTAATCCCTGTTGATGAGCCAGTTTATAGCGAACCTTATCTCCCTGACCGCGAAGGGGTTGAAGTAGGGCGTTCCGTTAACGGTTATGATGTACCTGCTTCCAGGGTCGTGAACCGGGTTAAAGAGTATGTCAAAGTACTCCAGGCTGTTGGGAACCAGGGAAACGTTGGAGAGAACGTACTCAGGAATCCGGGAGACGGAGTAGGTCTGATAGCCGAAATCAACGTCTCCCTTAGAAACGGCGTACAGCAGGTCGGTGGCGTTGGCGTAACCGCCGATAAGCACGCGCTCCGGCACTGGGCCGAGGCTCGGGTTGGGGGTAAGCACGGTAAAGATGACGTCGTTGCCCAGTGAAGTGTTGACGGGGTTCTTGGCAACGGCCCTAACGTAGTACCGGGACCCAATGGAGAGCCCGTTCAACTGGAACTCGAAGGGGCCCGTTGAGTTCACGAACCTGTGTTCAGTTTGAAGGGTGGTGTTCGCCCCAACCGGACCGTACTCAAACCACACCTCCGTGAGGGCACCTCCGAGGTCAACGAGGAACCCGCGGAGTGTCACCGTTCCGTTGTTGAGAACGAGGGGAACTCCAGTGAAGACAACGGGAGTTGATGGGGCGACCAGGGGATATTCATCGGTGCTGTCGCCGGCCACAGTGTAAGGAACGTCCCCTATGCCGTCTCCGTTCAAATCAGCTCCAGCGTAGTCGCTCCAGTAGTTGCCGAGATAGTTGGTGAACTGAGAACCGGGAACGATGATGGTTCCGTTAACGTAATCGTAGGAGATTTGCTCTGGAGAATACCACCTGGCAGTGGAGTTCTCCATGATGACGTTCTGGGAGTTGTTGAAGCGATTTAGGTAGAAGACGTTGCCGGTTGAATTGTACATGTAAACGCCAGTCCAGGAACTGTTGACAACCGTGTTGTTAACAAAAGTATTGTTGTAAACCTCCCAAAGCCAGAAACCCTTCACGTTGTTGGCGATAACGTTGTTCTCAACGAGGGAATTCCTGGTGCCGTGTCTTAAAACGACTCCAACGGCTGTTTCATCCATCACGTTGTCAAAGACGTGGAGGCCACTCGAACCATCCGCCTGGAACGCACCGTTGTTGTCCCTGAAGTAGTTCCGGAACACGCTCGCACCCGTGACGTTGTAAAGCTCAAAGGCGTTGTAGCCGCTCCCAACGGCAAAACTGTCCCGAATGGTCAGATTACCGGAGTTAACGACAACCAAGGCCTGTCTTGAATTGTTGGCAAAGCTGTTCCCTCCAAGAACCACGTCAAAACTGTCCTCAACTGCTACCCCCGCGCCGTTGCCGAACACCTTATTACCTAAGATTACGCTGAGGTTCGATTTTATAAGTAGAATGCCGTTGTTTGCCCCCGTAATCGTGCTGTTGAGTATTCTCAAGCCAGGCGAGAGGTAGGCGGTTATCACCTGATAGTACGAGGAGTTTCCGTGGTTCAGGTAGCAGTTCTCCACGGTGTTGTTTGGGGAGTATTGAAGATAGATAACGTCACGGTAGGTATTGTAGATGAAGTTGCCCATGAATGTATTGTTCGGAGAATCGCTGACGTAGAATCCGTTTCCATTCGTTGAACCGTTTATCAAGTTGCCGGCGAAGAGGTTGTCATGAGAGCGTCCAACATAAACACCCGACCCTGTGCTGTTGAAAACAGTGTTGTTGGCCAGTAGCGAAGAATTAACGTTCCAAAGGAAGATACCCTCGCGACCCGAATATGAAATCGTGTTGTCAACAACAGAAACATTCTTGGTGTAAGATACGTGAATTGCCGAACCTTTTTCAATGCCCAGCGTGTTGAACCGAACAACGCTTCCAGTGGAGTTATAAAGGCCTATCCCCTCAAGAACGACTCCAACCAGCGTGTTGTTCTCAATAACGGAGTTCAAAGCTCCCTGCCCCTCAATTCCAAGTCCAATACCCGAGATGGTGTTTTTCAGAACCTTGCTGTCAACCGTGCCCCAGAGGGCAACACCCCTCCTAAAGGCCCCCTCTATCGAGTTGGAAACGACCGTAATTGACCTCGAATTCGTTAGCGGAACGCCGTATTCAACGTTCCGAAGCGTGTTGTCCGAGATTGTCACGTTGTAGGAGTTCCAGAGATGTACCCCGGACGCAGAGGGGCCCACGTAAAGCATGGCAAGATTGCTGAGAACGTCGGAGTCGGTCCACTCGTCGGAACTGTCCGATACCGCCCCAGTCCAGGGCACAGAACTGACGGCGGAGCTACCAGAACCCCCCGCAATCCACGCGATTATTGCAATGTCCCCCTGACGACCACCGAGGGCTTCCCAGGGTATCCTAACCTCCAGGGTCTTCAGTCCAGTCGTAGAATCACCGGTGTAAGCAGCAGAATATCCACTAAACCGGTCCTGATAATCGTAAATCCATGAGCCAGTGGCAACGTCGTACTTAATCAACTGCAAGCCCTCGTGAGTGCCGTTGTCGAAGGTGAGCTTGCCTCCGCTCCACCATCCATAGAGCTCGTAGTCAATGCCGTAACGCGAGTCAAAGCCAATGGAGCGGTTCCACGCATCGTTCTGCTCCCGGTATCCAATGTACCCAAACTGAGTGTATGGGTCAACGTCAATCGCAATGCCGTAAGAAACGTCCCAGCTCTCGTTGTTCCGGGTTGTCAGCGCGATGTAGAGATAGTCGGAGTCCCACGAAACGTAGAGCGACTCCAGGTTCGCACCGGGAAGACCACTGTCCGGAGCGGTGGCAAGGGGGCTTGACTGACCCCAGTCCTCAAGGGAGCCATCAATTGTCTTGGGAGTGGGCTGGAATGGGAACGAGTACAGCTCATCAACGCTGTTCCACCTGATAACGGCGTTACCAGAATCCTGAAGGGCAATGGCGTCGTACACGTTGTTCTTGATAGTGTTGTTCTCAATAACGAAGTTGGTGCTGTTTTGAATGAGTATACCCTGCACCCCACCCAGAACCGTGACGTTTCTGATTACGAAGCTCGCCGAAACGTCTTTGACGAGGATTCCGCACCACCTGTCACCAGCGTTCACCGTAAAGTTCTCCAGAACGTATGGGTCGTTTGGAGTTCCTGAACCGGAAATCAGCCAGTCGTAGGCGGAGAAGCCCTCGTTGCCCTCTATCGTGATGGGAGGAAGAACAGTAACGTTGCTAAAGAATCCCAGTGGATAGTCATCCCTGTTTTCGGAGTCAATTATGTACGGAACGTCGCCCACCCCATCGCCGTTGGCATCAGAACCGTAATAGTCGCTCCAGTAGTTGCCGAGGTAGTTAGTGAACTGAGAACCGGGAACGATGATAGTCCCGTTAACGTAATCGTAGGAAATCTGCTGGGGAGAGTGCCAGATGGCCAGGGAGTTATCAGCAATTACGTTTTGGTCATTTTTAAAGACGTTGAGGTAGAAGACGTTGCCGGTCGAGTTGTACATGTAAATGCCAGTCCAAGAACTGTTGACAACCGTGTTGTTAACAAAAGTATTGTTGTAAACCTCCCAAAGCCAGAAACCCTTCACGTTGCCAACCATTACGTTGTCCTCGACGATAGAATCGTGAACGCCGTACCTGAGAGCAACCCCAACGTTGGTGTTTTCCATCCTGTTGCCCGCGATGACGAGTCCCGTTGAATTGTCGGCCTGAAGGGAACCTCCAGAACTGTTGGCAAAGACGTTCGAGAGGAGCCGTCCGTTACTGGAGGAGTAAACCTCAACACCGTTGTAGGTGGCGTTGAGGAACCTGTTGGATTGAACGGTAAAGTTCGTCAAGTTTTGAACGACGAGCCCCTGCCTGAGAAGGTCAGAGATGGCGTTTCCTGAGATGCTAACGTTGACGGAATCAATCGCGACAACGCCAGCGCCCACGCCGTAAACAACGTTTCTCTCAATCCTGGAGTTATGTGATTTGGAGAACAGGTAGATTCCATTATTCACTTTTGTGACCGTGTTGTTGACCGCAACAGTGCCGGGAGATTCATAGACACTAATTCCCTGAGATGTTAAGATGTTGCCATGTTCAACGTAGTTCCCCGCGAGCAAGTTTCCAGGCGAAAACTGAAGTTGAATACCGTCCTCACCCGTATTAACTATCCTGTTACCAGTAACAACGTTGAGTGTGGAGTTCCAGACGTAGACACCGTCTCCACGGAGAACGTTGTGAATTTCGTTGTTGGATACGTTGTTTTTGTCGGCGCGGTTCAGAGAAATCCCGCTGTAGAGGTTCCCGTCCAGAAAGTTCCCCGCGACGGTGACGTTGGAGACGTTATCACGTAGATATATACCGAACTGGTTTCCAATAAGGGTATTGTTTTCGACGGCCATTTCGAAGACATTTCTAACCAAAAGAATCCCTTCTCCACCGTTGTTTGTGATTTGGTTGCCGTAGATAGCCCCTCCAAAGGTATCGTGGACGTACACACCCTGTGAGGTAGCGTTGGCTATGCTGTTGTCGTGAATCACCGTGTAATTGCCCCAACCGACTCCGATGCCATAGCCCCTGTTATTAACAAGGGATATCCTGTTGTAGGCAATCTCCGTCTCGGGAGTATACCCCAGGTACACGCCCCCGCTGGTTACGTTGAATATTGTGTTATTCAGTATCCGGTTCCCACTTCCCGCAGACCACATATAAACACCAAAGCTGGAAGTATCGTGGAGATAGTTCCCGACGAGAACGTTGTTGGAAGCGTTTTCGTTCAGCTGTATGCCATAACGCCCAGAGAAAACCTCGTTTTCAGAAACCACGTTCATGTGAGAGGCCGTCAGGGCTATTCCACTGTAGTTAACGTTGTATATGATGTTGTTGAGAATCCTGTTACCCTCCGGGCCGTACCGGAGGTAAACTCCATAGGCCATGTTTCTCATAACGTTCCCCGACACCGTGTTGTTGGCGTGGAGGCCCTTCTCCAGGAGAACACCGTACCAGACTATGTTCTCGAAGGTGTTGTTGGAAACAACTATATTGCTGCTGGCTCCAAGGCCTGTAAAGTTCGTTAGCACAACGCCAGCCCCGGAATCGTGAAAGTAGTTGTTGACTATAAGCCCGCGCGAAGAGTTCTCAACGCGAACGCCATCGTTGGTGACGTTGCCGAGGTCAGAGAACTCGATGACGAAGTTGCTAACGTTTTCGAGGTAGATGCCGTAGTAGGAACCGAACACGGTAACGTTCCTTATGACAAAGTGGGCCCTTACATTTCGTATTTCAATCCCTGCCTGACTTCCAGAGGCGTTTATAACCCAGTTCGCGATTATGTATGGATTTTCCTCGGTTCCATTGCCCCCAAGAACAACGTCGGACGATGCGAGCTCGGAGTCCCCGTTTATAACAACGGGGGAGTGGTTCCAACTCGGGGAATTCGCGGACACGAACGCCATTGGTGGGAAAATTGCAAAGAGGGCAATTGCCACCAGCAACAGGGAAACTAATTTTTTCATCCCGTTCCCCCCGCTTGACGCCTTATCAACCCCATGCCGGATTTTAGTTTACATGATTACAGCATTAATTTTGTAGTATTTCCAAGAAATTATATAAGACTTATGTCCATGCAAAAGTTGAATAGCCCAAAGGGAGCGCTGGAACGTATCAAGTTATTAATTTTGAAATCCCAAAAAGACCAGAGGGAAGGTAAGAACAGAGAACAGAAAGGGCGAAGACTCACACGAACATCGTTTTCAGGACATCGGCGCAACCGCACTTCCTCTCTTCCGGAATCCTCGGGATGCCCTTCTTAAGCAACTCCTGAACCTTGTAGTTGTTCTCGGCCATGACCTTGAGGACCTCCTGGGCATCAACCGGCTTGTCGGCCCAGACGTCGTAGTCGGTGACCGTTGCGATGTTCACGTAGCACATTCCGAGCTCCCTAGCTAGGTTTATCTCGGGGACGAGCGTCATTCCGATGATGTGGGCGTACTGGCGGAACATGAAGCTCTCGGCGCGCGTTGAGAACCTCGGCCCCTCGATGCAGACATAGGTGCCCTTCTCGTGGACCGGGAAGCCGAGCTCCTTGGCAGTCTCGTAGAAGATTTTCCTCATCTCGGGGCAGAAGGGGTCGGCCATCGATACGTGGGCCACGCGCGGGCCGTTGTAGAAGGTGTAGTCGCGCTTCTTCGTGAAATCGATGAACTGGTCGGTTATGACTATGTCACCCGGCTTGTACTCCTCGCGGAGCGAGCCAACTGCCGTAACGCCGATTACGCGCTCGACACCGAGCTCCTTGAGCGCCCAGATGTTCGCGCGGTATGGAACCTCATGGGGCGGGAACTCGTGGTGCTTGCCGTGCCTCGGTATGAATGCCACCTCAACGCCCTCGATTTCGCCGATTTCCACCGGAGCCGAGGGCCTGCCGTAGGGCGTGTGAACCTTGACCGTCTCCTTCGGCTCGAAGACGCCGTAGACCCCGGAACCACCTATGATACCTATCCTCGGCATGGTCATCACCGTGTTAAATGCTCGCTCCACTCATATAAGGGTTGCCTTTCCAGTGGAAACGAAGGGCGGAAACTTTAATAACCTTTGGGAACTAAATATTCCGGGGGTGGTGAGATGGAGGAGAAACCAGTCAAGCTCGTCCTGCCGGAGGTAAAGAACCCGATATTCATCGAGGGTTACCCTGGAATAGGCCTCGTGGGTCACATAGCGGGCAACTTCCTGGCTAAAGAACTCGGAATGGAGATGATAGGCTACGTCGAGAGCCCGTTCATCCCGCCGATGAGCATAGTCCTCGAGGGGAAGCCCAACCCACCGCTCCGCTTCTACGGCAAGGACAACGTAATCGTGGCCATAGCGGACATCTACGTCCCCCCGACGCTCGTTAACGAGATAGCAAAGGAACTCGCGAGCTACCTCAGCGAGATGAAGGCCGAGAAGGTAATCTCCATCGGCGGAATCGGCATAGGCTTCTTCAAGGAGAAGATGGAAGTGTGGGGCGTCGGCGCGAGGGAAGAGCTTAACAGGGAGCTCGAAGAGGCCGGAGCGAAGATACTCCAGTACGGCTCGATTATGGGGATGAGCGGAAAGCTCCTCTGGGAGGCCGGCAAGAGAGGGCTGAACGCCTACGTGCTCCTCGGCGAGACGTTCGGAGACAGACCCGACCCTAGGGCCGCTGCCAACGTCATCGAGGTCCTCAAGAAGCTCACGCCTATTGACGTCTCGACGGAACCGCTCATCAAGGAGGCGGAGATGATTGAGGAACAGCTCAGGAAGATGCACGAGCAGATGGAGCAGGCGAGGAAGAAGGAGATGAAGCAGTACGAGAGCCTCTACCTCTGACCTCCTCTCCGCCCCAAAGGACGGAGGCCCTCAACATGAGGACTTCGGTTGCGGTAAACCGCATATGGGTCGGCCAGAGACCCATCCACCCAACGGATATACCGCTAGGTATCATCAATACCAACTACATGCAAACCTTAATAAACTTTGTGGTAGTAGTAATAATAATGTGTGGCATAAAACTCACACAAACTTTCAAGTTGATGAAGCCAAACAAGAGAAAAAGGGAGTTGTTGGACGCAACTATTGAAAGGTTCAAAGAGTGCGTTAATGCTTGGATTTCAGAAATTGAACAGCTTGGCGAATACCCAACGAGGAAAAACGTCCACTCATTTGCATATAAAAAAATCCGAGAGCAATTCAAAGACCTACATTCTAACGTGGTTCAAGAGGCTATGAACAGAGCCATTGAGGTTTATAGGGCTTGGCTTAAGACAAAAGGACAAAAACCTGTTTTCACAGCAGACGTTGTTTCGTTTAAGAACGTTGATGTTAAAATTGACAGACACTTCATCAACGTTCCGTTAATCAATAAAGAACGGGTTTGGTTGCCAATGCATGTCCCTAAAAAGCTCAGAAAGTTCCTCAAGATGAAGCACGGCAGGGTCCAAATTTCAAAAGTCGATGACGAATACTACGCCCAAATTAGCTTTGAGGTTCCAGAGCCAAAACCATATGAACCAAAAGGCTGGCTTGGTGTAGATATCGGGATTAACCACATTGTCGTAATCTCGGACGACAAGGGAAAAATAAATAAGTTCTATGACAACGCAATTGCATGGAAAAAGAGTGTTGAATACCGTAGGGCAAGATTGCAGTTTCTTAAGGATAAACGAACAAAGAAGGGGGCTTGGAGAATTCTCAAACGACTTTCCCACAAGGAGAAGAACAAGATGGCTTACATAAACCACAAGATAGCAAAGGAGATTGTTGAACTAGCCAAGCACTATCACTATGGCATCGCCATTGAGAATCTTAAGGGGATTAGGCATCATTACAACGCCAAAAGGCACAGAAAGAGGCTCCATAAGTGGGCATATGGAGACTTGATCGATAAAATTGTCTATAAGGCCAAATTAAACGGAGTTCCAGTAGTTTTTGTTGATCCGAGAAATACCTCAAGGACTTGTTCCAAATGCGGGTATTTGGTTGAGAAGGGGGTCAAAGGGAGATGGTTTAGATGTCCAAAATGTGGTTTTCAATTGGATCGGGATTTGAATGCGGCAAGAAATATTGCAAAGCGGGCTTTCCGCCTCGCCCCCTGGGGGGCTTCCAGCTCACAAAGGAGGTGGTAGCATGGAGGCGGTAATCCTCGCTGGAATCGCGAGACGGGTTTTGGACGAGCTCCTGAGGAATCCATACCGAACGATAGAGCTCAGAAGCGCGAGGAACGTTTTGGCCATCGAGGAGGCGATAGACGAGGCCCTCAGGCTGTTCCTCACCTACGACCCCTTCGACGACGTCTCCACTGGAACCGAAGGTCTCCTCGCGGAGCTGATAGAGGCCAAAGAGCTTGAGACGAGGGTTCCCTGGGAGGAGAGCGATGAGAGAGAAATCACCGTCTGCAGGGCAAAGGTGAAGCTGGTCGGCCTCGGACGGGTTGTGGAGGTCGAGAGAAGGGACGGAATCCTCGTGGCGAGGGTTAGGGAACTATTCCCACACGAGATGAGCATGGGCTAAAACAGCTTGAGCTGTTTTCCCCTCGATTTCCTGCCCCTCTTTGGCGGTTCGAGCTTCCTGAACTCAAGGCCCTCCTTTTCGAGCAGTTTTTTGGCGCCGGAGGTGAGCGAAGGGGCAACTAAAATACCCCTGACGTTCTCGTGCTCCTCGCGGAGGGTTTCGACGTAGCGCTTGAGCTGGCTGACCGCATGCAAATCCGCCCTCCTGCGCTTCAACTCGAGAACGACGAGGTTTCCGTCTTTGTCAACGCCGAGAACATCAACGATGCCGTGCTTAATCGGCTTCTCTCGGTAGAGGGGCTTAAAGCCGGGCTCTATAACCTCGGGATTCTCGAAGATGAGCTCGGCCATCTCGGCCTCGCTACCCGTCAAAGCGAGCTCCTCGTAATCCTCTGCGTGGAAGACGGTGATTAGGTAAACTTCCTCAAGCTCGACCTCCAGCGTTTCCCTCGGCTTTCTCCTGACCGAGACGAGAACGGGCTTTTCGCGGAGCTCCAGCCTAACCACACTCCCCGGCGGTTGCCAGTTAACGGGTTCGCGCTTCTCCTTCTGGTGTATGAGGAAAGAGCCGTCGGGCTTGACGATTATCACCCTGTCGCCGGGGCCGAGCTCACTCTTTGCCCGGCCATCGTAGTGAACCCGACAGCGGGCGAAGATAGTAAGCACTCCCTCGGAGGAAACTGCCGAATCGACGAGGAGCTTTATTTCCTCTGGAGACGGGTTCTCTCTGAGCTCAACCTTGGGCATGGAGAAGAGTTTGAAGGGCCGTTTATAAAGCTTACAAGAAATATCACCATCTTTTAGCATCAGAAGATAAGCCCGCAGAGGAACGTCCCCAAAATGGAGAATCAAAAACGGAGGAGTGCTGAAATGGAGGAACTATAGCGAGTGCAGTTGGATAAAAACCTTTACAAGCAGAGGGGCGATGGCAAGAGCAATAATCAGGAGCAGTAAGAGGCCAAGTCTTCTCCTCTTGGGCAGAATTAGAATTCCGATAATGCCATACAGAGCGTTCAGAGCAGAGAGCAACAGGAGGTTCTTGCACAGATAATTATCCGTACAAACCTTCAAAAGTGGCCGTACTACTGTGATGTTAAAGGCCCAGGGATACCCTGACATTAAACGAACAAGGACAAGAAAAGCGCCGGAGAGTAGCGAGAGCAGTAGGGCCTTCTCAAAGGAATGGGAAAGCCGTCTTCCGGTAAGGAGCTCGTAGAGTATCAAAGCCGTCCCCAAAACAGATATCAGCATAGAAATCATTAGCAAAAGTCCAATAGAGGAAAGTACAAGATAAACGGCAACGGTAAAAATAGTCCCTTTCTTAACCCCGAATGCAAGGACTGCAGTGCTGAAAACGCCCCACATTGCAACGATGTTAAAGATGTCCCTCGTTGAATCACCGATGATTTTAGGGTCGACTTCATTTAAAACCCTTGGTAGCTCTCTGAACTCAAACCGGTATCCAGCTTTTTTCAGCAGTCTTCCAACAAAGAGAGCAACAATAACCAGAGTTATAAAATAGGAAACCACAGTAATCAGCAACCAGGAGGTGTTGAAATTATCCCGACTAATATCGTGAGGAGGATTAATGTAAAACCACGCCCATATGAAGGCCCATATTACCAAAGGAGCCGTTACAGCCTCTATTACCAACCTTTTTCCTGATTTCATTTTGAACACCCCTTGGCGGGATTTAACGTTTGAATAAGGACCAGACGACGAAGAGCATGGCAACAGCAAGTGAAAGCAGAACAACCGTGAGGATTCTCCTCCCAACTCTGCGCGAGAGGTACAAACCAAGAAAGCCGAACAAAGTGTTCAAAACCGAGAGAACCAGGAACTTTTCGGCATTCGCAACCACGGCGTTGAATATTCCCAGGATTTCCTCTGGGTAGTTCTGGGTTGCAAGATAACGGGAGACGACCCATATTGGAGGAATTGCGATGGTTGAGACAAGGGAGGTTTTACCGATGAACTCAAAGGCATCCTCAGCCCTCTTGTCCCTAAGGAAGTAGAAAGGAAGCGCTAAAATCCACACAATCATCGTGGCAAAAAGGGGATACCCCCCAATTAAGAGGAGAACTATGCCAACGCATGTGATTAACACTAAAGAAAAATCTTTGAACTGCAGAAGCAGGGTGCCCAAAAATCCCCAGAGAAGAAGATGATAGATGATACACCTTTGCACTTCATATAAGAGATACCCCGGCTCCCATGGTTCATTCCAATGTCCCTCCAAAATAACATGTAGTCGTTTAATATCTCTTTTAGTATAGCCATGTTTCTCAAGAATTCTACCAAGGAAAAATACAATTGAAAATACCACGGGGATAAGAAGCACTATCATTGTAATAACCCATCCAAAAGTTATACCTCCTACCTTTACCCAAACAAATCCCCACAATGAGAAAGTGGCCACTATCATGAGAACAATCATTATAAGTCCCTTGTTTCCCCCCATAAGGCATCACCTATAACCTCTAAAAAATATAGATAAATAAATCTCTCAAATATTTTAAGGCAATAGAGCACTAAACGCTGCACATATTTGAGGACAGAATATTGGAGTCAGGACCGCAGCACAGCCACTAATGCATCCGGGGAAGGGTATCTTGCATAGTAACCTTCCGCATGCCCCCTCCTTTATAATGAGTTCACTACATACATACGAGCAACCTCCACTTACTCCTCCACTTATGAGTGTATTCCATCCCCAGTCGGAGCTACATAATGCAGTGCATCCTGCGGTGCAGAATGCCCCACCAAGGAAACAGGCCCATCCAAGCCACCCCCCACTAGATACCATAGCACCTAAGCATACTATAGTAAAAGCTGATGTACAAGCCAAATCACAGAGGTGAGAGCATCCTGAATAGTCATCGATGACTATAGCATATCCCAAGTTTGTCTTTCCATTGTACTCGGGTAGTTTAAGCCTCACCAAGTGAGATAAGTGCCTTAACTCGTAGGCACTCCTGTCCCAAATCCAGCTTGTCTCGTCGCCCCTGCGAAGCTTCATAAGAACTTTGTTCAGAGTCCAATAGTAATCAGAAAGCGTAAGGTTACCGAGCACTAGCACAGTATCCCCAACAGGAACTGCCCTGTTCTTATCATCAGGAGCAATGTTCATTCCAGTAACAAAAACCGTGTACTTTCCAGTCTTCGGGTCAGTTAGGATTTTAGTTATCAACGTAAAATTATACTGACTCCTCTCGGCCCTATAAACAAGGTTATATATGGTGTAGTTAAAGGTGGCATTGTAAACAGTAACCTTGATGAACAACAACTGTTCATGCTTCCTTGTCATGTTGTACAGGGTAGTTATTGAAACATTAACGTGAGCGCTTGTATTAACAGCACCACAGGAACTGGCGTTCTGGCAAGCACAGGGAGAATGCGTTAGATTAGTAAGGTTTAACGTTGCATTCACCCACGTGACGTTCATCTGAAGCTTGCCCTTGTCATCGTACCAAGCAACCACAGCCCTCCTGAAGGTCACGCTGGCATTGTTAGTGCTCATGGCCATGGCCTGCGGAGCCTCAATCAACTGCAGGCTCAATACCATGAAGACCAGAACGACTCCAAACGTCGTCTTCCTCCAGTTCATGGCCACCACCCGACCAGTTAGTCAAGGAGAGCCGACAATCGCCATATATAAATTTTTCTTTTTACAAGTTAGATTCAATAACGTTTTTTTTTCGTAGGATTTTCAATTTTCAACAGTATCAAAACGACGAGAATGAAACGAAAGAAGCCAGAGTAAAAGAGCGAACAAGAGAACACAGAAGTTCATTTCTTCAGATGCGCCTCTGAGTTTTACCACTCGATTACCACCAAGACTCCAAGAAGACGAACGTCAACGAAAACACTCACGATTCCAATGACAAGCAACGCGAGGAGCAACAGCTTACCATACCGTGTACCTAGGTAACCCGTGATTCCGGATAGAACACCGAGAGTGGAAAGAAGGAACAAGCCCTTGAAAATAGGGTAATCCTCTACGAGCAAGAGCAGACCGCGAAAAGTGCCAAAATCAGAGTATCCCCCAGGAACCGAGGCGTGGAGAGCAACGAACCGCAGGACTCCAAGTAGAACAAGAAAAGCAAGAGAAACCCAGAATATCCACGCGAAAAGACCCATAACTTTGTTCAGTTCGCCCTTAGAGGTAAAATAAAGGAATGCAGGAATACCAACAACTAAAACGAAAAAAGGAAGCATGAGCGGAGATAAAAGAATAACCTTAGCGACAATTGAGATAACAAAAAGTGCCGATTTAACCGGACCGTAAACCAGAAAACCGGTAACGTAGACACCCCAGAATGTAAAATGGTAATGGACACTCTCTCGAACTGCCTTCAGGAAGTTTACGTTTTCAGAGTTCTCGTCAAGGATTTCGGGGAGACGCACAATGTTCTTCTTCGAGTAGCCCCACCGCTCAAGGAGCCTCGCGAGGTTGAAGGCCAGAATGGCCGAGACTATTAGGAAAGAGGCCAGAGCAGACAACAGCCACGTGAGGTTAAAGCTTCCGAAAATCTCAGTATTATCCCCACCGAAATAAGAGAACGAAACCAACCACAGGATGGGCCAGGGGAGGAGAGAAATCAAAAGACTGTTCAGCAGGTAGCGAAAGCCCCGGCGCATAGGACTCCCCAAAAGATTGGAAGTCAGAAAAACCTCAGTCCTCAACTCCCTTCTCTGTAATCCTGAAGACGGCCTCGCCCTCGGGCAGGTGCGGGCTGTCTATGAGCCTTGCGACTCGCTTTCCGGCCTTGCCCTTCCTGAGGTAGATTCTGAGCGTCGCGCTGTGGGCCAAGATGTGGCCACCGACGGGCCTCGTCGGGTCTCCGAAGAAGGCATCCGGTTTCGCCTGCACCTGGTTCGTCACGAAGACCGCTATGTCGTAGAGGTCTGCCAAGCGGTGTAAGTCGGAGAGGTGCTTCGCCAGCTTCTGCTGTCTCTCGGCGAGGGTTCCCCTTCCGACGTACTCGCTCCTGAAGTGGGCCATGAGCGAGTCAACGACGAGGAGCTTGACAGGCCTGTCGGTTGAGGCCTTCTCCTTGATTATCTCCTCGGCCTTCTCGACGAGAAGCATCTGGTGGTTGCTGTTGAAGGCGCGCGCAACGTAGATGTTCTTGAGCGTCTCGTCGGGGTCCAAACCGCGAGCCTCAGCTATCTGCCTTATCCTCTCGGGCCTGAAGGTGTTCTCGGTGTCAATCCATATCACCGAACCGCCGAGGCCACCTTCCTCCGGCGGTTTCTGGACCATGACGGCAAGGGTATGCGCGAGCTGGGTCTTTCCGGAACCGAACTCACCGAAGACCTCGGTTATGGCCTGCGTCTCTATTCCCCCTCCGAGGAGCTTGTCGAGGGCTTTGCTTCCAGTGGAAATCCTGCCTATGGTCTTCCGCTTCTCCATGTACTCGTCGGCGCGCATGAAGGTTCCGATGTTCGCGGCTTCCCTAGCGGCCTGGATTATCTTGAGCGCGGCACCCTCGCTTATTCCAGCTATCTCCTTGAGCTCGAGCGGTGAAGCGACTGCTATAGCCTCAATACTGTCGTAGCCGGCCTCGCGAAGCTTCTCAGCGGTGGCAGGACCAACGCCAGGCAAATCTTCAAGGGTCTTGATTTCTTTTTCCTTCTTTTTTGAGGACGATGACGGTGAGCTTTCGGCTATTTCAAGCTCCTCAAACTCCTCAAGCTCTTTAACCTCTTCAACCTTCTTCTTCGCCATGAGACTCACCCGGAAATACCCTTAATGGGGGTAAAGTTCGGGGGTTAAATAACTTTTCCCGGAAAAATCGGGAAGACAATCTTTTAAGACTTTCGCCCGTTTCGAAAAACGAACTTTAAAAACACTCAGATTTTACTGAAAAGCCCAGAAAAAAGAGAACTACGGAAGATAGACCATGAGCTCAGGATTTTCCAGTGGAAATGGAGCCCCTCAGAACTATCAGTTTAGCACCCTCGGGAATCGGTTCGTCGAGCGGAGGATTGAGAACCGGACCATCACGATAGTAACCCAGGAGAAACAGGTTCTTCGTCTCCTTGAGCTCGCGGAGGGCCTCCATGTACGGCCTGCCCCAGAAGTCCCGCCCGTCCATCACGGTGACGTCGTAGCCCTTAACCGAGCTCGTTATGTCATCTATAACGTCAACCACCTCGGGCTCGAAGACGGAACTCGCGAGGAGCCTTCCCGCCAGGCTTCTGCTCACGATGACCCTATCAGCACCGGCCCCCTTCAGGAGCTCAACGCTCTCCTCGCTCAGAACCTCGACGAGAACCTTTGCATTTGACATCCTCTTCACCATGAGGGTAACGAAGACGGCCTTTGAGTCGTCTTCGAGGGCTAAGATAACGTGGGAAGCCTTTTCAACGCGAGCCCTCTCAAGGGTCTCCCTGTTGGTGGGGTCCCCTATGAGGACCTCTATTTCCTCTGGAAGCTCAACCTTCTTGCGCTCCTCCTCGCTGGGGAAGACCACGACAATCGGGGCCAGCCTCAGCTCACCGCGCTCAATTGCGCCGATAAGTTCGTTAACGCAGGTTGAAACGCTACTCCCCTGCCCGATTACCAGGTAGTGGTTGGTGTAGTTAACCCGGTGCATGCCCATCATCCTCCTGAGGGACGAGGAAATAAAGTTCTCGGCCAGAAGGGAAACGAGGGCAGTGAAAGTCGAGATTCCGGCCACGGAGGCAACCATTGCAACGATTCTCCCCGCCTCGGTATTTGGCGTAACGTCGCCGTAGCCTATGGTCGCCATCGTTATGACGGCCCAGTAGAAGGCTGTGAAGAAGTCAACGCCCTCGAAGTAAGCAAAAGCCGTTGCAAACGCTATTGCCAAGAGCAGAACCGCGAGGGTTATCTGGATTAACCGGTTTCTGCTCACCTTGACCCTCACGCGGAGCAGTCGCCTCACGACGGTTACGGGTAGCATGGGCTTCATTTCCACTCGAACCTTAAAAAGATGCCCCATACTCAAAACGATTCATTGATGGTCATTAAAATACTACCGGGAACAGTTTTTCCAGTGGAAACAAAGGTCTTTTTCGATGCTCATCGAAAAGACCCCCCAGAGTTTCATTTCCACTGGAACCCACTTTCGGAAAACGGACGGTTTTGACAGGGTAGTTAAAAGTAACGGGAATTCAGGGAGATTGTTTAAGTACGTAGCTGTTGAATCGTTCAATAAATTGTGCGAAATTTTATTATGCTGTTCAAAATTCTCGTGCATTGTCCATGTTAATTTAGTTGTTTGTTCATAGAAAGATATAAAAACCGGCACCAATAAAAAGGACGGGAGCTTTTTGTCAACTTTAAGTCGGTCTTCTATGGGAAGCTTCAAAGGCCCGCTCCACTGGAAACAAAACTCTGGGGGGGATACGGACTGTTTAACTTTTCTAATTCTGCAATCGTTACTGTTTACCTAAACTGAACTAAACTGTTCTTTAGTGTTCGTCTTTTGATAGCCATACATGTTCATTTTTCTTTCAGTGGAAATAACCAATCCTAATCTGTTTCGGGTTTCCAAATACCAAATCTCGTGCACATCTCTGTGCATTTGACTTTCCCGTTTCCTCTGGAAGGGCAAACCATTAATTCACCAACGCCCTATTTCGGTTGGTGGTTCCCGTGGAGATTAGGGATGTTGTTCTCGACTGGTTGCGCTCCGGCAAGGACGATGCCAACGACATCGTCGACCTGCCCTGGGAAGTTAAGCAACTTGAACCGAACCTCTACGTCGCGGAGCACCCCAAGATGCCCTTCACACTGCTTCTCTCGTTCGGAGAAGGCTTCATACGACTGCTGGCCCCTATGGGTCTTGAAACGTTCTCCATGACCAAGGATGAAAAGCTCAAGGTTTACCATGCGCTCCTTCGGCTGAACGCTGAAATCAACCTGATGAAGTTCATCCTCATGGGCATGAACGACGACGTTTACCTGGCGGTTGACCTGGATACCTCCAACCTCGGTAAAGCGGAGTTCAACGACGCACTCTCGGCCCTTCTCGTTGGTCTGCTCTCAGCCGTTTCGGCGCTCAACCTCGAGGAGGAGTTTGAGGCCCTGCTAAAGGAGCGCGTGCTTGCGATGGTCTACGAGAGGCTTCGCAAGGGTGCAAGCAGAGAGGAGCTTCTTGACTTTCTGGTTTCCCGTGTGGGGATGCCCAGAAACGAGGCTTTGACACTTCTCGCCGAGGTTCTTCCTGAAGAGCAGGATAGGGGCTACCTTTAGGGGCAACTTCCTCTTCTTTCTGCATCCCCTTTTACATCCACCTGTTCAACAAGGCATATAAACCCAGACCCCACACTTGCTATGCTTTCCACTGTATCCGGTGCTTCCGGTGGAGATTTGATACAATGTGCAAAATTTCGGGGAATATCTGGATTAAATCCAGATAATATTCGATATATTTGACAAAATGTTCCCATTTGTGGGCTTAATTACGACGGTAATACGGCGTGAGAGTATGATTTCCGGTGGAGATGGGAGCCATGGGGGACAGGGACGACTACCTGACGTCGATATTCGAGAAGTACCTCCACGCCAAGAAGATTTTCAAGAACAAGGAAGTTCTGAGGCACAGCTACACGCCAAAAGAACTCCCTCACAGGCACGAGCAGATTGACGAGCTGGCTCATATTCTCGTTCCGGTTTTAAGAGGTGAAACGCCCTCGAACGTCTTCGTCTACGGCAAGACAGGAACCGGTAAAACCGTGACGGTGAAGTTCGTAACCGAGGAGCTCAAGAAGATATCCGAGAAGTACAACATTCCCGTCGAGGTTATCTACATCAACTGCGAGATAGTCGACACCCACTACCGCGTTCTCGCGAGGATAGTCAACCACTTCAAGGCTGAAAGTGGTGTGGAGGTTCCCCTCGTCGGCTGGCCGACCGATGAGGTTTACGTCAAGCTAAAGGAAGTTATAGATGCGAAGGAGCGCTTTGTAATCATCGTTCTGGACGAGATAGACAAGCTCATCAAGAAGAGCGGGGACGACATACTCTACTCCCTCACGAGGATAAACACCGAGCTCTCGAGGGCGAAGGTCAGCATAATCGGCATCTCAAACGACCTCAAGTTCAAAGAGTATCTCGACGCCCGCGTTCTGTCAAGCTTGAGCGAGGAGGAAGTTGTTTTCCCGCCCTACGACGCCAACCAGCTCCGGGACATTCTCATGCAACGCGCAAAGGAGGCCTTCTACGAGGGCGTTCTCGACGATGCGGTAGTGCCACTCTGTGCCGCTTTGGCAGCGAGAGAACACGGCGACGCGAGGAGGGCTCTGGATTTGCTCCGCGTCGCTGGTGAAATAGCAGAGCGCGAGGGGGCGAGCAAAGTAACTGAAAGGCACGTCTGGAAGGCGCAGGAGAAGATTGAGCAGGACACGATGGAGGAAGTCATAAAGACCCTCCCGCTCCACTCGAAGGTTCTCCTCTACGCGATAGTCATGCTCGACGAGAACGGTGAGTTGCCAGCCAACACCGGCGACGTTTACTCCGTCTACAAGTCCCTCTGCGACCACCTCGACGTCGAGCCCCTTACCCAGAGGCGCGTGAGCGACCTAATCAACGAGCTCGACATGCTCGGCATAATCAACGCCAAGGTCGTGAGCAAGGGCCGCTACGGCAGAACAAAGGAGATAAGGCTAAACGTCACACCCTACATGGTGAAGAACATCTACCGCCACGACGAGCAGGTTAGGAGCCTGCTCACGCTCACCCTCTCCAAGCAGAGGAGGTTGTTCTGATGCTGATTGAGGATTTAATCAAGAATAAATACTTGATAACTCCCTCGGCCTACTACCTCCTTGAACCCCACTATAAGAGGGACTTCACTCTGGCGGAGCTGATAAAGTTCGCCAAAGCTCGGGGGACCTTCGTCATAGACTCCTCCATAGCCGAGGCCTTCCTCGCTGAGAAGGGTCTCTTTTCCACTGGAGAACTCACTGAGCAGACCCCCCTTGAGGTCTCTGAGGAAGAGCCTCTTGAGGCTTCTCCGGAGGAAATACATGGGGACTTTGCTGAATCTGCTGAAATTCCCGTTTCTGAAACTGTTACAGCCTCTCGGCCCGAAGAAATTCCTTCTTCTGAAGACTTTGAATCCGCGGAAGCATCGGGTTCTATTTCCACTGGAGATGTTGTGGAAAGCGAGGTTGCCACGGCTTCTTCTGGGGAAGAAAGCGTTGAACCCGCTGAAATTGTTGGCGAGACTTCAATTTCCACTGGAACAACCCTTGAATTAGAGCAATCTCCTGCATCTATTCCTGTTGAAGAACCAATTTCCAGCGAGATTTCAGAGGGGGAGAGTTTTGTTTCCACTGGAACACCTGAACATGAAGAACTCGTGGATGAAGCCGCTGGTTCATTGGATTCGTCACTAACAGAGGTCGTCGAGGATTCACTTCCAGTGGAAGCCGAGCCCCTGAACGGCAACGGCTACGGAAACTACGCCGATAGCGAGGAGTACTATGAGAACGGCGAGAACGGAAACGGGGTGAAGCCCAAAATCGTCTACGGCGACTACGGGATTCCCATAGCGTACGTTGGCGAGGACGTCGAGGGCGAGAAGAGCTACTCGACCTACGAGGACGTTGTGATAAAGCCCAAAGAGGGCTTCCACTACCGCGCGAAGGAGATTCCCGACGAGTGGGAGCTTACCTTCGACGTCAAGAACGTGAAGTTCGAGGCCCCGAAGGTCAAAAACGCCGCGAGCAAAGAAGGTGAGATAATAATCCAGGCCTATTCGAGCTACTTCAAGTCGAGGCTCAGGAAGATGCGCAGAATCTTCCGCGAGAACCCCGAAATCGGGACGGTCATAGACATCGCGAAGCTGAGCTACGTCCGGGACGATGAGGTCACGATAATCGGCCTCGTCAACGACAAGCGCGAAACGGCGAAGGGCTACATGTTTGAGGTGGAAGATGCAACCGGGCGGGTTAAGGTCTTCCTCGGCAGGGACAAGGAGAACGCTTCCCAGGCCTACAACGCGATAATGCCCGATTCTGTCGTTGCCTTCCGCGGTCAGCCGGGCAGGGGAATCTTCTTCGCCAACCGCGTCTTCCTCCCGGATGTGCCGAAGTTCAGGCGCGAGAAGCCTCCACTGGAAGAGAAGGTCTACGCGATTCTGCTGAGCGACATCCACGTCGGCTCGAACAAGTTCTGCGAAAAGGCCTTTGAGAAGTTCCTTGAATGGCTCAACGGCGAGGTCAACAGCAGGGCCGAGGAAGAACTCGTAAGCCGGATTAAGTACCTGATAATCGGCGGTGACGTCGTTGACGGCGTCGGTATCTACCCGGGCCAGTACAACGAGCTGGCCATTCCCGACATCTTCGACCAGTACGAGGCATTGGCCAATCTCCTCCGCAACGTTCCGGAGCATATAACCATGTTCATCGGCCCGGGCAACCACGACGCCGCGAGGACCGCTCTGCCACAGCCGGGCTTCTACGAGGAGTACGCTAAGCCGATATACAAGCTCAAAAACGCCGTGATACTAAGCAACCCCGCGGTGATAAACCTCCACGGCAGGGAGTTCCTCATCGCCC
The DNA here is from genome assembly GCF_000585495.1 of Thermococcus nautili. Classification (NCBI taxonomy): domain Archaea; kingdom Methanobacteriati; phylum Methanobacteriota; class Thermococci; order Thermococcales; family Thermococcaceae; genus Thermococcus; species Thermococcus nautili. Next base: position 1,608,119 of record NZ_CP007264.1, read on the forward strand.
ACGGAAGGGGCATAGAGGACGTCGTTGACTTCATCCCCGGGAGAACGCACCACAAGCCCGCCGAGGCGATGGTTGATTTGCTCAAGCTCCGCCACCTTGCGCCGACCTTCGGTAACAAGGTTCCCATCGCTCCCGACCCCGAGGATACACTCGTCATCGAGAGCGTTCCTGACCTCTTCCAGGCCGGCCACGTTCACGTTATGGAGTACCGGATTTACAACGGCGTCTTCGTCATCAACAGCGGAACCTGGCAGGCCCAGACCGAGTTCCAGAAGATGGTGAACATCATACCCACTCCAGCGCGCGTGCCGATAATAGACGTTGAAACGGCCCGTTTGAGAGCCGTTGTGAGCTTCGACCAGTTCTGTGAGGGGGTTTGAATGGGGGAAGAGCTTTACTCACCCGAGATGAAGGCTTACTTCGAATCACTTCAGCGAGAAATTGACAGGGCCTATGAGATAGCAAGGAAAGCCCGCTCTCAGGGGAAGGACCCCAGCCTCGACGTTGAGGTTCCCCAGGCAACCGACATGGCCGGCCGTGTTGAGAGCCTCGTCGGCCCCCCTGGAGTCGCCGAAAGGATTAGAGAACTTGTCAAGGAGTACGGTAAGGAACTCGCCGCGCTTAAGGTCGTTGACGAAATCATCGAAGGTAAGTTCGGCGACCTTGGGAGCAAGGAGAAGTACGCGGAGCAGGCCGTCAGAACTGCCCTCGCGATACTCACAGAGGGTATCGTCTCGGCTCCGCTCGAGGGAATCGCCGACGTCAAAATCAAGCGCAACACCTGGGCCGACAATTCCGAATACCTGGCCCTCTACTACGCCGGCCCGATAAGGAGCTCCGGCGGAACGGCGCAGGCGTTGAGCGTTCTCGTTGGCGACTACGTGAGGAAAAAGCTCGGCCTCGACCGCTTCAAGCCGAGCGAGGAGCACATTGAGAGGATGGTCGAGGAGATAGACCTCTATCACAGGGCCGTTACGCGCTTGCAGTATCATCCGGAGGCAGATGAGGTAAGGCTCGCGATGAGGAACATTCCCATCGAGATAACCGGCGAAGAGACAGATAAAGTCGAGGTCTCCCACAGGAACGTTCCCGGCGTCGAGACCAACCACCTGCGCGGTGGAGCGATTCTCGTTTTGGCTGAGGGTGTCCTCCAGAAGGCCAAGAAGCTCGTCAAGTACATAGATAAGATGGGCGTGGAAGGCTGGGACTGGATAAAGGAGTTCGTGGAGGCCAAGGAGAAGGGCAAGAGCTCCGAGGAACCCAAGGTCGACGAATCCAAGGCCGAGGATTCCGGGGCGAGGGAGGAAGTGGCAGAAAAAGTCGAGAAGGGCTTCTACTACGAGCTCTACGAGAGGTTTAGGGCCAACATCGCCCCGAACAAGAAGTACACGAAGGAGATAATAGGTGGCAGGCCCCTCTTTGCCGAGCCTTCGGAGAACGGTGGCTTCCGCCTGCGCTATGGGAGGAGTCGCGTCAGTGGCTTCGCGACGTGGAGCGTTAACCCGGCCACGATGCTAATCCTCGACGAGTTCATAGCGATAGGAACGCAGATGAAAACCGAGAGGCCCGGAAAGGGCTGTATCGTAACGCCTGCAACAACGGTGGAAGGGCCGATAGTCAAGCTCAAGGACGGGAGCGTCGTACGGGTTGACGACTACGAGACGGCTCTCAGAGTTAAAAACGAGATTGAGGAGATTCTATACGTCGGAGACGCCCTCGTGAACTTCGGCGACTTCGTCGAGAACAACCAGACGCTTCTGCCGGCCAACTACGTCGAGGAATGGTGGGTTCAGGAACTCGTTAAGGCAATCGAGGAGCTCTACGAGGTCGAGCTCAAGCCGTTCTCCGACAACCCGCGCGAGGCCGTTGAGGAAGCTGCCGAATACCTTGAAGTAGACCCTGATTTCCTTGAAAGCCTTTTGAGGGACCCGCTCAGGGTTAAGCCGAGCGTCGAGCTGGCTATACACCTCTCGAAGGTTCTGGATATACCCTTCCATCCCTACTACACCCTCTACTGGAACACGCTGAAGCCGGAGGAAGTGGAGGAACTTCAAAAGGCTCTTCTCAACGCCCAAATCGAGTGGGACGAGTTCAGGAAGCTGAAGTTCGCGAAGAGGGTAATCCTCGAAAACGACCCCCAAATCAAGCGCTACCTTGAGCTCCTCGGTCTGCCCCACAGGCTCGAGAGGACCGAGGACAGGAGGAAGGTCATCGTCATTGACTACCCCTGGAGCTCGGCCCTGCTCACCCCCCTCGGCGACCTCGAGTGGGAGTTCAAGGCGAAGCCATTCTTCACGGTCATCGACATCATCAACGAGAGCAACCCGATAAAGCTCCGGGACAGGGGAATAAGCTGGATAGGGGCCAGAATGGGCAGGCCCGAGAAGGCTAAGGAGAGAAAGATGAAACCACCGGTTCAGGTGCTGTTCCCGATTGGGCTGGCTGGGGGCCAGAGCAGGGACATTAAGAAGGCCGCGGAGGAAGGAAAAACAGCTAAGGTCGAGATAGCCTTCTTCAAGTGTCCGAAGTGCGGTCATACGGGTCCGGAGCACCTCTGCCCTGTCTGCGGAACGAGGAAGGAACTCCTCTGGCACTGCCCCAAGTGCAACGTTGATTATCCAGAGAGCGAGGCGAAGGAGTTCGGCTTCCGCTGTCCGCGCTGTGACGTCGAGCTGAAGCCCTACGCGGAGCGGGAGATAAAGCCCTCCGAACTGCTGAGGCGGGCCATGGACAACGTCAAGGTCTACGGCATCGACAGGCTCAAGGGCGTCAAGGGTATGACTTCCGGCTACAAAATGGCCGAACCCCTTGAAAAGGGCCTCCTGCGGGTTAAGAACGACGTCTACGTTTTCAAGGACGGCACAATCCGCTTCGACGCGACAGATGCTCCAATAACCCACTTCAAGCCGAAGGAGATAGGTGTAAGCGTTGAAAAGCTTCGCGAGCTCGGCTATACGCACGACTTCGAGGGCAAACCGCTTGAACGGGATGACCAGATAGTCGAGCTGAAGGTTCAGGACATAATCCTCTCCTACGAGGCTGGAAAATACCTCCTTAAGGTCGCGCGCTTCGTTGACGACCTGCTCGAGAAGTTCTACGGCCTGCCGAGGTTCTACAACGCCGAGAAGATGGAGGACCTGATTGGCCACCTCGTCATAGGTCTTGCCCCACACACCTCGGCCGGAATCATCGGCAGGATAATCGGCTTCTCCGACGTTCTGGTCGGCTACGCGCACCCGTATTATCATGCGGCCAAAAGACGCAACTGCGACGGGGATGAGGACGCTGTTATGCTCCTCCTAGATGCCCTCTTGAACTTCAGCAAATACTACCTTCCAGAGAAGCGCGGTGGAAAGATGGACGCACCGCTGGTCGTCACGACGAGGCTCGACCCGCGCGAAGTGGATAGCGAGGTCCACAACATGGACGTCGTCCGCTATTATCCCCTTGAGTTCTATGAGGTCACCTACGATATGAAATCGCCGAAGGAAATCAAGTTCATCGAGCGCGTTGAAGATAGACTTGGAAAACCTGAGATGTACGAGGGCATAAAGTTCACCCACGACACCGACGACATCGGCCTCGGTCCGAAGATGAGCCTGTACAAACAGCTCGGCGACATGGTCGAGAAGGTCGAGAGACAGCTCGCTTTGGCGGAGCGCATTCGCGCGGTCGATGAGCACCACGTTGCGGAAACCATACTCAACTCCCACCTGATTCCCGATTTGAGGGGTAATCTGAGGAGCTTCACGAGGCAGGAGTTCCGCTGTGTGAAGTGCAACACGAAATATCGGAGGCCTCCTCTCATCGGGCGCTGTCCGAAGTGCGGTGGGAAAATCGTCCTGACAGTGAGCAAGGGCGCGGTCGAGAAGTACTTGCCCACTGCGAAGATGCTGGTTACCCGCTATAAAGTCAAGGACTACACGAGGCAGAGGATTTGTCTGACGGAGAAGGACATAAAGACTCTCTTCGAGACGGTTTTGCCCGAAAAGCAGAGGACCTTACTTGGCTTCTCGGCAGACGTCTGCGAGAAGATGATTAAGGAGCGCACTGGCTCCTCGAATGGAAAGAACGGCTATCTAGATGGCTTCAACGGGAAGAACGGGAAGGCGAAGAAAGCGAAGGTCGGGAGCGAAGCCAAGAAGGAGAAGAAGCCCAAGACCGAAAAGTCGAAAGACCTCAAGAAGGAAGTCAAGAAAGAGAAGGCGAAGGCCAGGAGAAAACGCATAAGCCTCGACGAGTTCTTCGGGGGTTAGCTATTTATAGTCCCTTCACCTATTTCTTCCGATGCTCGACCAGTTCAAGCTCCTCCCCAGCGTTGCCTACCTGCGCGTCGAGAGGCAGGCTTTCGTCGGCTACTCCATGCCCCTGGCGGGGTGGATAGGGGAGTATTTGATTAACTATGGAAAGCTTCCCCGGCCGAACTTCCTCGGAAGGGCGATGAGAAAGCTGGGCTTTTCTTTCGCTGGAGAGGAGCGCGACGAGCGCTCGATAACCCAGTTCTTCGTGAAGGGGAGTGTTTCAATAAGCGCGAGCTGGGACGTCGAGCGGGAAAACCTATTCCTCCAGGTGATTCCTCTCCGTTCAAGGCTGTCGAGGGGTTTAACAGTTAGGGCCGAGAACATCGAGTTCTACGACCAGTTCGTCGTTTCCATCGAGCCGGCCGAGAGGCTTCCGCCGGGCGTGAGGGGGATAGGGATTAAGGCCCTAATCCTCGAGGACTTCTACCCCGTTGAGACCCCCTACTGGGGAATGCTCCACGAGGACTGGGAGAGCGACCTCAACCTGCTCGTCATGAGGGACGAGGTTTATGACTCCCTTCAGCGCGAGGAGTATCGCTGTCCGGTCTGCTTCTCCCCGCTCGTGGAGGAGAACGGTATCCTAAAGTGCACCCGCTGTGGCTTCGTTTACACGCCGGAGAGCGACTTCGAGAGGGTCGTCGAGCAGTTCAGCGTCGAGGAGTTTGCGTTTTGATGGACACTACAGATGCGACGTCCTGTATAAGTCTGTTGCACTCTTCGGGTGTGCTGGCATTGCAACACGCTTTGGTATTTAAGATTGTTAGTAATGTGGCGGCAAGAGGCCATTTTTGCTCGTCAATCTGTTTGAGAATTTCTTTGGCCTCTTCAACGTTTAAATTTCCGCTAACTAATTCGAGTGCGACTTTCAATGCATAGATATCAGTGTATGGGTCCTTTGTCATCTTTATTATCCTCTCGATGGCATCATCGTAAAGTGAGACGTTGCCAAAATCGTGTTTCGTGGAGTAGTGGATGCATATTGACTTTACCATGCAATCTACGGCCTCTTGCTTCATTCCCAAATCCGCATAAGTTAAAGCTAAATTGTGGAGGATGAGACCCTTTTTCTCTGGTGTCTTTGCGTATTCTAATGCTTTTTTGAGCACTGGTAGGGCTTTTTCGGGACGATTAGTTTCGTAATAATGTGTTCCTAAGTTATTCAATGTTATTGCGTGGTGCTCTGGAACAATGCCGAGCTCTATGGCTTTCTTCTCAAGCTCAACGGCCAGTTGTAAGTATCTCTCGGCCTCTTCCGGACAATCTAGTCGTGGAAAGTAAATTAAAGAGACTGAAGTAGCGACACCGGCGGCTTTAATGTAATACTCGGCCGCTAGTTCTTGGGGGGTGGGCCTTTTTAGTGTGCCAAACATCTCCTCTAAAAGTCTCTCAAGCTTGTCGCTATGTTTGTTATTCCTCTTTCTCTTATAGTACTCAGCAATGCTGACGAGCAACTTTATGTAGCCATCGGCATAAACTAGCTTTTCTCGCTGCCAGGCTTCTTCGTATGACTTTTCAAGGTCCTTCAGAGAGTCTTCTGAGAATCCTTCCGCAAGGAATTCTTGAACTGTTATGCCTTCTGGCTTTAATACTGAACTTTTCACTCTGAATCCCTCACTTTCTCTGGATAAGGCTCTCTATGAATGCATTAATTATCTCTCCAGCGTAATCTCCTGCCTCAATTTTTTCCAGCCACTCTCTGGGAATTCCATCAATTCCATAGTACGTTCCAGCCAGGCCGCAGGTAACGGCTCCGGTAGTGTCGGCGTCTTCTCCGAGGGATACTACTTCCTTTACTGCATCGGCGAAGCTTTCATTTCTCAGGAAAGCCCAGAGACTTGCCTCAAGAGTGTGGACAACATAGCCACTTCCCCTAATCTTACTCCTCTCTGCCTTATGAATCCTCCCACTCAAGACCCTCTCATAGTGAGCGAGCTCCTTGGCAAACGGCTCTGTTGAGTAGAACTTTTCTGCTGTTGCTATCGCTTCAAGGTAAGCCTCCAGCTTATCCATCCCGTCGAGGATGTTCCAGATGATTAACGAGTAGATGCCACAACCTATGAGCGAGCGGGGATGGGCGTGTGTAATCATCGAGACTTCGTGAATGAGCTTGAGCCTTTCTTCCAGCGAACTGACCTTGAAGTAAGCATAATACGCAGCTGGCAGAATTCTCATTAACGAGCCATTGCCATTGTCCCACTCTCCTCTGCCTCCTGCTTCGAGAGGTGGAACACCACTGGCAATGCGTTCTATTGCCATTGAGGTCGTGTTCCCTTGGTCGAATGCATATCCCCTCGGCGTGAATTCGCCGTCATAATACCAGCGGAGGAAGTTTTCTGCAATCTTCTCAATGCTGTAGCCTTCTGTCAGTGCTTGAGCGGTTGCCAGGGTTAGGGAGGAGTCGTCACTCCACAGGCCGTCGAACATTGGAATCTCTTTGGGCTGGGGATAGTCAGCTTCCATGGCAAGCCTGCTGGTGAACTGGAAGGTCAGGCCGAAGGCATCTCCAACGAGGACTCCCCAGAGTCCTCCGAGGAGTTTTGAGATAAACATGTCGGAGGTATTCATATGTCCCCCCTCCTGTTAGTGTATCAAATTACAGAGTTCTTGACCCACATGGGGCACCTGAATCTCTTTGAAGTACTCATTTATTTCCTTACAGTCTGCTAAATTGCCTATCTGCCATACCAAGCTGTCTAAATGAATCATGTTCACCTCTGGCTGTCTCTTTTTGATTTCCCTCAGGACTTCATTCCAAAAGTGCCTGACTTCCTCATCGGTGAGTTCTTTCTTGAGTATTTTTGAAGTCAGTCTCTTTACTCGAATGTCCACAGGAATTGGAATCCCTGAAAAGTCAAAATCATGGTGTCCGGAAAGGATTAGAGTAATAGCTAATGTTTTCATAGCGAAGGCTATTGTTTTGGCGTTCTTCTTCTGATTCATGACCTTGGCAAGTTTGGTCCAAATTTCCTTGAGGTTCTTGGAGACTGTCTCTGGATTGGACACCCATAGTTCTTGGGCTAGGTTGCTATCTAGGAACTTTTCCAGCCTCTTTACTTTCGCCTTCCTGAACCTCTCATTTTCATAAAAGCCCCTAAGGAGTGTTTTGAGCTCATTAGTTGTTTGAGGAACCGGGGTCTCTTTGAGTATCTTGTGCAACAGTGGCCAGTATTTCTTCTCCGCTGGTCCCTTTAATTGGTAGTCGTTCAATCCTGCCATAACCATGAACGTGGCAAATTTTCCGAAGCCATACTTGGGTAGCTGGTCAGCTAGTTTTGCCTCGGGTTCTTGTTTAACTATCTCGTCCCATACCTGAAGGGGAATGTCTGAAAGGATTCTCCCCACTTTCCTGGCAGTGGAAAACATGTCTTCCCCAATGCCGTTATCCCTTAACGAGGAAAGCAGGGTTTTTTGCAGTCCTCTCATTGGGGGTCACCTCGGTAGTACTATCATGCTATGAACTATTTAACTTTTTCTGCATTTGAGTTTATTACAAACTCAAAGATTGAACTCACCATAAAAAGGTTAAATACCTAAGTGTGGTCTCTATTATGGGTGGTTGCGGTGGAGGTACTATTTACCCGGGAGTTCTGGGAGGAACGAAAGCTTCACAGGCAGAGAATAGTTGAGATACTCAACGACTTCATTGCTCATCCTACAAGGGATAAACTAACCCAGCTTGTTGGGGAAATCTGGGCGTTGAAGTTCACATATAAGGACTTGGACTGGTATATCAACGAACGGATTCTTAAATATACTAACTTAGAAAACCTTGCGAAGGCATTTGAAATATTAATTAACAATAACCTTCCCATCTCTGAGCGCCTTAAAATCAAAATCCCAGGCTTTGGTTCTGGTGCGATTTCAGAAATTTTGTTTTCAATTAACCCAAATAAATTCCCCGTCTATAACAGAAAATTCGTTATAGGTGCGAAAAAACTTGGATATAATGTGGGTCCTCTTGAGCACGTGGTTCGGCTAACTCCCAGCACATTAAATGACCTTATTAAAATTCATGAGAGAATACTTTCGGATTTCTCTGAGCTTAGACATGAGATAATAAAAAGAACAGGACTTGAAATACCAAAATTCGATTTTACTGACAGTATTCTGTGGAAGGTTGCTCAAGATGAGGTCACAGTTAAAGAGCTTCTTGCATGGAAGCGGCCAAAACAGCTGGTAGCCTTTGATGAAATTGATATAGTCTTGAAAGCTCTTAAAAAAGGCATATTGAAGTATGCTGAGCTTATTGGGAAAGGTGAACATGAGGGAACTGCCCTTGAAAAAGCAGCTTTTTATACCCAAGGTGTACTAGAGGCTTATGGAGTTGATATTAATGACGCATCCAATGTTCTCCAATCCTTGAAAGATTTATTAAGTATCCTCCTATCAAGACCCTAGTTTTGGAATTTACTTATATTTTTGTTTTTGGTAACACTTCTAAAACAAACACTTGGGATCAGCACAACACTTTCCGCCAGCGCTTGCGAAGGAAGCTTTTGGGAAAAGCTTCACTAAAAGTTAGTAGCTCATCACTCAAAAGCTCAAGGGAAGAAGATTTTATTGGGAAAATCAAGCTTTCTAAGGGAGAACCAGTCAAAATAACCCTTTGAAAGGGTTTACTCTTCCCTAACGCCTAAAGGGTGTCGATTTAAAAAAATAAACCTCTGCAAAAGGAGCAATTAGAGAGGTTCTCACAATCAAACGGCCATTTGATTAAGAAAATCGCCCAAAATTTGGCTTTTCAAAAAGAGCTACAAACTTTGATGAAACTTCGCGCAGGCGAAGTTTGGGGTGTGGGGGCGTTAGCCCCCCGGAGGTTTGGAAGAAAACGGGGTTGTGGGGCGAAGCCCCACCCCAGGGGTTTGAGAGTACAGAGAGATAAGGGGGCGGAGCCCCCTTGTCTTTCGTTGTGGTAGCCCCGCCGGGATTCGAACCCGGGTCGCGGGATCCAAAGTCCCGCATGCTTGGCCGCTACACCACGGGGCTGCCCGATAGAAAAGCCGAGTCCGGGCTTATAAATGTTAAGCTCCCTGTGTTCGTGGTCTCATCTCTCATTAACTAACCATTAACTTTTTTAATGATTAATTGATAACTCTGGGTATGAAGCCTATGACTCAGTTCATTTTTTCGAGGTACGGTGGGAAAGTAATCACCAGGGAAGAGCTTAGAGAAGTTTGTGAAAGATTTGAGGAGGACTTTGAATACATTGTGAACTACTACATAAGCCGAGGCTACCTCGTCAGAATCCTGCGCGGGGTTTATTACGTGAAGACACTTGAGGAATACAAGTTTGGAAAGACGCCAGACCCAATGATTTTAATCGCAAAGGCAATGAATAAGCTGGCCCTAAAGTGGTACTTTGGCCTTTACACGGCTCTGAGGTTGAACGGGGCAACCTACGAGTACTACTCCCGGATTTTTCTGGTAACGCCGGTGATAACAAGGTCAAGACCTGTCACAATTCTCGGCGAGAATGTTCAGTTCGTCAAGCTGAAGGAATCACTCCTTGGCTTTGGAGTGGTTAAATGCGGGGAAATTCGGTATTCAGACTTAGAAAAGACCCTGCTGGACTTCATTTATTTAAAACGATACAACAAACGCCTTAATGCAGATGCAGTCGTAAGGGAACACATTGCAAAGGCCAGAAAAGAAAAGCTGATGGAGTACTCTAAAGAATACCCGAAGTCAGTTCAAAGGGAGGTTGAAGCCATTGTTTCCAAGCGATGAGTTCACTGGCTTCATAATCCGGAAGACCGGCATTGAAAAACCGTTACTCGTGAAAAGAGACGTTCTCCTTCACGCAATCTTACGAGAACTTTACGGAGAAGAGAGGTTCCACGGGCGGTATCTGTTCAAAGGTGGAACGTGCCTGGTCAAGTGTTATCTGGGCTATTACCGTTTCAGCGTTGACCTCGACTTCACGTTTCCGCTGAGGGGCAGGCTCTCCCGCTCGGAGAGGAGGAAGCTGATAAGCTCTGAGGTGAGGTGGCTCTCGGAAAAGCTCTCTTACACCGCTGAAGAACTTGGCTTGGACTTCAGGCCTTTTGAGGGAAAAGCCTACAATCAAAACTTCGTTCACTTTGAGGGGAACGAGAACAGGAAGATAGTCTTTTTCCACCTGTTCATGCCAACGGGTGAGGTCGTGAAGATTGAGGTCAACTTTTTCGAGCCGGTACTGTTTGAGGAAAGGGAAGTACAGGCCAGAACGCTTCTTTGGGGCGTTAAATTGACTAACGACGAAAAGGCATACTTCTTTGAGGAGCTTGAACGGTACTCAGTGCTTCCCGTCATGGCGTATTCTCCTGAGGAGATTCTGGCCGAGAAGATTAGAGCCATTTTAACCCGGAGGATTCAAAAGCTGAGGGATTTCTACGACGTTTTCATGCTTTACAGGGCTGGTTATGATTACTCGAACGTTATTGATGAAGCCATTGAGAAGGTACAGTTTAGTATGAGGTTCAGTCCGACAAGGACCGCTGAAAACCTCCGGGTGAATCTGGAATCCATCCGAGCTGGCAGGTTCAATGTTGACCCAGAGCTCATGGAAAAGGAGCTTGAGCTGGTTCTCACGAAGCCACCCGAATCTGAGTTTCAGGCGTTCATAAAGGACTTTCTGAGTGTTCTTTCTGAACTGGAATTTAATGATTCCCGTCAATGAAAATGATAGAAACGGCAAATTCAAACAATCAGCGACACCAGGTCCCTTATCGCCTTCTCCGGGTCCTTGGCTTTGGTAACACCGCTCGCGAGGAGAACCCCGACGCTTCCGAGCTCAAGAGCCTTCTTCACGTCCTCGCCTGTGCTGATTCCTGCGCCTGTGAGGACCTTAACATTGGGGTTGACCTTCTTGACGAGCTCAACGGTGTCAGTGATGACCTCAGGCTTGGCCTTGCTGACGGGGATTCCCGTGCCTATGAGTTCCGGTGGCTCGACGGCAACGTAGTCCGGGCCGAGAGCCGCGACCGCCGCGGAAACGGCCGGATTGTTTGAACAGACCATCGTCATGAGACCAACTTCTTCCGCCCTTCTAATGCTCGCCTCAAGGTCCGCCAGAATCATTCTGTTCTCGGAGTGGTTGAGGAGCGTTCCTACCGCGCCAGCCTCCTTCACCGCCTCGGGAAGGACGTGGCCGGTGTGGCTTCCGGGTTTAATCGGGTCGATGTGCTGGGCAAAAACGGGAATCTCAACGTTCTCAGCTATCATCCTCAGGTCCGCGAGCTGGGGCGCGACAACTATGGTTATTCCGGTCTCCTTGTAAACCTTTTCCGCGGCCTTTGCTATCTCCAGCGCCCTTTTCCCGGTCGCCTCTATGTAGGTCTTGAAGTTAATCGCTATAATCGGCTCCTTCAGCTTCGCCATGGGTATCACCGTTGGTGTTAAGTCCTTTCCCCTTAAACGTCTTTCGGGGAGTTTCGTTTCCACTGGAGAGGGGCCTGCCAAAAGGGTCTATCAAACCGGCCCTTATCAGCGAGGAGCTTATCTTCGGCCCGAGGGAGCTCCTTATTATTGGAATCACGACTATCTCGAGCGGTCTAAGCCCGCGCTCCTCCCGGGCCCTGTTCACTATCAGGGCGCCCTTGTAGGTCTCCTCGCTGACGACTATGGCTTCGAGGCTCTTCATTTCCCCCGCGAATCCTATCGCGTTGTGGATTTTGATGACGCGGTAGTTTGTATAGCCGTTGACGTCGAAGAACTTGAGCAAATCCCTCAGGCGTAGCTCGTAGGGGAGTATCTTCTCTGCGTAGGGCTTGTCCCTAATCATCTCATCCGAAGTTAAGCCGACGTAAACCACCTTCCCGACCTCGAAGGCTTTTCTGAGCAACGCCTTGTGGCCGAGGTGTAGCCTGTCGAAGGTCCCGCCGACGACGACTTTCCTGAACTTTCTCATGGTTTCCATTAGGTTTGAGAACCAATAAGCTTTTTTATCAGCTCCCGGAGTCCCCTTAGGTGGTGACATGAAGGGGAAGTTTTCCGTTCTGCTGGCAGTTATGATTCTTCTTTCGACGGTTCCCCTGGGGGCTTCGGCGGGTGAGGATAAATCCATCAACCTCTTCGACGTTAGCATCTTCCTCAGGGTTTCCCAGATGAACATAAACGGCTCCCTCGTCTGGGCCGGCTCCTTCACGATTGAGGCAAACCTTGTGAACCGGACGTTCGTTGACTACCTCAACTCTCTCGCAAAGGTTAACGAGACCAACGCCACCAGGGAGTTCGCGAACCTCGTCTACGGCGTCGTTTATGAGAGCTTCAAGGACTTCATTAACGGCCGCCTCTCGGACTCGAACATGAGTGCCGTCATATACGTTCCCCCCGGCGGGCCCGTCCAGGTTACCAGCAAGTGGAAGGCAGTGATACGCTTTACCCTCACCCCGTTCTTCGTGAACGAGGACGGCAAGTACCTGACCTGTCCGTACTACGGTTCTATGAGGATGAAGTTTTTGGGCGTTGTTTATCCGTTCAAGTGGCGCAGGTTCACGCTCGTTCTCCCCAAGGACTACGACATATACACGCTCGTCCCGGCCCCAAAGGAACTCGTTGACAACGTCGCAGTCTGGGAGGACGGTGATTACTTCCCGATGATTAAGCTCTACAACCCCGTCTATCGCCTAGTTCAGTTCCTCAACTCGACAAAGAGATACCTCAGCGTTTCCTTCGACCCCACTGAGGGCCTGGTTTACTTCAACGCGACCTTTGTGGGTGCAAACGCGACGTCCTCTGTTGAGAGCACCCTTCTGACTTCCTTCCGCGAGACAATGCATCCGCTCAGCATCTCCGCGAAGAAGATACCAAACGGCCTCAAGGTGATAGGCGTCGTTAAGCCCCAGGTTTCCGTCAAAAAGAGCTGGCGCTCTGTTCAGTGGCTCGTCGTCGTGAAACTGCCCGGACGCTTCGATAACATAACTGTAATCGGCGGGAAGTACCAGCTGGGGCCTGGGGATACACTCATAATGGAGTTCAAGCAGGAGAGAAACACATACCTCTACGCAATCGCGGGCGCGGGAGTTATACTCATCGCCGGTATTGTCCTTTTCCTGAGGAAACGCTCCCGGGCCTCCGAAGGGCTGGGCGGTGAAAACGAGGAAAAAGGAGCCGAGTCTGTGGGGGAGGCCCGGGAGGAAGGAGTACTCCTGGAGGAAAGTCCTGGGGAGGGTGATGGAGATGAGCCTTGACTTCTTTTTCTATCCCAAGAGCGTTGCCGTCTTCGGCTCCTTCAAGAAAGGTGCGATAGCCTACGAAATCCTCAGGAACATCGTCGAGGGCGGTTTCGAGGGTAAAATAATTCCCGTCAACCCGAAGGGCGGAAGGGTTGAGGTCGCCGGAAGAACCTTCCGAATCCGCGAGAAGCTTGAAGAGCCGGTTGACACCGCCATAATAGCGATTCCCGCCAAGTTCGTTCCCTCCCTAATCGATGAAATCGGCCCGCTCATTAGGGGCGCCGTCGTTATAAGTGCGGGCTTCTCCGAGGTAGGGAACGAGGAGCTTGAGCGCGAGATGGTTGAGAAAGCCAAGAAGCACGGCGTTCGCGTTATAGGCCCCAACTGTGCCGGAATCTTCGGCGTTCATGGCAAGTTCTTCGGCTCCTTCGAGGTTAGAGTTAACCCCGGTGGACTGGCCTTAATCAGCCAGAGCGGGGCCTTTGGCGGTGCGGCGTTGGCGATGGGCAACGACGAGGGGATAGGATTCTCGGCCTTCGTTTCCTATGGAAACGCCTCCGACCTGAACGAGAGCGACTTCCTTGAGTACTTCGCGGACGATGAGAACACCAAGGCGATAGCCCTCTACATCGAGGGAGTTAAGGAGGGCAGGCGCTTCCTGAAGGCCCTCCGCTACGCGAGCGAGAGGAAGCCGGTTATAATCCTCAAGGCCGGAAAGAGCGAGAGCGGGGCTAAAGCGGCGGCAAGCCATACTGGCTCGCTGGCTGGAAGCTACGAAATCTACCGCGCGGCCTTTAAGCAGGCCGGGGCGATAGAGGTCGAGGAGATGGAGGAACTCTTTGATGCGGCCAAAGCCTTCGAGATGTATCCCAGAGCTGGAAAGAGAATTGCCGTAATCACCAACTCCGGAGGACCGGGCGTTTTGGCCACCGACAAGCTCGAAAAGCTCGGCCTTGAAATAGCCAAGCTGAGCGATGAGACCGTCAAGGAGCTCCGCTCCTTCCTTCCGCCTCAGTGCTCCACCAGAAACCCGGTTGACCTTATCGCAGATGCCGACTACGAGCGCTATAAGAGGACGATTGAAGTTGTATGCAAGGACGAGAACGTTGATGCCCTCTTGGTAATCTGCGTCCCGCCGATTTTCATTCCGAGCGAGGAGATAGCCAAAGCCGTAATCGAGGCGAAGTGCGACAAGCCGGTTGTGGTTAACTTCATGGCCGGCGAGCTGGTTCGCGGTGGTGTGAAGCTCTTGGAGGAGAACGGAATCAAGAACTTCCCCACACCGGAGCGCGCGGCAAAGGCCTTGAGGTGGTTGGCGCTTCGTGGATGATTTCCCTACTTTTTGTTTTGAAACGTTTGCCATCCGGTAGCCTTTTATACTCTCACCCTTCATTTTTCGACCGTCATGATAGCGCTCGGTATAGAGGGAACCGCACACACTCTCGGCATAGGCATCGTGACTGAGAAGGAAGTCCTTGCCAACGTATTCGACACTCTCACAACCGAAAAGGGCGGAATCCACCCGAAGGAAGCCGCTGAGCATCACGCGCGCCTTCTCAAGCCCCTTCTCCGGAAGGCCCTTCAGACGGCCGGGATAACGATGGAGGACGTTGACGTTATAGCCTTCTCCCAGGGGCCCGGTCTCGGCCCGGCTCTGAGGGTTGTGGCAACAGCGGCGAGGGCTTTGGCGATAAAGTACGGCAAGCCAATCGTTGGGGTAAACCACTGCATAGCCCACGTCGAGATAACCAAGATGTTCGGGGTTAAGGACCCCGTTGGTTTATACGTGAGCGGAGGGAACACCCAGGTTTTAGCTTTAGAGGGCGGTCGCTATCGCGTCTTCGGCGAGACCCTCGACATAGGCATAGGCAACGCGATAGACACCTTCGCGAGAGAACTTGGCATCGGCTTCCCCGGCGGTCCGAAGATTGAGAAGCTCGCGCTTAAAGGTGAGCGCTACATAGAGCTCCCCTACGCGGTTAAGGGAATGGATTTGAGCTTCTCAGGCGTTCTGACCGAGGCCGTGAGAAAGTACCGCACCGGCAAATACCGCGTCGAGGATTTGGCCTACTCCTTCCAGGAGACGGCCTTCTCCGCTCTGGTCGAGGTCACCGAGAGGGCTTTAGCCCACACCGGTAAAGATGAGGTCGTTCTCGTCGGTGGAGTCGCCGCCAACAACCGCCTCCGCGAGATGCTAAAAATCATGGCCGAGGACAGGGGCGTTGAGTTCTTCGTTCCGCCCTACGACCTCTGCAGGGACAACGGGGCGATGATAGCCTACACCGGTCTGAGGATGTTTAAAGCCGGAATAAGGTTCTCGCTCGACGAAACCATCGTAAAGCAGAAGTTCAGAACGGACGAGGTTGAGGTGACATGGGATTAGCTGTGCCCCTTTATGTCGTTGCAATGGATTTGGTTCTTCTACTGGCAGTAGGGTATGCTCTCGCCTTTATGGCGAGGCGAATGAACCGCTATGACCCCGAATTAAACATGATGGTTAAGTACTCGGTTATATTCCTCTCCATAGCCTTTGTGGGCAGGCTCACGGACTTGATTGATGACTTTTGTTGTACTTCGGATTTCTATTACTTCCAATGGGTGACCTACTTCGTTTCAATAATAGGTGTGATATACTCCGTGGTTTACTACGTTCGTCTCATGGAAAATCGCTACCTTCCTGCTCCACCGAAGGCAGGTCAGAAGTCTGCCCTTGGTGCCCACGTAGTCTTTTCCAAGAACAGACTCCTAGACGTTATCGAGCTCCTGAAGAGTGCTAACTTCCCTGTTCTGGCCGTCACTAGGTCCCCGGGGATGTACGAGGGCTTTGACAACGTCTCAACAGTCTGGGTGACGCAGGTTTCCGGTGGTGTGAATCCCACCGCCTTACACGTTCTTCACGATGTTATTCTCCGTTTCGTTCGTGACAATCCTGGCTCGGCGGTTCTAATAGATTGCGTTGAGTATCTGCTCCTCTACAACGACTTCAGAACGGTCTTCAAGTTCCTCACGAACCTTAAAGACCACGTCGTTCTCCAGCACGGCTCGGGTCTCGTAATCTTCGTTGACGACTCCGTTCTGAGCGAGCAGGAGAAAGCTCTCCTCCTCAAGGAGTTCGAGCCCCTTTAAAACCTCTTCTTTAGCCTCAGCGTGTATTTCGGGTAGATTTCCTTCGTAAAGCGCACGAACTTCGCCTTCCTCGGCGAGAGCTTTATCGTTATCTCGGTTTCGGGGGGCAGGTAGGTGTAGAACTGACCGTCTATGGCGAGCACTATCTCCCTCTTCAGGGCCATGTTGCGAACGTCTATTCTGCTCTCAGCCGGCACTACCATCGGCCTCGAGCTCAGCGCTATCGGCGCGAGGGGAGCTATCACAGTAACGCTGAGCCTCGGGTCAACGAACGGCCCGCCAGCGCTCATCGCGTAGCCGGTTGAGCCTGTGGGAGTAGAGATTATGAGGCCATCCGCCCGAATCTCGTCGGCGAGTCCACCGTCGATATAGTAACGGAGGTGAATTATCTTGCCCGGGATTCCCGTGAGGATTGCAACCTCGTTCAGCGCGTCCGGAACGCTGGCCCTGCCGTCAAGGTAAGTTCTGAGCTTTATGCGCTCGTCTATGTAGTACTCGCCCTCAATCAGCTTGCTTATCGCGAAGAACGTCTCGTGGGGCTCGACCTCCGTGAGGAAGCCGAGGGTGCCCATGTTGACGCCAAGAATGGGGATGTCCCTCTTCGTCTTGTGCTCGACTCTGAGAATGGTTCCGTCACCGCCTATGACGATTATGAAGTCCACGTCGAAGTCCTCGAGCGGGAGAACATCAGCCTCCTCAAACTCCTTCAGGTGCCTGTATGTGTCCTCGTCAACCACAACATCGTAACCGCTGACCTTAAGAAAATCGTAGACGCGGTAGGCCAGCTTCAGGGCCTCTGGCCGGTCCCTTCTCGCAACGACGCCGAACCTCATGGTAATCCCCCTTATCTACGGCCCCTACCAATTAAACCTTTTCTCCTCAGCTTTGCCCCGAAGTGTGTCGTCACGAGGGCCCCGAGGGCCGTTGGAATCCAGTAGGAGATTAGCCTGTCGAGGAGCGTCGCGGTGACGGCTATCTCCTTGTTTATCCCCAGGAGGACGTAGATTCCCGAGTTCACGGTCTCGATTATGCCCGCCCCACCGGGGATGACGCTCAGCATGCCGACCACTATCCCGACCATCTGGACGACCATAACGTCCACGAGGGAAACGGGGTAGTTGATGGCCCGGAAGGCGTAGTAAGTCCGTAAAACCGTGAAGAGCCACGAGGCGGTTGAGTAAACCAGTGCGAGCAGGAAAACGCCCTTGTGTCTAATCAAAAACCTGAAGTCGCTCTGGAACCTCGGCACGTCAACTTCGACCGCTCTCTCAAACCTGTCCCGGTACTTCTCGGCCTTTCCGGGTGCAAGCCTTTCGAAGAGCCTGAAAAACCAGTAGAGGGCCCCCTTTGTTTTCCTCTCGCTCAGCAGGATTCCGAGGGTGAAGAGGATGAGTCCCGCGAAGACCAGGTCAAGCAGTACAAGGACTGCCGTGAGCGAAAGCGAACCGAGCCTGTAAACGTAGGCGGTGGAAAAGGCCAGCATAACCACGACCGGAATCAGGTCGAGGATTCTGTCCATCATAACCGTCGCGAACACTTGGCCGTAGGGCTTCTCCGTTTCCTTCGCCAGGAAGTACATCCTGACGGGCTCTCCACCGCCCCTCGCTCCAGGGGTGACGTTGTTGACGAATATTCCCGCGAGCAAAGCCAGGAGTATCTTCGTGAAGCTCGCCCGCACTCCAAGGGCGTTGAGGAGAACGCGCCAGCGCAGGCCCCACGACAGGAGCCCGAGGACGTACATGAGAACCGCGAGCAGGAAGTAGTCGAGCCTTGCTCCCCGTAGAATCTCCACGACGTCCCTTATCCCGGCCCACCAGAGGAGGAGCGCAATTATCGCTATTCCCACGGCCAGGAGGGAGTACTTCTTCATGCTCACACCTTCCTGAGCCT
This sequence comes from Thermococcus nautili, assembly GCF_000585495.1. Lineage (NCBI taxonomy): Archaea > Methanobacteriati > Methanobacteriota > Thermococci > Thermococcales > Thermococcaceae > Thermococcus > Thermococcus nautili. The sequence continues at coordinate 1,626,591 of NZ_CP007264.1, forward strand.
TGCTATGAAGAAGCCCTGGGTTAAGTGCCTGTTTGGATAGAAGCGCTGAACATTGTCAAGTCCGATTCCTTCGGAGCCTATGAAAACGGCCTGCTCCTCCAGCTTCAGGCCCTTCTCCAGCATGAACCTGACGTTTGCCTCGTTCTCCTCATAGCTCAGCGTGCAGGTCGAGTAAACCAGAACTCCTCCCGGGCGGAGTGACTTTATCGCGGCCCAGATGAAGGCCCTCTGGTAGCGGGCCGTAGCCACTATGTCCCTCGGCGTCCTGCTCTCCCAGAGCTTCGGCCTTATTCCCAGGGCGGTGCACGGGGCGTCGAGGAGTATCTTGTCAGCCTGAAGCCCGAGCTCCGGCAGTTTCCTCGCGTCCATTCTGATGAGCCTGACGTTTTTCACACCGAGCCTTTTCAGTTCCTCCTCCATCTTCCTAAGCCTGTTCCTCGACTTGTCAATCGCGATGATTTCACCCCTGTTCTGAAGGAGTTGCGCTATGTGGCTCGTCTTTCCGCCGGGAGCGGCCGCCATGTCGATTATCAGCTCCTCCTCGCTCGGCTCGAGGACGTGGGCGACCACCATCGAGGGCAGGCTCTGGGCGTAGAAGAGGCCTTCCTTAAAGCTCTCCAGCTCGCTCAAACTGGGAAGTTTGAACTTTGGAGTCGTAACCTCAACGGCCAAACCCCTCGTCGAAACTATCATCTCCTTGGCGCTCATTTTGGCAATCCCAATCCCGACGAGAAGTCCCCTCGGGTCCCTAATCTCGACCTCGTCGCCGGGCCTTATGCTCTTGTCCGCCTGAAGGACTCCCGGCGCGTAGAGGTTCGCCCCCTGGTAGACGCTCTCGCTCGCGAACTTGTTGGCCCTGACGACCTTCAGCCCCGGCTCGTAGTCGTCTGGAAAGTTGGGGCCTTCCCTCTCGAAGTAGATGCCCTCCCTGAGGTAGGGACTCCTCTTCGGCTTCAGTCCCTCCCGCCTGAGGATTCGCATCAGCTTGTCCCTGCTCGTCTTTAGGGTGTTCACTCGGATATAGTACTTCTCGACCGGTGTTCTGAGCGATGCCATTATCTCCTCTGCCTCTTTCCCGAAGAGCTTACGGTAATACTCTTGAAGCTCCGCCGGAAAGGCCTCAAAGGTCGAAGATTTCCCATTCCCTTCCAACGTCAATCAGCCTCTCAAGGCCTTTTTTGAGCGCCTCTAAACTTCCGAAGTTCGCCTCGAACTGGAAGACCTTCTCCCCGCTCCCCTCAATCCTCTCAAGGACCTCCCTCGGCGAGACCCTTCCGTCGCGCCTCCAGTTGTAAACGTCGCTCAGGAAGTTCTCACTCCCGTAGATGAAGCTCCTCGGGAAGAGTTCAAGGAACAGGCTCAAAAAGCCCTCGCTTATCCTCTCCTTTGGAACGGCAACGACGAAGTAGTAGCTCTCGGGCGTCGCACCTACCTCAATCTGGGGCTTTACCTCGAAGGCAGGGTGCGGGTAGTCCATCCTGACCCACTCGCCGTCGAGGAATATGTAGGCTCCAAAGACCTCCTCTACATCTTCCACCTTGAAGCCCTTCTCCGGAAGCTCGGCTTTGAGTTCATCGTTGAGCGTGAATATGTCGTCCCACAGCCGGTTGAGAAACTCGTGGATTTCCTTAACGTTCATTCCCCTCACCGTAAAGAGAAAGGAGAAGCGGGCCTTTAAAAGCTCATCCCCGCGTGAGCTGGGAGAGCGCCTCGTTGATGCCCTCCATTATGTTGGTCTTTACAACCTTCTTCTCGGTTTTGAGCGGTATCTGGACCGTGTTGCCGAGGATGGTCGTCGAGAGCGTTATCTGGACTTCAACGGTGCTCTCCTCGCCGTTCTTCACGTGGAGGGTCCAGACCTTCGGCAGGACGTTCTCATCGAGCTCTATGACGGCTGTGACGGTCGCGTATCCCTTTGCGGGAATGACCGTGGACTTCGGCAGGTAGCCGGTTCCAATCTTGATTCCGTTCGCGTAGAGGTCAAACGTCAGGTTTGCCACCGGAATCGGGAACGAGTTGGGGTTGTAGAACTCCATATCGGCGATGAGTATTCCCCTGTTTCCCTTCTCCCCGCCCCAGCGGACTTTGGTGCTCAGCAGGGCTGGGGTGTACGCGAGGCCTCCAAGGATTGGCTTGCTCTCCGCAGTGAAGTTGAGCTTCCCAAGCAGGTCCATGTGGACGTTGCGCTTCACGCTGAACTTCAGGGGAATCACCTTCAGGAGCCTGCCGTTGAAGGAAATCTTCGCCGTCCCGTTCTGCCCGTTGTTGAGGTAGTCGAAGAGCGCCCTCACGAGGTTGTGGTTGTCTATGCCGAGGACGACGAGAGCGTTTTTCTCTGACAGTTTCACCCTGTCGGTCCATGCAACAGTAAGCCCCATGAAGTTCATCGTGACGTTGTTCATTGAAACCGGGAGGATGATGGGCTTGCTCCATTCGCCCTGGATGACGACCTCGGTGCTTGCCTCGGTCACGTTGCCCCAGCGGGCCGTGAACTTTGGAGGTGAGCTCAGGAGCGCGTAGGCGATGTAGGCCCCCCACAGGAGCAGTGCCAGGAGCACGATTGCAACGAGCTTCTTTATCATTCCAACCACCTTTTCCCACTCTTATCCCTCAATCCTTATAAAAGGTTCCCAGCTTATTTCCCTGGTGGTAGAATGGGGCTGGAGTCCATCTTTTGGGCGTTCTGGTACATCCTTCCCGCTTACGTAGCCAATGCTTCCCCGGTACTCGTTGGAGGGGGGAGGCCGATAGACGGTGGACGGAAATGGAGGGACGGAAAACGGCTTCTCGGCGACGGGAAGACCTGGAGGGGCTTCATCGGTGGTGTCGCTATAGGGACGCTCGTTGGGGTAATCCAGTACTTTATAACGCCGGACTTCTACGGCTCTCTTGTGACTGCCGTTAAGCTGGCCTTCCTGCTATCCTTCGGTGCCCTTGTCGGCGACCTCGTTGGTAGCTTCTTCAAGAGGCGCGCGAACCTTCCGCGCGGTGCCCCGGCGATAGGCCTCGACCAGCTCGGCTTTCTCATAAGCGCCCTGGCCTTCGCCTACCCAGTCAAGACCCTTTCCAGCGGGCAGATTATATTCCTCCTCGTCGTCTCGCCTTTCGTTCACTGGGGGGCCAACTACTTCGCCTATAGAATGGGTTGGAAGAGTGTTCCCTGGTGATTTACTTTTTGCCGTTTCTTCAATAATCTCTTGTGATGGGATACGAGTAATCAAGATTCTGAGAGAAAACTTTTTTAGCAACACTTTTTTCCGATGCTTGGTGGTCATATGAAACGAGGGCTGGGAGTGTTGATTATCGGAATAATGTTAGGTGCCCTGGTTTATGGGGCAATGGTATCGACACCGATGGTTCTGGCGAATGAAGTCAACGGGGACAAAGCGTACGATGACTTCTGGAGAATTCTCAACGATGAGGCTTACCTTGTCGTCGCCTTCAACGAGAGCCTCTACAGCGGCAATCCCAACGCAACCCTTGCCCAAAAGCTAATAGAGAACTCCCGCCAGGGCGAGCTTAACTCAGCAAACATCTCGGCCCAAATCTGGCTCGCGCTTGAGGAGCTTAAAAAATCTGGAGTACAACTATACTATTCCGCCGATGAACTTAGGAAGATGGCCGAGGAGATAAAGAAGAACGGCCTCCCGGCCGAAACGGTAAACGAACTGAAAGCCCAGGGCTGGACAGATGATGAAATCAAGGCACTTGAGGAGTACATTGCCAAGAACGCGGATAACATAACCTCGGGCTTTGACATGGGACGTTTCCTCACCAACTTTTCACAGGCCTTCGTGATGGTCGGCTTCAAGTACGCTGACTACGAAACCTGGGCATTGGAGAAGTGGAAGTGGCCTAATGCCGCTAAGTCCCGTGAAGATGCAATGAGAATCTACGGAAGCGCCAAGAGGCAAATAGTTCCTGACCTTTCGGACCAGTGGTCGGAGTTTTACCATGCCTACCTCTCAGGTGATGTTGGCGGAATGTCATCAGCCCTCGATTCCCTTGCGAAGGGTATGGATTCAATTCTCATTCACTCTAAGTGGACTGCAGTAAGGGATGGAGGTCTAATTTACTTGAGCGGGGATGTAAAGTCCGGCAGTTACTACTGGCCCACTGCCGTTGAGGCTTACAGACAACTTCGCAGGGTTTACGTTTTGGTCAATGCCATGAAACTCGGGAACAACAATCTAGACGTTAAGGCAATGCTCAACAGGGAAGTTGCCGAGCTCAAGGATGCTCTGGTGGTGTACTCTAAGACCATCTCCGAATGGAAATTTAGACCTCCTGAAAATCCACCGATTATAATAGACCCCTGCGAGAAAAATCCCCTAAAGTGCAGAACCATTACTTCCGGGAGCTCTGGTAACTCAGATTATCCCCTAGTCGGTTCTATTTCTAATTTGCAGACCTCCCGCTTAACTTCTGACTACGATATTGCCCTTGATGTGAACAGCAACTACGGCTACATCTCCATAAAAAACGTGAGCGTCGTCGTTGATGACGTTACCTCAACAAAGGCCACTTACCATATCGAGGTCTCCTTCAGGGCCGAGCACAACGCTGTTTCCGACGTTAAAATAAACCTCACAGATTCCAGTGGAAGTGACTCAGTTAAATACTCGATGGTTCATCCCGATGATGGCACTAGATTGTGGAAGAGCAAGAAGTTCACGGTTAACTTCAACGGAAAAACACAGGTTACCGTAAGCGGAACCGTTAAAATCAGCTACCTTTCAACTCCCACACCGCTTCCGATGTCAAACCCCTCACAGCCAACCGTTTCGTCCTCTAGCTCAAGTTCCGATGTCCAGGTTGCTGTAAAAAGTTACTCCAAAACTATAACAGCAAACCTTAGTATTGGCCCCTCTAAGGTGTTCTTTGAGATAGTTCCGTCCAAAACAGAGATAACCGAGGGGTCTTCGGTGTCCTTCACAATCAAAATCAGGAACGAGAATGATGTGCCGATTTCGGGTCAGTGGAGCTTTCACGCTTCCTACAAGGACAGCAGTTACAAAACCCACTCCTTTGACAGGAGTGGCTCCGTTACAGTCCAGGCCCACGACACGGTGAGCATCTCAGTTGGTCCAGTGGTATACCCTGTTCATGGAACCTACGGTTATTCGGGAATCTTTAAGTTTGGGCCCAATCTGATGTACTCAAGGGATAACAGTAGTGAGATAGTTGTCGTTGCTAGTTCCGGCACTCCATCGCCTTCGCCTACTCCGTCCGCGGGGAGCCTTAGGATAGTCAGCGTATCTCCTGAGCCTGCCCATCCGAAGGCGGGTGATACCGTTAAGTTTAACGTTAAGATTGACAGCAGTTATTCGAGCACTCAGAGGGCCCTGGTTAAGCTGTACATTGATGATGAGCTTAAGGATTCGAAAGAACTTAACGTTGGTACCTCTGGCGCTTCGGTGACTCTGCACTGGCTTGCCGTTGCTGGGGAGCATTCTTACACTGTTAAGGTTTACAGGCTCGTGAATGGGCAGGAGCTGTGGGAGGACTCGCGGAGTGGGAAGATTAATATTATCTCCGGTTCTAATACCAGTCATGTTGAGATAATATCCATTGAATGTCCCGAGAAAGTCAGTATTCCTGGAGAGCTATGGTGTTCAGTGATTGTGAACAATCCTTTAAGTGCCAACATTGATGTTACTGCTAGGATTAGAATGGACGGAGAGTTAATTGATTTAAGTAGAACTCTAGGCAATACCAATCCCACGCTAAACCCTGGAAGGAAGGAGTTTCGTATTGGAGTCAACATAAACAACGATTTAGCTCAGAATGAATTCAATTATGGCAGTTTTCTTGATTTTTTGGATTCAGAAATTGTAACAAAAGAGAACTGTGGACACAGAGTTTCAAAATGCCAAGTTTTTAAATGGCTTCCCACTCCACATGCTTTCAGCATCGAGATCTACAATGACAACCAGCTTTTAGATTCAACCGAAACAACAGTAACACTAACTTACGGAAACTATTATGAGAAGAAATTTATGGAATATTATGTAGCTCCCTTGGCGTCTGGAGCCACTGCTGGGGCCGCAACAGCATTAGCAGAAGTAAGCGTCAGTGCTGGCATTAGTGCTGCAAAGGTTACCGCGATAACAAGTGTAATAGTGGAAGTGTACAACATACTTAAGCAACATTTGGGGGGTGATTCAAATTAGGATAAGAGTGTATCTCTTAATTTTCTTTTCAGTATTCTTTCTTGAAAGTGTTTTCTGGGGAAATATAGTTGATGGTTTAATCCCGGCGTTTTTAAGTATTCTTGTTATTTACTTCCTTGATTCCAAGGGGAAGATTAAACGTCCATTATTGCGGTTTAAGGAACCATACATCATCGGGAACTCAACCGAAATCGAATACCTGACCCCAGAAGAACTGGAGAGAAGACTACAGAACGGAAAAGGGAACAAAAACCATAAGCCGTAGTGGGGACTCTAAAGTAGTTATCCCCTGTTGACAGTCAAGACGGAAGCACGAATGGGTGGTGGAAATCTTGGAAGATGTGAAACTTAGGAATTCAGGGAGCGGGGAATTGATATTTTGAAACATTAATGTTAGAGAAGACCATCAGTCGTTTGCCGGGATTGGGCTTAACTGAGGCTATCTTTTTAGTTGTGCTGTATGTTGGAATCATAGCTTAGCTCTTAGAAGTCTTTTATCCCTGAGTTTATGAAGCTGAAAATGGTAACTCACACAATTTAGAGGAATAATTTATTAATTGCCATGTGTTAAAATCGTGGGGTGGTGATTAGTGGGCAACCTCACGTTCAAGGTACTCCTCCTGCTTCCCCTGTACCTCTTATCAATGGAGGCCCTTATTCACATCTATGCCCAAAGCTTTGATTTTTCGTTTGTTGTTATACTCTTGATGCTCCTGCTCTGGAGCGTTGAAGTCTGGTGGATATTTAAGAACGGAAGTGAGGCCATGCCCCTTTCGGTGTTGTTAGTGAGCGCCTTTGTTGCTTTTTATCTGAGCTATGTGGTTGATAAGCCCCTCAAACTCAGTGTTTACGGAAAAAACGCCCTGTGGGCCTTTCTCTATGCCTATGCAATCAGGGATGGTTACCTGAGGTCATTGAAAGAAGCGGGTGAGAACGCCTCGATGGCTGGACAGGGATAATGACGTACTAAAACCGGGAGGTGAGTGAATGAACTGCCCCGACCCTGATAGAGTCTTTCTCGTTGCGATACTCTACAACCTACTCCTGATTCCAATTGCGATTGTCTTATCTTCTGTCTTCAACGTTTCGGCCAACTGGGCTTTTGTCCTCTTCAACGTGATTATGCTTACCCTCGCCCTGATTTCAACGACTCCCGGCAGAATTCCCGATTCGACGGTGATGAACTCCTTTTCACTCCCGTTTATGTTCTCGCGCTCTTGGAGTCCTTCGTCCTCAACTGGAGTGACCTGACGATTTATACCCTCGCACTCTGGGGTGCTCTCCTCGGTGTTTCATCGGGGATTATCGCGTGAATTGTTAGGGACACCGTTGTTTCAAGCGAGAAAGCGGAGAAAGTCTTTTACTCAGTTCTCATTGTTCTCTCGTGGCTCTTTTTTTACAGGTCACCTCTCGTTGCGCTCTCATACACTCTCTACGCGGTCTATGCCTGCTCGGCTCCGAGGGAACTTCTATGGGGTGTACGGAGGAACGATAAGATTATTTATGGATTACTCTGAGGTGGACCTTGGAAAAAGCGCTCTCCGCGATTTTCCTGCCGATGCCTGGGGGTGGAAGAAATAAACCTGCCCAGCAACCCTTTTTAACTTCCTCTCCAACTTTCCCCGGTGGTCGAGATGAAGGTTACCGTTCGCTACTTCGCCCGCTACCGCTCCCTCGTCGGCAAGAGCGAGGAGGAACTTGAGGTCCCCGACGGGATAACGGTGCGGGAGCTTATAGAAATCCTCAAGGAGAGGCACCCAGTTCTCAAGAACGAGGTCTTCGCCGAGGACGATGACTTGGCCGACGTCAACGTCTCGCGGAATGGTCGCTACGTCCGCTTCGACGAGATTCTGAGGGACGGGGATATAGTTGCGATATTCCCCCCTGTGAGCGGTGGTTGAGATGCTGAGCGAGAGGGAACTGGAAAGATACGACAGGCAGATAATGATTTTTGGGGAGGAAGGGCAGGAGAAGCTGAAGAGAGCCAAGGTGGCCGTCGTCGGCGTTGGCGGTCTCGGAAGTCCGGTAGCTTATTACCTTGCTTCTGCCGGAATCGGGACGCTCCTTCTCATAGACGAGCAGAAGCCCGAGTTAAGCAACCTCAACAGGCAGATACTCCACTGGGAGGAGGATTTAAACAAGAACCCCAAGCCCCTCTCGGCGAAGTGGAAGCTTGAGAGGTTTAACTCCGACATAAGGATAGAGACCTTCGTCGGGAAGCTCACGGCGGAGAACGTTGAGGAAGTCCTTGAAGGCGTTGACGTCATCGTTGACTGCCTCGACAACTTCGAGACGCGCTTTCTTCTCGACGACTACTCGCAGAAAAAGGGTATCCCTCTTGTTCACGGGGCCGTCGAGGGGACGTTCGGTCAGGTGACGACGATAGTTCCCGGAAAGACGAAGAACCTGCGCGAGATTTTTCCGAGTGTCAGGGAAAAGAAGGGGAAGTTCCCCATAATCGGGGCAACCGCAGGTGTCGTCGGCTCAATCCAGGCGATGGAGGTCATAAAGCTCCTCACGGGTCTCGGCGAGCCACTTCTCAACAGGCTCCTCCTCGTGGACCTGGCCTACAACACCTTCGACGTCGTCGAGCTCAGGTAGACGGCGCCTTCACGTCCTCCTTTTTGTTGACCGAGGTTATTCTTATGGTTCCCTTCCAGAGGCCCCTTTCCGTGACCTTGATTTCCCCACCGATGCCGTTCGTGGTCGTCGTCGCGAGGATTCCGTAGGTGAGCTTCATTCCCGTGAAGCCCTTCTCCGTGAAGTACAGCTCGGCCGTTGCGTCGGTCACCGTGGTGTTCATCTCCGGCGTTGTGAAGTAGAGCCCCGCCAGCGGGAGGATGAGCTCCTCCGGAACGGAATACACCAGGACGAGGGTGCCGTTTTCTGTGTAGTTGCCCACCGGCTTGAGCTTCAGCAGTTCCCTCGCGAGAGAAACGGGGTTGACACGCCAGAAGGCGGTGTTGTTCTCAACAGTCACGTTTCCGAAGTTCTCAACGTAAACCTTCTTTCCGATTACAACCCAGGTCGTGTTAAGGGTCACGTTATCGGGCAGCGTGGTCGTCCTCGTCTGTATTCTTGCCTTCATCCCATCGAGGTCGACGTATCCCCTCTCCTCTATGACGAGGCTGACGTTGGTCTGCTGGGTTATGTTGCCGGCCGTCATGTTTATCCTGAGTTCAACGCTCGCGTTTTCGGTGTATGTGTACTGTTTTATCTCCTGAAGTGCCTGGAACGGGTTAATCGATGTTTTCTCAGCGGATGTGGCCGTCGACGTAACGCTTGAGGTGCTTTGGGTTGAGCCGGTCTGGGATGCGGTTGGAGACTGAGTTTGAGGGGTGGTTCCTCCAATGCATCCAGCGGAGATTGCGATGAGTACCAGCAGTAGCACAGTGAGTTTCCTCATGCCCTCACCCCTCCCCGCTCAGAGATGAAAACTTTAAACCTTCCGGAGGTACTCCCTTAGGTGGTCGTCGTGAAGGTTAGACTGACGAAGGAACCCTTCAGCGTTGATGAGGCGATAAAGCTCCTCCGCGTCCCGGAGAGCGGGGCCTACGTTGTCTTTCTCGGCCAGGTCAGGAACGAGAGTCACGGGAAGAAGGTTCACAAGCTCATTTACGAGGCCTACCCTGAGATGGCTGAGGCAGAGATGGCCAGAATAAGGGAGGAGGCGCTGTCGCGTTTCCCGATTCTCGACATGCTAATATGGCACCGCTACGGTGAGTTGCCCGTTGGTGAGGACACGATTCTCATAGTGGCCAGCGCGAAGCACAGGAAGGAAGCTTTTGAGGCCTGTTCGTGGGCGATAGACGAGGTCAAGAAACGGGTCCCCGTGTGGAAGCGTGAAGTTACCGACGAGGGAACCTTCTGGATTGAGGGTGACAGGCAGATTCCCGAATGACTTTTCCGTTTTTTGCATACTATCTTGAATGGTTAGCAAAATCCGAATAGAAAAAGTATAAATATGGTTTTTCCTACCGTTCTATGGTGGGCGGTAATGGAGAGGGCTGTTCATGCAGGTTCGGTGTTTCAAACCATTCCGACTCAGTCGGTGGTTAGTGTCGCCAAGCCCCCGTGGTCAAGTAAGAACCACAACGGTAAGCTCGAGAGGCTCATCCTTCAGATTGGCGCCGGTAAGGGGAAGTTCTCAGAGGTTGGAGGAATCCCCAGGTCCATCGGTTGCATTGGTAACAACAGGTTCATCCTCCGCAGGGAGCCGATGAGCCTTGAGAGAATGAAGGAGCTAATCCTTGAGTTCAGGAAACTCGGCGGAAAGGAACTCTGGCTGACCAACTACGACAACGTCGAGACACTTCTGGCCCTTGCAGTGTTCGCGAGTGAGCTTGAGTTCCCGGAGGTCTATGCCGTCGTCCTCATAGACGACCTTGACAAGGTTACGCCCATTGAAGGCGTCAACTTCATTGCGGAACTCAGCTATCCGGAGCACACCCTCGACGAGCTCTCGGCGTACCCCTGGCTCCACGGCGCCCTCGTCGTCGTTCCTCCTGAAGAGCTCCGCGCCGGTTCGTTCCTCGGCAACTTCAACGGTGAGGTCTACCTGGACGTTCTCTTCCCGGGTTCGGCCAGGGGACTCAACTTCAACGTCATCGAGCTTCGCAGAATCTACAATCCCAGCACCGAGCGCTACCACGACTGCCTTGCCGGAACCGTCGCCGTTACTGCCGAGGGCTACGTTCTGCCCTGCCCGCTCCTCAGGAACTACGTGGTGGGTGACCTCACCAGGATGACCCTCAAGGAGGCCGTCAGGAAGAAGAGGCTGAGGGCGTTCTGGAAGATGACGAAGGACAAGATAGAGGCCTGCTCTACCTGCCCGTTCAAGTACATCTGCCACGACTGCAGGGCCCTTGAGTACCAGGCGACCGGCGAGATAGACGGCATGGAGTACTGCCCGATGCTCCTCTAAAACTCAAGGATTGACCGGTACCCGCTTCCGTCCTTCTTTACCATCCTCTGGAACGCGGTCTTCTTGTTGTTGTCGTTGAGCTCCTTGAAGGACTGCTCGAAGTACTCAACGAGGAGCTTCTCAACGTAGGCGCTGAATTCGAGCACCTTTCCGCCCATGTCCTCCCTTGACGAGAAGAACCACTCAAGGAGATAGCCCCTCCCTGGGAGGTAGCCAACTGAAATCTCGTAGTCCTTGAACTTGTCGAGAACTTCCTCTTTGAGCTCGCTCGCTATTCCAATCACGCCCCTGTCGTGGACGTTCATGTCGACCAGGGGGAAGAACCCGACGAGGAGTTTCTTCTCCTGAAGTCTGTTTATCATGTACCTTATCGTCGGTCTCGTCTTCCCGAGGCGCTCCGCTATCCTCTTCATTGGTGTTCTCGCGTCCCACTTCAGGATGTCCATGAGGATTGCGTAGTCGTAGCTCAGCTCCCAGTCGCCCCACTCCTTGGGCTTCTTCGGCGGGGGATAGGCCCAGACCTCGTAGTACTCGAAGTCGTCTGAGTACTTGGCGAGCATCTCGTCTATGTCCTTCACCTGGTCCTTCGGGACGTAGAATATCACCGAGAGCCCGTTTTTGAAGCCGAAGGCAGGATTAACGTAGCCGATGAAGGGGTTCTTGGTCATTCTGAGGGCGACTTCAATCAGTCTATCCGCCGGAACGCTCAGAAATCCCACGAAGCTCTTCAGCCCAAGAAGCCTTATGTTGTAGGTCGCGCTCACGACGAGGTACTTGCCGTAGTATCTGTCGTAAATCCTTTTCAACCTGTAGTAATCCAACCCCTCGGCTGACGCTATCTTCCTGAGGCTTTCGAGGGGGTACTTGCTCAGAAGCTCAACGAGGAACTCTATTTCATCCTCTTTTACACCGCCCATTATCGGCACCACCGGGGCGGAAAAAGTTATATCGTTGGAGTATTAAATTCTTCCGGTGGTGCCCATGGTGAAGATAGAGGTAGTTGACATTGAAAAACCCGAGGGGGTCGAAGTCATAATCGGACAGGGTAACTTCTCGATATTCACCGTTGATGACCTCGCGAGAGCCCTTCTCACGGCCGTCCCGGGAATAAAGTTCGGCATAGCCATGAACGAGGCGAAACCACAGCTGACCCGCTACACCGGAAACGACAAGGAGCTTGAAGAGCTAGCCGCGAAGAACGCCGTGAAAATCGGCGCGGGCCACGTCTTCGTAATCCTAATGAGGAACGCCTTTCCGATAAACGTCCTCAACACCGTCAAGAACCACCCAGCTGTGGCGATGGTCTACGGCGCCAGTGAGAACCCCTTCCAGGTCATCGTTGCCGAGACCGACCTCGGACGGAGCGTCCTTGGAGTGGTTGACGGCAAGGCCGCGAACAAGATTGAGACCGAGGAGCAGAGGAAGGAGCGCAGGGAGCTCGTTCAGAAAATCGGCTACACCATCGACTAAACCTTTTAACCCCTCTTTTCTTCTCTTCTCCGGTGGTCTCATGAGGCTGGCGTTCATAACCTCCAACCTCGGCAAGGTTGAGGAAGCCAGGAAGTACTTCGAGCCCCTTGGGGTTGAGGTCTACCAGCTCCACTTTGAGTATCCTGAGATACAGGCGGACACCCTTGAGGAGGTTGCAGAATACGGCGCGAAATGGCTGGCTGAGAGAATTGAGGGCCCCTTCTTCCTCGACGACTCGGGCCTCTTCGTAGAGGCGCTCAAGGGCTTTCCCGGGGTCTACTCGGCCTACGTTTACAAGACCCTTGGCTACAACGGAATCCTCAAGCTCCTTGAGGGCGAGACGAACAGAAAAGCTTACTTCAAGAGCGTCATAGCCTACTGGGACGGCGAGCTTCACATCTTCACTGGAAGGGTGGACGGCGAGATAACGACCGAGCCGAGGGGAAGCGGCGGCTTCGGCTTTGACCCAATCTTCAAGCCCGATGGATTCGATAAGACCTTTGCCGAAATGACAACCGAGGAGAAGAACGAAATCTCCCACAGGGGACGGGCGCTGAGGGCCTTTGCCCAATGGCTAAGGGAAAACCTTTAAATAAGCCTTCTCATCAATCCCATGCGATTGTAGTTGAATAGGTGACGAAGGGGGTCGCGATGACGGGCAACCTTGATGCCATCGACCTTAGGCTTTTGAAGGAACTGCGCGAGAACGCGAGGGAGAACATAGCGAGCCTCAGCAAGAAGCTTGGAATACCGAGGACGACGGTCCACTACAGGATTAAGCGCCTTCTCGACGAGGGCATAATAGAGAAGTTCACGGTGAAGCCCAACTACAAGAAGCTCAACCTGGGCACGACGGCCTTCATACTCGCCAGATACGACCCCGACTCCGGCTTGACCCAGAGGCAGGTCGCCGAGAGGATAGCGGCACTCGAAGGTGTCTACGAGGTTCACATAATAGCCGGTGAGTGGGACCTTCTCATAAAGGTCCGCGCCCCCAGCTCTGAGGAAGTCGGTAAAATCGTCGTTGACAAGCTTAGGGAAATAAAGGGTGTCGGTCAGACGGTAACCATGGTGTCCTTCGTTACGGTTAAAGAGGAGCTCTGAGGCTTTAGGGCGATGATTGGCGTTCTCCTTTCTGATTTATGATGATGCGAGGTTTGATGAGCCCTACATAACGCAGCACTCGTAGATTATCTCGACGTTCCTCACTGTTTTCGCCCACTCGATGACCTTCCTCGGCGGATTCGTCAATCTGTCAACTCCTTTCAGAACCGCCCCCCTGTCGAATTCCACCCGCCATCTTCCCGTTGGCCGCATGCAGCCTATGCTCAGCTCCCCGTCAAAGCGCTCGCGCGCGTACTCGACGACCTTCAGGCTCTCCTCAACGCCCGGTTTCGGGACGTTTTCCATCTCCGTCCCCTTCGTCGGGATGAGAACGTCCAGCACTAGGACGTCTATCGGGTACTGAGCGAGGAGGTCAATCGCCCGGTACTCCCAGTGGATTCTCCCGAAGTCAAGGCCTATCGTTATGTGGGGCGCCACGCGGATTCCGTTCTCGGTGAGAAGTTCAACTATGCGAAGGTAATCTTCTACGGTTTTGTCTATCCTGTAAACTCGCCTTATCACGCCGTCATCGCCGACGAAGTCGAGGGAGACGACATCAACGTATTTCAACCACTCCAAATCGCTCTCGTCTATGAATCCGACGTGGGCGTTGAGCTTCAGGTTCGTTCTCCTCTTAATCTCCCTCACTTCGTCCGCGTACTTGTCAATCGGCACCTTCAGGCGTGAATCCATCCCCCCGCTGAGCAGACAGCCCCGCCCGCCGGAGCGCTCAAGGTCGAGGCAGAAGTTCAGGAGCTCCTTTCGCGTTGGCTTCTTCATGCCCTCGAGGTAGTGCCTCCCGCAGTGGGCGCAGTTGAGCGCGCAGTAGTTTCCGGTGAGAGAGATTGATGGAAACTTAACTCCAGGAATGTAAATTTTTAATTTCTTCATTTAACTCACCCCTGGGGGTTGTAGGGGGCGGAGCCCCCTCCGGTGTTTAAAGGAGAAGGAAGGGTTTGGATACTTTTGAGCTTTCTTTCCCTCATCAAAGCACCCGGATGGAATGAGAAGAGAGGGTTAAAACTCTAACTGGACGTTTGTGGGAAAATGGTAAAAGCAAGAAAAGGTAATCAGAGGAACGGGTTGCGGAACTTCTTGCCCGGATATATCGCCACTCCTTCAAGCTCCTCCTCTATGCGGATGAGCTGGTTGTACTTGGCGTTCCTGTCGCTTCTGGCTGGAGCGCCGGTCTTTATCTGGCCGGCGTTGATGGCAACGGCTATGTCGGCTATAGTGCTGTCCTCGGTCTCTCCGCTCCTGTGGGAGACAACGACTCCATAGCCGGCCCTAAAGGCGGTGTAGGCGGCATCTATCGCCTCGCTCAGCGTTCCAATCTGGTTGACCTTGAGGAGGAGCGCGTTTGCTGCGCCGAGCTCGATGCCCTTCCTTATCCTCTTCGGGTTGGTGACGAAGAGGTCGTCGCCGACTATCTGTACCTTCCTTCCGAGTTCCTTCGTTATCTCGACGAAGCCCTCCCAGTCCTCCTCGTGGAACGGGTCCTCAATCGAGACTATCGGGTACTTGCTCACGAGTTCCTTGTAGAGCTCAAGGAGCTCTCCGCGGTCGTACTCCTTTCCACCAACGACGTACTTGCCGAGCTTCTCGTCGTAGAACTCGCTTGAGGCCGGGTCGAGGGCGAAGGCTATCTCGTCGCCGACCTTGTAGCCGGTCTCCTCGATGGCCTCGGTGAGGAGGTCGAGGGCCTCGCTCGGCTCCTTGAGTGGCGGGGCGAATCCGCCCTCGTCGCCGACGTTGACGGCGTTCTTGCCGTACTTCTCGGCTATGACCTTCTTGAGGGTGTGGTAGGTCTCGGAGACCCACATTATTCCCTCGCGGAAGCTCTTAGCCCCAACGGGCATTATCATGAACTCCTGGAAGTCCAGCTCGTTGCCGGCATGCACACCTCCGTTGATGACGTTGCTCATCGGAACCGGCATGACGTAGGCGTTGGTTCCGCCGATGTACTGGTAGAGGGGCAACCCGAGGGCGTTCGCGGCGGCCTTGGCAACGGCCAGGGAAACGCCGAGGATTGCGTTGGCGCCGAGGTTGCTCTTGTTCTCGGTACCGTCGAGCTCAATCATGAGCATGTCAATGTCCCTCTGCCAGGTGACGTCCATTCCAATGATTTCTGGTGCTATAATCTTGTTGACGTTCTCAACCGCCCTCCTGACGCCCTTTCCGTGGAAGCGCTTTCCGCCGTCGCGGAGCTCGACCGCTTCGTGGGTTCCGGTTGAGGCACCGCTTGGAACCGCGGCACGTCCCATGCTGACGGGGGTGTAAACCTCGACCTCAACGGTTGGGTTTCCCCTGCTGTCGAGGATTTCCCTCGCTATAACCGCCGTAATCTCGAACGGGTTCTCCATGCTAATCACCTCGGGTGATATTTTTCCTTCCCCAAATATAAAGTTGGCGATGGGCTTTTAAACTGCCCCGTTGAGGCCGGAACATGGACTGGAAGAGGAAGCTCCGGGAGGAGGGTTACATCGAGCTCGAAGGCATTAGAATCGAGCTGAGCCTCGACAACACCTTCATGGACATCGACTACATTCCGAGGATTCTCGTCTACTCCGAGGAAACCGGGCGCTGGCACGTCCTCAGGAACCCCATTCCCAAGGGCAGAACGCTGGAGGAGAACTGGGACAACGCGGTTAAGGTTCTTGAGGCCATAGCTCGGGGAGAGGTCAAACCTGACCTCGGGGAGCCTAAGATAGAAAAGCGGCTGACATCGGTGCTGAAAAAGCTGGATGCGCTTTGAAAATTCTCCATGCTTCGGGTTTTTCTCCAAACGGGGGAGAGAAAACGCTAAATAGTTCTTCCAAGCTACCGACTTTAGGTGGTCATTGATGGACGCCCGTGAGATTGCACGCTACATAGACCATACCAACCTCAAGCCCTACGCGACAAGGGAGGACATCATAAAGCTCTGCGATGAGGCGATTCAGTACGGCTTCTACGCTGTCTGTGTTAACCCCTACCGCGTCAAGCTCGCTAAGGACTACCTGCGCGAGAAGCAGGTAGACGTCAAGGTCGCGAGCGTCATCGGCTTCCCCCTCGGCGCGACGCCGACCGAGGTTAAGGTCTTTGAGGCGAGGAAAGCCCTTGAGGACGGTGCCGACGAGCTCGACATGGTCATCAACATAGGTGCCCTCAAGGATAAGGACTACGACTACGTGAAGAGGGACATAGAGGAGGTCGTCAAGGTAGCCCACGAGAGAGGGGCAAAGGTCAAGGTCATAATCGAGACCTGTTACCTCACCGAGGAGGAGAAGGTCAAGGCCTGTGAGCTGGCCAAAGAGGCCGGAGCGGACTTCGTGAAGACCTCGACCGGTTTCGGAACTGGGGGAGCGACGGTTGAGGACGTCAGGCTGATGAGGAAGGTAGTTGGTTCAGAGATGGGCGTTAAAGCGGCCGGCGGAATCAGAACCTACGAGCAGGCCGTTGAGATGATTGAGGCCGGGGCCAGCAGGATTGGAACATCGAGTGGTGTAAAAATTGTGGAAGGTGCCCCGAAATGAACGAGCTCAGGGAAGTCGTCCTGAGGGCGATTGAGGAGCTTAAGAACGATGGCATGAACCCTGACGTCATGCTTGCGGGGCCGGGATTTATCGAGCACTCCAAGGATTTCCTCACGGGTCTCGGGCTTAAGATTTACCGCATAGAAGAGCTTGGCTACGATGCGGTTATTGCCGACTCGGCCTACCTTGGTCAGATTAAGAAGGCTTCGCGCAGGATTTCTGTTGAGCCGTTCCTTGAAGAAAAAAGGGTCTGGGAAGAAATAGAGAAGCTTGATGTTTAAAGCAGGCTCTCGATTTCTGGATACCTTTTCTTTATTGCGTTTGCTAGCCCCGTGCCGACGACTATTCCAGTAACCGCCTGTACAAGGTTCACTGGAAGCTCGGAGTACGCCGCGGCGAAACCGAAGGCGTAGTACTCGAAGACGAAGTAGCCGGAGACCATTAGGATTCCACCTATCGTCCCTGCTACTATGAGGCCTGCCGTCCCCTCAAGCTTCTGGGATATGTAGCCAACGGCAAGACCCTCAATGCCCTTGATAACCAGTGTTATCGGTGCCCATCCGGGATAGCCGGATATGACGTCTCCAAGCGCCGAGCCGACGCCTCCCGCAAAGGCCCCTATGACGGGTCCGAAGACCATTGCCACAAACATAACCATCGTGTCGCCGAAGTTTATGTATCCGTTAGTCGCCGGCACGGGTATGTTCACAACCTTCGTGGCGACGGCAACGAGAGCGGTTGAAATCCCCGCAACGGCAACAACGTTGACGCTCCTGAATTTCTCGCGGTTTAACCAGAGGTATAGCCCGAACAGGCCTATTGCAACCGCGAAGGCATAGGGCGCGTACCTTGAGAGTTCAACGAGTGCCTCGTCCATTCAACCACCGGAATAGAAAAGGGAGAAGGGGTTAAAAACTTCACTTGAGGGCGGCCTTGAGGGCGTCCTCGAATATCTCCATCGCGACGTCTATCTCTTCCTTGGTGACGACCAGCGGCGGGATGAACCTTATGCTGTTGTCGCCACAGCCGAGAAGAACGAGACCGCGCTTCGCAGCCTCTCCGACAATCCTGTCCCTGAGCTCGGGATACTTCTCCTTGGTGTCCTTGCTCTTGACAATCTCGACGGCCTGCGCGAGACCGAGACCACGGGCATCGCCAATGACCTCGTAGTTCTCCTTGAACTCCTCGAGTATCTTGTGGAGGTAGTCTCCGACCTCCTGGACGTGCGGGAGGAGCTCCTTGACAATCTCAACGACCTCTATTCCAGCCGCTATTGCAACGGGGTTGCCACCGAAGGTGGTCGCGTGCCTTCCGGGCTTGTCGAAGCTTATATCCTTCCTGTGGACGACACCTGCCAACGGAAGTCCACCGCCGATGGCCTTACCGAACTGGATGAGGTCCGGCTCAACTCCGAAGTGCTCGATGGCCCAGAACTTTCCGGTCCTGCCTATGCCCATCTGAACCTCGTCGTCGGCGAGGAGTATTCCGTACTCGTCGGCGAACTTCTTGAGCTCCTTGAAGAAGTTCTTCGGCGGGACGACGTAGCCGCCTTCACCCTGTATCGGCTCGAAGAATATCGCGCCAATCTCGTGGGGTGGAACGTGCCTGAAGACGTACTCCTCTATGAAGTCGAGAACGCGGTTTATGAGCTCGTCCGGCTCGTCGTAGCCGTCAATTCCCCAGGTGTTCCTGTAGGGGTTCGGGTAGGGTATGTGAGTAACGCCCGGCATGGTCGGGAAGAAGCCGTCCTGCTGGACCCACTTGCTCGCGGTAAGGCTGAGAACGGCCTGGGTCCTTCCGTGGAACGCGTGGTAAAACGCCAAGAACTGCTTCCTTCCGGTTCCGTACTTGACGAGCTTCATAGCGGCCTCGTTGGCCTCGGCACCGCTGTTGCTGTAGACAACTTTCTTCTCGAAGTCACCCGGAGCGAGCTCGATGAGCTTCTCGGCGAGGATAACCGCGTTCTCGTAGAAGAAGTCGGTGAGCGAGTAGTGGGTGAACTTCTCGGCCTGCTTCTTTATCGCCTCGACGACGCGCGGATGGGCGTGGCCGACGTTTATAACTCCAACACCGCTCGCGAAGTCGTAGAAGACGTTTCCGTCAACGTCGTAAACCCTTATTCCCTCACCGCGCTCTATGACTATCGGAAGGTTCTCGGGGTCCTGGGTTGTAGTGGCGAGATACTTGAAGTTCCTTTCAATTATCTCCTTGGCCTTCGGCCCGGGGAGTTCCTTAACGTTCGGTCTAACCACCATGTCCATCACCGGGCGAAGCTCGACGTTCGACTATATAACTCTATGCTCAAGGATGAACATCTTTGACCGAAAGTTTTTCGATAAGCTTCCTGGAAGGTTGAATTCTGAAAGCTCCCGGTGAAGCGGGGGAGCAAAGTTAATAAACTTGAGTGAGTGTTTCACTTCGGTGAGTGCGTGGTGAGAAAGGAAAGTCAGAAGCGCTTCGATGGTAAAACGTTCTCAGTTCTATTCTTTGTGAACCTTTTCATGTTCACCGTTGTTGAGTCACTCCTTAAGTGGAGATGGCCTGGTTGAAGGTCTCTGGCTGTTTTTGAAGCTCCTGCCCTGGTGGATTTTGATGGTTTTTCTCGTGGCTTTGAGCCTGGATAAGAGCCTCCTCTTCGATGACGATGAGGAAGATAGTGAATTGGGGGTGTTTGAATGAGGAGGTGTTTTCTTTTCTTGATTGTGTTTTTGACGATAACATTGGTGACCGGAGATAATTACACTGTAGATGTGATAATTTTCACATTCCTGGGTTATCTATGTGGAATAATAGACTCCGGTTCAACGACGAAAATTAAAGAGCCCTACATCATCGGCGATTCCAACGAAATCGTTTACTTGACGAAGGAAGAGCTAAAGAAGAGAATGGAGGGCTAATCACTCCCCGTTCTTCTCTCCCCACTTCTCAAGGAACTCCTTGGCGGAATTTGCCGCTATCGCTCCCTGGCCGACCGCGACCGCAATCTGCTTGAAGACGTTGGTTATGTCGCCGGCCGCGAATATGCCCGGAACCTTGGTGCGCATGTACATGTCCACCGGAATGTAGCCGTAGTCGTCGGTTATGCCGAGGTGCTTGACGAAATCCGTTTTGGGCTCGTAGCCTATGAAGATGAAGACTCCATCGACCTTCATCTCCTTCTCCTCGCCGGTCTTGACGTTCTTCAGCC